>JANWJB010000108.1 GCA_025449575.1 Acidobacteriaceae bacterium
CCGGAGACAAAGGCGATGAACTTGAGTCCCAGGCGGCGATGCAACCGGCGAAAGCGCCACCAGCGTCTGCCGAAGGATTCGCGCTGCGCGCGGCGCAGCGTTGGCCCGATCTCCGGCATCGCGGCAAGCAGATGCGCCCGCAGCAGTTCCAACACCCGAGGCACCGCCGCCAGCAGCGAGATACGTTCATCGCGGATGATCCGCAGCAGGCGCTGCGCCTCCAGGCGGGATTCATAGTGAACCTCGGCGGCGATCAAGGCCGGCGTCCAAAGGCCCATGAATTGGCCGAAGACATGGCTCAGCGGCAACGTGTGCAAGAAGCGCACCGGATGGAAGATGCGCTCATAACGCATGTACTTTGCCACCTCCGCTTCCAGCACATCGAGCGAAACCAGCACGTTGCCGTGGGTGTGCACGATTCCCTTGGGCTCGGAAGTAGTGCCGGACGTGAAGACGATCTGCAACAAGCTTTCACGGGAGAGCCCCGGCAGCACAGAATAGTCGGGCGGCGGCAGCGCCGCCGCGAATTGGGAAAAGAGGAGCGCGGGAGATCCCAGCGAGAGGATCCGCCTGCCCGTCCCTATCGCCAGCTTCGGCTCAACTTCGCGGACCACGCGGAGGGCGAAATCCGGGCTGCCCGCGGCATCGAGCGGCACCGCTATCACCCCGCGCAAAACACAGCCAAAGAAGCCGGCGATCCATTCGGCCGAATTGTCACCCCAGATGAGCACCCGGTCGCCGGCACGAATCTCCCGGCGCTCCAATTCCGCGGCAAAGCGGGCGCTCAACTCCGCCAGCGCGGCCCAGCTCGTGGCGAAGCGCCGGTTGCCGCGGTGGGTCACGACTGCGGTTTGGCTGCCGTAGCGGCGAAAATCCTCGAGCAGAGTGGCCAAGTGCGGTCGCACTCCTTCAGTGTGGCACAATGGCGCGGCCTGCGGGCCGGTGGCAAACGCAGCGTAAAATGAACGAAAAGGAGCTGCCTTTTGACGGAAACGACGTACGACATCGCAATCATTGGCGGAGGTCCGGCCGGCTATACGGCCGCCATCCGCGCCGGCCAATACGGATTGAAGGTTGCTCTCATCGAGCGGGATTCCAAGCTGGGCGGTACTTGCCTGCATTGGGGCTGCATTCCCACCAAGTCCATGCTCTTCAATGCCGAAGTCTACGACTACGTGCTGCACGCCAAGGAATACGGCATCGAGGGCGTCGGGAAAGTCACCGTCAATTGGAAGGCGATCCTCGACCGCAAGAACGACATCGTCACCAAGCACACCAAGGGCTTGGACTTCCTGATGCGCAAGAACAAGGTCACCGTGATTCGCGGCACGGGCCGGCTGACCGGAGCGGCCAAGAACGGAATACACACGGTAGCGGTGGAAGGCGGAGAGCAAAAGGAGATTCGAACCAGGAACGTGGCTATTGCCACCGGATCGGATGCGCGCATGCTTCCCGGCCTCAAGCCCGACGACCGCATTCTGACCAACATGGAGATTCTCGCCATCCAGCAGATCCCGAAATCGATGGTGGTGATCGGCGCCGGCGCGGTGGGCGTCGAGTTCGGATCCATCTTCAGGACCTTCGGCAGCGAAATCGTAATCGTGGAGTATCTGCCCCGCATGGTCCCCAATGAAGACGAGGCGGTTAGCGCGGAATTGGAGCGCGTCTTCCGCAAGCGCGGCATCGAGACCCACACCGGATCCAAGGTGGAAAAGGTTGAGAGGACGAAGGACGGCGTCAAGGTGACCTTTACCGCCGCCGACGGCAAATCGGTGACGAAGGAAGCGGAGAAGGTCCTGGTCGCGGTGGGGCGGGCTCCGCGCACCGCGGGGATCGGCCTGGAGAAGACGAAGGTCAAATCCGAGCGCGGCTTTATTCTCACCGACGAATGGATGCAGACCGCCGAGCCCGGCATCTTCGCGATTGGCGACGTGGTCGCCGGTATGCCTCAGTTGGCGCACGTGGGAGCCATGGCCGGCATGGTGGTGGCGGCACGCATCGCGGGGAAACCGGCGCGGCCGGTGCGGCGCGAACGCATCCCCGCCTGCACCTACTGCGAGCCGCAAATCGGCAGTGTGGGCTGGAGCGAGGCGGCAGCCCGCGAGAAGGGATACGAGGTCAAGGTGGGCAAGTTTCCTTTCTCCGCCAACTCCAAAGCCTCTATCGTCAATTCCCACGAGGGTTTCGTCAAAGTAGTGGCAGGCGCGAAATACGGCGAGATTCTCGGCGTGCATATCATTGGGCCGCAGGCAACCGAGTTAATCGCTGAAGCGGTAACCGCCATGGAGCTGGAAGGCACCATAGAGGACATGCTCTTCACCATCCACGCCCATCCCACGCTCTCCGAAGCCATGCTGGACGCCTTCGGCAAGGTGGAGAATCTGGCCATCAACGCATAAAGCACTTCCCCGTTTCCGGCGATCGGCATGGTCATCTCTCTCGTGTATCTCGGCCGGGTGGAATATGCGGCGGGCCTCGCGCTGCAGGAGCACCTGGTCGAAGCTCGCAAGCAAGGGCGGATCGGCGATACGCTGCTCTTGCTGGAGCACTCGCCCGTGCTCACGCTGGGGCGTAATTCCGATCGCGCCCACATCCTGGCCTCGCCCGAGTTCCTGGAACGACGCGGGGTTTCTGTGATTGAGACGAATCGCGGCGGCGATGTGACCTATCACGGTCCGGGACAACTGGTGGGCTATCCCATCCTCGATCTGCGCGGATTTTCGCCGCGTTTGGGAGCGATCGACTACGTTCGCCGGGTGGAAGAAGTTCTGATCCGCACCTGCGCCGGCTTCGGCATTCTCACCCGGCGCATCGCCGGGCGCACGGGGGTCTGGACCACCCCCCCGGATAATATCCGCAGCCCCGGCGCCCCGGGCCCCGGAGTCGGGGAAAAGAAGATTGCTGCGATCGGCATACACATCTCCCGCGCCGTTACCTCGCACGGATTTGCGTTGAACGTCGCTCCGGATCTCAGGGACTTCGCCTGGATCGTGCCTTGCGGCATCGCCGATCGCGGCGTCACCAGCATCGAAGAGCAGATTGATCTGCGAGTGCATCTCACGCCGTCGCTCGAGGAGACGGCCAATTCGGCCGCCCGGCACTTTGGGCGCGTCTTCGAGCGCAGCATGGTGTGGTTGGACTCTCTCCAAAACCTCGCCGATCTCCCCGGGCGCCGCGGTTTGGACGCCGGTCTTGACGCCGGCTTGGGCGGCACGAAGGCCGCAGGCGCGGTGCGTGATCTGTGATCTCTGAATGCCGGCCGGCCGATCTACAGCCCTCACGGCGGGCGACCGCTTAGAGCGGCTGCCCACTCGGCGGGTTGCTTCGTGGGGGATCACCGGCAAATGCTCTAGAATGGGAATTCTGCTCGAAGGAAGGTCTCGCTATGCCCACCGACGTCATCATGCCCCAGATGGGGGAATCGATCTTTGAAGGAACCATTACAAAATGGCTCAAGAAGCCTGGCCAGAGCGTGCAGCGGGACGAACCGCTCTTTGAGATCTCAACCGACAAGGTCGACGCCGAGATTCCCTCACCCGCCAGCGGTGTACTGACTGAAGTGAAGGCTGCGGAGGGCAGCACGGTGGCGGTAAACACCGTGGTGGCGGTAATCGCCGAGGAAGGCGGTGCCGCCTCGAATGGCTCCGCCGAGGCCGCCGCGCCTGCCACGCCGCCCGCGAAGCCGGCGGAAGCGAAGCCGGCCTCTCCTGCCGCCGCCGAGTCCGCCGCCCCGAAAGCTGCCGCCGCCGCCCCGGCTTCTGACGCTACGCCCTCCGCGCCCGTAAACGTAGTGATGCCGCAGATGGGCGAATCCATCTTCGAGGGCACCATCACCAAATGGCTCAAGCAGCCGGGCGATGCGGTCGAGAAAGACGAGCCGCTCTTCGAAATCTCAACCGACAAGGTCGATGCGGAGATTCCGGCGCCGGAGAGCGGCACGCTCGCCGAGATCAAGGTTCAAGCCGGCGCGACGGTCCAGATCAACACCGTCGTCGCGGTCATTGGCTCCGGCGCGGGCGTCAGCGCCGGCTCCGGCGCGGGCGCGGCAGCTCCCGCCCAGCCGGAGAAACCGGAGAAAGCGAAGCCGGCGGCTGCTCCTGCTGCCGGGGAAATTGCGGAGACCGGCCCGCCATCGAGTGAGCGGGTCCGTTCCTCGCCCCTGGTCCGCCGCATGGCGAAGGAAAACAACTTGGACCTCGCGCAGATTCCCCCCAGCGGCCTGGGCGGCCGGGTCACTAAAGAAGATGTACTCGGCTTTCTATCCCGCGGAGGCCAAGCCGCTGCCCCGGCTGCTGCAGCCACCGTCCCGACTCCAGCCGAACCTCGCCGGGCCACAGAGGCTCCAGGTAAAGTGGCCGCTCCCGCCGCGCTGGCCGCCGTTCCGGCTGACATCCCCGCGGAACCGGTCCCTATGAGCCGGATGCGCTCCATCATCGCCCAACGAATGGTCGACTCCAAACACACCAGCGCGCACGTTCACACCGTCTTCAAGGTCGATATGACACGCATCGTGCGCATCCGCGAGCGCGAGAAGGCCAAGTACGAGCAGCGCAACGGCGTCAAGCTTACCTACATGCCGTTCCTGGCCCGCGCGGTAATTGTCACGCTGCGCAAGATGCCCATCGTCAACGCGTCGATGGAAGGCGCATCCATCCGCTACCACCAGCATGTGAACCTTGGCATCGCGGTGGCTCTCGATTGGGGTCTGATCGTTCCCGTGATCCAGCATGCGGAGGAGCGCAACTTCCTGGGGGTGGCCAGGGCCATCGCCGACTTGGCCGCGCGCGCGCGGTCCAAGAAGCTCAAGCCGGAGGAGACCGCTTCAGGAACCTTCACGATTACCAATCCCGGCATCTTTGGCGAACAGTTCGGAACCCCGGTCATCAACCAGCCGGAGGCGGCGATCATGGGCGTCGGCGGATTGTTCAAAGAGCCCACGGTGATGACGGATGAAAACGGCGGCGACTCCATCGCCATCCGCAGCGTCATCCGCCTGACGCTCGGCTTTGATCACCGCATCATCGACGGCGCCGATGCGGGCAAGTTCATGGCCGAGGTAAAGAAGGTTCTGGAGAACTGGAACGAGGACATCGGATAACGGACGCAACGAGTCAGCGGGCTGGAGCTTAGTGCGGATTCACAATTGCCATGCCCCACCGTGGTTGGAGCAGCGCGGCTCTTCTTAACAGAAAAGCCGCGTATGGTGTATTTGCCTCGGGGTACAGCTATCGTGAATCCGCTCTGCCGCCGCCGGCCCTGGCTTGCCGGCTCGCTCGCTTTGCCGCCCTGCTGACTGGCCGACTGGCCGCTTTTCCCAACAGGCTCTTCTTCACAACAGGCTCTTCTTCACAAAAGGCTCTTGGCTTCGAGCACCCGTGCGACCGCTTCCTCCGGCGTCGGCGCGGTTGCCGACAGGTGGCCCATTTTTCTTCCCGGCCGCGGTGTGTGCTTCTCGTAAAGGTGCACCCGCACCTCCGGAACCCGGAGAGCGCGATCGAAGCGCGGAGGGGCGCCCAGCCAGAGATCTCCTAAGAGATTGGCGATGGCTCCCGGCCGCACAATTTCCACGTTGCCCAGCGGCAGATCGCAGACCGCGCGGACCGCCTGCTCGAATTGGCTGGTGACGCAAGCGCGCTGGCTGGCGTGATAGCTGTTGTGGGGGCGAGGCGCCAGCTCATTGACGAACAGATCGCCGCCGCGGGTGACAAACATCTCGACTGCGAGCAGCCCCTCCAACTGAAGCTTTTCCGCCATTGCGACGGCGATCTCATGCGCGCGAGATTCCAACTGGCCGGGAATCGACGAGGGCAACACGCTCCAGACGAGAATCTGGTTTTCATGGTGGTTCGTGGCCGCGGGAAAGGCGCGCACTTCTCCGCCGGGAGAGCGAGCGGCCATGACGGAAATCTCCCGGTCTAAATCCAGGGCCTGCTCGGCGACGCAGGGGGCCCCGCCAAGTGCGGCCCAAGCTGTCGAAGCGGCCTGGGCCACCCGCTCCGGCCCGGCGGCGAGATCGGCCTTCGCGTCGACTTTGATCTGCCCGCGCCCATCGTAACCGCCATAGGTGCGCTTGAGATAGATCCGTCCGCCCAACGAGACCAGGGCATCGCGCAGATCGGCGGGCGAGTGAACCGCGCGATGGGGTCCCACTGGAAAGCCGTTCTCGCACAGCCATGTCTTCTGCCGCAGCCGGTCTTGCACCATCTCCAGCACGCGTGCGGAAGGCCGCACCGGTGCATACCGCCCGGCCGCCTCCAGTGCGGGAATCGAAATCTGCTCGATTTCGAGCGTGACCACATCGCATCCCCTGGCCAGGTCCGCGGCGGCCCGCACGTCGTCCCAGGAACCCTCAAAGCAGGCATCGACGACAAAGCGCGCGGGACACGAGGGATCGGGATCCATTACCTGAATGCGGTAGCCGAGCGAGCGCGCCGCCATCGCGGTCATCCGTCCCAGTTGCCCGCCGCCCAGAATGCCAATCGTCGCTCCCGGCAGAACAGGACTCATCCCGGCAGCTCCGGGGCCGGCAGCTGCTGGCTCAGCACCTCTTTCGCACGCGCCTCGCGCCAGGCGTGAAGGCGCCGGCCCAATTGCGCGTCGTGGGTAGCGAGAATCGCGGCCGCGAGCAGGGCGGCGTTGGCCGCGCCCGCCTTGCCGATGGCCAGCGTTCCCACCGGAACTCCTTTGGGCATCTGCACCATCGACAGCAGCGAATCGATCCCATTCAGCGTGGTGGCGGGGATGGGAACGCCCAGGACGGGCAGGATCGTTTTGGCTGCGACCATGCCGGGCAAGTGCGCCGCTCCGCCGGCGGCAGCGACAATTACCTTGAGCCCGCGCGCCTCGGCTCCGGCCGCATATTCAAAAAGCCAGTCAGGCGTGCGGTGCGCAGAGACCACGCGCGCCTCGTGCGGACTCAAGAATTCCCGCAGCAGCTCCAGACAGGGCTCGAGGGTCTCGTAATCGCTCTTGCTACCCATGATCACGCCGACCAGCGGCGCCGGGAGGTTGGTCATGTCGCTGATTATATGGCGTCCGGCGGAGCGGGCTTCCGGGGGTTCCCCCTCGCTCCCCCCTCGCTCCCCCGTCCGCTTCCCAGCAGAGCGCCTGCGCGCCTCAGACCCGCAGCTCGCGGCGCGCCGTTTCGGCGGCGCGCGGCAGATCGGAGGTAGTAAGCACGCGGATGGCGTGCTCCTCCATGGTTTCGACCGCGAATCGGTACTGCGCAATGCGGTCTTCGCCGGGCTCCTCGTCTTCGGTCTTACGGATGGGCTCCACCACCGCAGTGAGCTCCAGTGCTGCCTTCTCTACCCTGGCGACCCCCTGCCGGAGAGCCTCGGCGCTGAAGGCCAGCCCCTTTGCCGCCTCACTGTCGGACTCCAGCGTGACCGCCTGGAACATCCGCACCACCCCGTTGGGCCGGTAGCCGCAGTCGATGCGGAGAGGATCGCCCGGCTTGGTATAAGAGGCGGCGGCGATCTGTTTCCGCATCAGAGTCCACACCCCGGCGCGCTCAAACTGGGTTCGCATCGCCGCCTGAATCGCCGCTCGTCCGCTGCGCCGGCTATCACGCTCGCGCTTGGCGGTCTCAATATAGAGGCTCAATAACTCCTCCAGCCCGGCCGGGAAGCTCTCGGCAAGAAAGGCCTTGGACTCGGTGATCTGCAAAGTGTTCGAGAGCGAGTCCTCCAGCACCCCCAGCACCGGCTTGGCCTCCTCTTCGGCGCTCCAGGTGGCCAACCGCCGCGCCACCTCGATCTCCAGTGCCTCCAACATTGCGGTATCGGCGTCTGGATCGAGGCGCCGTACGCGCGCCCAATCGCGAGTAAAGCGCACCGCGATCTGCCCGTGGCTCTGGTTCTGCCCTTCCGTTTCAGAGGATCTGAGCACCACGCCGATATTCACAAACTCATTCTTCACCCGATCCGGCACGTAGCGGATGAGCTGGAACTCGCATTGTTTTCGCTGCGGCATCGTTACGATCTTCAATCCGGTTCCCGGCTTAGAGCAGAATCAGCAACGTTACACCCGCCCAACATTTGGGGAGGATGATCTTCCCGTTAGGAACCCTTCCTGATAGAACCCTGAAAAAACTCGGCAGACCGGCGCCGCCGCGCGGTATCGCCGCGCAGATCTCGCCCGGCTGGTTACATCATGCGGCCCTTTTCAATATCCTGCATCCATTCCGGCTCCGGAAAGCTCTTTTTTGTCTCCTCCTCCGCCTCACCTCCCCAATTGGGGAACGGCTGCCGCGAGGATTCCCGGAATTGCACGATCAACTCCCGCACCCGGCTCCGGCGGGCCAGCAGCCGCTCTACCAAGTCCTCCATTACAGCGAGATCGCCGCCGTACCACTCCGGCGGCACTGCGCCGGCAATCTCCCATACGATTGCCGGATCGAGAGTCTCGATGCGCGTCAGCCAGGGCTCGAAACTTCGCCATCCGGCTACTCTCCGGTAGACCGAATTCTGCGGATAGACGCCGCGCAGCGGCGAATCCTCAAAGATCCAATCGCCGGCATGAAAGCAATAACCCTGATCGATGAAAGTCGCGCGGTAGCGACGCTCCCGGCGCGTCTTCTGAAAGACGGCCTGACGGCCATTGGCGTTGCAGGTCCATTTGTCCAGCGCGAGAATGCCGGCGAACTCGCCCAGGTTGCGAGTCTCCAGCAGCATCTCCTCAGGCAGGTAGTCCACCACTTGTCCCGGCATCAGGCCACCCACCAGTTGGGAGCCGAATTGAAGCCCCGGCCGGCATTGCGGGCTCTCCCCTCTCATCTCCAGGTGCAGTTCCGGCGTGTTGCGGATGAGCCAGCCGGTGACCTCAACGACGTCTACGTGCGGCACGGTAAGCCCAACGGCCGCCGCCAGGCGGGTGGCAAGCAGCTCATTGGCGAGCACGCGGATATGTTGAGGATTGTTCTGGAACTTGACCACATAGAGCCGGCCATCGGAGGCGAGCATCAGATGGCTCTGCGCGCCGCCCCGCATGCGGCGAATCTCCTGCGTAGCCAAAACCGCCAATCCTCATCCCTCACGCAAAAATTGTGCCGCCGGGCTCCGGCTCAAAATACTCGAGCGGGATCCTTGAGCAGGATACTCGAACGGCGCGCAGCTTTGCTTCTTTCCCTGCCGACGCCGCGCGCGAAAATGCGATAGCATCGCCAGGGAGGAACGAAATGGAACAGGCGCTCACCCCGGCCACCGGCCCCCGACGCAACGAAGACATTGCTCTCGACCTATTAAAATTCATAGCCGGCTCCGCCGGCGTGGGGCGGACCGCGGCGCCGTCCACTGGCTTTGTCGCCACGACGACCCACAACACGGAAGATCAGGTCGATCAGCTTCTCGACCTATACACGCGTTGTCTTCGCGCCATTCAGTCCACCTAGAAGTTTTTCGTGTTAGGCGCGGCCAAACATGCCGCGCGGCCGGCCGAAAGACGGCTGGAGCATTTTCAGCAGGCCGGCGCGCGCCGCTCACACCCGCGCTGCGGCAATCGGGATCGAGCCATTGTCCAACCAGGTCGGCGTCGCCATCTTCGGAATCGGGGCCTTCGGCAGCAGCCACTACCGCGTCTATCGGGAGCTCGAAGCTTCCGGGGAGCCGGTACGCATCGCCGCTATCGCCGATCCCGATCCGGCCGCCGCCGAGCGGCTTCGCCGTCTGTCTCCAGGCGTGCCGGCCGAATCGCCCGCCTGCTTCTCCTCGATCGCCGACTGCCTGCGCGCGCGCCGCAGCGGCCGGCTGAGCTTCGATGCCGTCTCGATATGCGTTCCTACCTCGGCGCACTACTCCGCGGCTACCGAGGCCCTCGCCGAAGGGCTGGACGTGCTGCTGGAAAAGCCCGCCGCGGCCACGCTGCAACAGGCCGACGCGCTCCTGCGCCAATCCTCCGAGGGGCGGCGGATCTTGCAAATCGGCCACCTGGAACGCTTCAACCCCGCGATCGCGGCGGTTGTGCCCCTGCTCCGTGGACCGATGTTCTTTGAAGCCCACCGGCTCAGCGTCTTCACCCCGCGCGCCTTGGATGTGGATGTGGTGCTGGACCTCATGATCCACGACCTGGACATCGTGAGCGCCTTCGTGGATTCACCGGTCTGCGAAGTGCGCGCCGTCGGCCTGCCGGTTCTCTCCGGCCAGGTGGACATCGCCAACGTTCGCCTGGAATTCAGCTCCGGCGCGGTGGCAAACTTTACCGCCAGCCGGGTGAGCACGGAACGGGTGCGGAAGCTGCGCTTCTTTCAACCGCATCAGTATGTCTCGATCGACTACGCCCGCCGCGACATCCTCATCGTCAACACGGAAGCCCCAAAGAATGCCTCAGGCGCCCCTACGGATGCTGCGGGAGATGGCGCCCACGCGGCGGCCGCCCATCCTTCCTCCGGCCTTTCCTTTCTGAAACCCGAGGTGCCCGCGGGCGAGCCGCTGCAACTGGAGATACGCGACTTTTTGCATTGTGTCCGTACCCGCCGCGCACCCCTGGTGAGCGCCCAGGCCGGCCGCGATGCGCTGGCGCTTGCCCTGGAGATCAATCGCGAGATTGCCGCGCACGCGGCCCGCGCCGGACTCGCCGGCAGCCTGCGATCCCCCGCCTCCTGACGACTCGGGGTTTGCGGGAGACCTTCCGAAAACCGTCATCCGGTTCCTTACTTCAATTTTTCAATCTGGTAGCCCTTGGGAACCGTGACATGGAACTGTTCGTCGCTCAGCGTCTGGTTTACCACCAGCTTGGTGATCGCCAGGTGAATCCGGTACTCGTCGAGCGGACGGTTGATGTCAATCGTAGAGGGAAAATCGGTCCCACTGAAGCTCTGGTAAGGACCGTAGCGGACTTGCGTCACCAAGTCGCCGTTGTTGTTGTAGACGTCCTGCTCGACCGGCAGCAGCGTGAGGCGGCTGAAACGGATCACGCGCAAGGGCTTGGCGACTGCGATGGCGCCGGGCGCGCTGTCCGGCGGCGGCGGGCTGAGCACCGTGAGGTCGTACTCCGGCGTCTCCACCAGGCGCTTGGTCTTGGGATCTAAAGCCGTGGAGCTCTCGTGAATGATGGAGACAATCTGCTGCGATGAGATGCTTTGAATCAGCATGGAATCAACGAAGACATTCGGTCGGAGGTTTTCCATGGGTTTGGAGGACCGCGCGCTGACCGCATTGCTTCCTTCAATCGCGCGGCCCTTGGGCGGAATCACCAGCGTAAAGGTCTTTCCGTCGCTGGCCAGATCGAGCGCATGCGTATGCAGCACCGGCACCAGAACCAGCACCCGCAGCATTTCCGGTTTCCGAATCAGGATGTAGCCGGTGAACGATGTGTAGACGGTCTGCTTGCCCCGGCGTACCCCGCCGACCGAGGGCGTGAACTCCACCGTGGCGGTGAGAGAGTTGATTTGGCCATAGCGCTGATTCACGTCATGGACCAACTGCAGCGCATCGGCATTCATCACCGGGCCGGCCAGCGTCGCCTGCCGCAGTTTGCGGGTATGGCTCAGGCAGCCGGTCAGGACCGGGAACAGGAGCGCCGCCGTAAACGTCAAGCAAAGTCTTCGCATCAAAGGCCAGCCAAAGAATCGCGGATGCCGCTAGAGGATATTGAACCTTCTTGCGGATGGGTAAGTTCGGTTAAAAGCGGCCGTTCTTCGAGCGGCCTTTTCGTTTGCAACTCAAAGTGAACATGCCCTAAGGATGCGCCTGCTCACCGCGCGCCTTCCTGTATGCGCTCACGTTTCGCTCGTGATCGGCGAGCGTGGCCGCAAATCGCGAGTGACCGGAGCCATCCGCATCGGCGACAAAATACAGGTAATCCGTCTGTGCCGGATGCAGCGCAGCCCGGAGCGAGGCTAGCCCCGGGTTGCAGATGGGCCCCGGCGGCAGCCCCGCATGACGGTAGGTGTTGTAGGGCGAATCGGCCTGCAGATCCGATTCGTAAATCGTGCCGCGGTAACGGTTGGCAAGCATCGCGGCATAGATGACCGCGGGGTCCGTCATCAACGGCATCCCCTTGGCCAGGCGATTGGTGAAGACGCTTGCCACCAAAGGACGGTCCGCCGCCAGCGGCGTTTCCTTCTCCACTAAAGAGGCCACAATCACGACGCGATGATAATTGGAGGTCAGCCCGATGGCGGCCACCGCTTGACGGAAGCGATGGACCATCACCGCCAGCATCTGATCGGGAGTCTGCATCTTCTGAAAACGATAGGTATCCGGGAAAAGATAGCCTTCCAGATCGGGCGCCTTAGGATCCAAGTCGGCGATCAGATTTACATCCTTGCGGGCGGCCGCTAGAAAGGCGTCTTTGGAGGCCACATGCGCATTCTGAATCGCCTGCGCGACTTCGAAGAGATTGTAGCCTTCAGGAATAGTCACCGTGCGAAAGTAGACGTCGCCGCGGCGGAGCCGGCTGTAAACCTGAATCGTGCTCGCCGGATCCGCAAAGCGGTATTCACCGGCCTGCAATCTGCCCCCGCGCGCCAGCCGCCAGAGATCGAAGGCATACTTGCTGCGGATGATACCGCGCGAGGCGAGCAGGGCGGCAATCTGGCGTGAGCGCATTCCCGGTGCAATCTCCACCAGCGCTTCACCGGAGGGCCGCGCCGGAAGCATCAGGCTGACCGCGGCAAGGCAACCGGCCAGCAGGAGCAGCAGCACGACCGATAGCGCTCTTTTCATAGCCCCTCGCCAGCCGCCGGATCGCAGCTCATAAGATTGAAGTCCGGAGGAGTCTGGCTTGTGACCCGCTCCCGGCAATGTCTGCCTTCAGATGCCAAAAGCCCCCCTTCCGAGTAGTTTATAGACGGCAGGAGCGTTTTCACTCTATCTATGGTTCAAAAGAGTGACGCGAAGGCGGCCTCTGCAGCAAAATTTGGCCTCCAAACCCGCCTTAGGCGTTTACGGAGAAGGTGCTGCTCTGGAAAGGGCGAAATTGGAAAGGCGAAATCGCTGATGCATAGAAATCCGGCCGATCTCCCGGCGCCGGCCGATGCCGGAAGCCCGGGTCGCGATTCACCGGGCGATTCGGCAAGCGAGCCCGCGGGAGAGTTGGCGAGCCTTTCGGTCCCCGCGCCAAGTCCTAATCCGGGCTGCGTGCTGGGGCTGGACTTCGGCAGCCGCAGGATCGGAGTTGCAGTCTCGGACCCTCTGGGGATCACAGCGCAGCCCGTCCTCACCCTGCAGCGGAAGAACCTGCGCCAGGATCTTCGCTCCCTGCTGCGCCTGGCGCGCAAATATGGGTGCCGGGAGGCGGTGGTGGGGGAACCGCTCTATCTCTCCGGGGATGCCAGTCCGCAGGCGGAGCGCGCCCGCCAGTTCGCGCAGGCTCTCGAGCGCGAGGGCGGCCTGCCGGTCCATCTTTGGGACGAGCGGCTCTCGACCGCGGAGGCGCATCGCTACCTGGATGCGGCCGGCCGGCCGGGCAATGCCCGGCGAGACGTAATCGACCAGATCGCTGCGACGCTTATCCTGCAGAGCTTCCTCGATGCCCGCATAGCCCGGAAGTCGTAGAACCCTGCCGTATAATCGAAGCTCGGAGAATTTCCGCCGGGCGCCCCCCCAATAGAATCAGGAGAACATTCCGGCACTATGCCTGAACACATCAAAAGACAGCTGGAAGATCAGATCCGCGAACTGGAGCGCGAGCTCACGCACGAACTCCCGGCCGAGATCAAGAAGGCCGCGGCTCTCGGCGACTTGAGCGAAAATGCGGAATATCACATGGCCAAGCAGCGCCAGGTCTTCGTGAATGCCCGCCTGGGCCAGCTCAAGAAGCGCATGGCCGAGTTGGCGCTCGTCAACCTGGCGAACATACCCAAGGATCGCGCCGCCTTCGGCTCCACGGTGCTGGTCTACGACGAAACCAAGGATGAAAAGATCGAGTACAAGCTGGTCACCAGTGAAGAATCGGACGTAAGCAAGGGCTTGATCTCCACCACCTCACCCATCGGCCGCAGCTTGGTCGGCAAGCGGGTCGGAGAGATTGCGGTGGTGGTCACGCCCAACGGCAAGCGCGAGTTGGAGGTCTTAAAGCTCACCACCATTCACGACGAGGAAGCATGAGCTGGACGGGCACCTTCGGCCAGGGATGCGGCTTCCTGTTGCAGAAGATCGTCAACGGACTTGCACTCACCCGCATTTCTCCCAACGTCCTCACCTTTGTCGGCCTGCTGATCAACACCGCCGCCGCCATCCTCTTCGGGCTGGGCAACAGCGGGAATTATGTCCGCATGTTTTTTTTCGCCGGACTGGTCATTATTGGAGCCGGCATCTTTGACATGGTGGATGGCCGGGTAGCCCGTCTGACCCATCAGGTCACCATCTTCGGCGCCTACTTCGATTCCGTCATCGACCGCTACAGCGACGTGGTTCTCTTCTTCGGGCTGTTGGTCTTCTATGCCCGCGGAAACCGGTTCTTCTATGTCGTGCTGGCCGCCTTCGTCATGGTGACCTCGCTGATGGTCAGCTACACGCGTGCCCGCGCCGAGGCACTCATCGGAACCTGCAAGGTGGGCTTTATGGAACGGCCGGAGCGAGTGGTGCTGATCATTCTGGGAGCGCTCTTCGAGCGCTGGGGTGTCATGGCGCCGGTGCTGTGGGTGCTCGCCGTGCTCTCCACCATCACCGTCATTCATCGCATTACCTACACCTACCAGCGAACCAAGCGTATGGCCGCGGCACACGAAGCCTGATCTATGCCGCGGCGTATGTGCTCATCTCCCGGGCAAACGATCCCCGATGGGGCGCGCTGGGACACCGCTTCTTACGCATGCGCCCTGGATTTTTTCTGCCCCGCATCTTTGGCGAGCCCTGAGCCGGCAAACCGCCGGACACAATGCTCGGGGTTTTCAGACCAAATCCGCTGCCAAAAATCCGGATCGAACCGGAAATCCAGATCAAAATAGATCCATGCTCATACTTGCATCTGCATCGCCGCGGCGCTGCGAATTGCTCGCGCTCGCCGGGCGTCCTTTCGAGGTCCACGCTCCGGCCATCGAAGAAAACCGGCAGCCCGGAGAGGATGGAATCTCGCTGGCTACCCGCCTGGCGCGGGAAAAGGCCGAGTCCGTCTTCGCCCTGCGGCGCGCCGCCCATGACCCATCGCAACCGCTTCTGGTGCTGGGAGCCGATACGGTTGTCGTCTGCGAGGGGAAAATCCTAGGCAAGCCCGCAGATGCCGCCGATGCCGCCCGGATGCTCCGCCTTCTCGCCGGACGTACTCACCAGGTGATCACCGGCGTCTGCCTGGTGGCCGGCGGAGCTCTGCCGGCGGCAGTCGAGATCGCCGCGTCCGTTACGCAGGTTACTGTGCAGAGTCTCTCGGCTGAGGAAATCGCAGCCTATATTGACACCGGGGAGCCCATGGACAAGGCCGGCGCTTACGCCATTCAAGGCCGTGCCGGACGATGGGTTCCCCGCATTCAGGGCTGTTATTTCAACGTTGTCGGGCTGCCTCTCTCTCTGGTTTGCGACCTCTTGGAAGGCGCCGAACGGCGGCCGGTCAGCCCTCTCCAGACCTGCTGACGGAGGGTCATGGGCCCCCCAGCCCCCGCGAAAACGATCAAAACGTGTCTTTTTTGACACACCGCAACTTTGCTTCTCCGTTGTAGTCTATGCACTTGTGACACGTCCCTTGCGGTTCAAAGGGAACGACCCATCAGTGGAAGCAGCGCATCTAGAACGGACGATCGAGTCACCGATTGCGTTTTCCGGCATCGGCCTTCACAGCGGCGCGCCGGTGAAGATGCGGTTGCTGCCCGCGCCAGCCGGCTCAGGCATCGTCTTCCGGCGCACCGACCTGGACAACTTTGAGATCGCGGCCACGGGGCGAAATGTAGCCAAGGTGAGCTATGCCACCAGCCTCATGCGGCAGGGAGTCCTCATCTCAACCACCGAGCATCTGCTCTCCGCGCTGGTCGGGATGGGAATCGACAATGTAACGGTGGAACTCGACAATCTGGAGCTCCCGATCCTGGACGGCAGCGCTTCTCCCTACATCGAGGCCTTCGCTCGGGTGGGCATCAAAAGCCAGAGGCGGCGGCGCGAGTATCTGCGCATCCTGAAGAGCATCGAGGTCCGCGAAGGCAATAAATTCATCGCCATCTATCCAGGCGAGGGTTTCAGCATCAGCTACAACATTCACTTCCCTGCGCCCATCGGCTGCCAGGCCTTCACCGTGGATCTCGCCGCGGGCTGCTATGGAACGCAGATCGCCGCCGCGCGCACCTTCGGGTTCCGGGAAGACGAAAAGAAACTGCGCGACATGGGGCTCATCCGCGGCGTCTCGCCGGAAAACGCGATCATCCTCTGCAAAGATGGTGTGCAGAACGGACCTCTGCGCTTTAGCGATGAGTTCGTGCGCCACAAGGTGCTCGACCTGATCGGCGATTTGGCGCTCGCGGGCCATCACATTCTGGGCCGCGTGGTCGCCGAGCGTGCAGGCCACGCCATGCACACCGCCCTGGTCTATCGCCTGCTGCGCGACCGCTCGGCTTGGCAGATGGTCCATTTCCCTGCCCCCAAGCGAAATGCAGCTCCCGCAACCGCGCCGCGTCTCGTCGCCGCTGAGTTGGGTTCGTTGAGCTAAGGCGGATGCACGATTAGGTGTATCCCGAGGCGGATGCACCATACGCGGCTTTTCCATTAAGAAAGCCGCACTTCTCGAACTGCGGCGGAGCATGGCAATCGTGAATCCGCTCTAAGCCCCGCCGGCTTCTCCCGCTCTGGGCTGACCGGCATCTTCTCTGGACGCCGCCTCACGCTGCGCCTGCACCAGCGCTCCAGCCGCGTATTTCAACTCCTCTATCCCAGCCCCGGTCACCGCCGAGACGGCAAAGAACCCGAGCTTCCGCCGTTTTGCCATCGTCCGCAACTTCTTGAGCTTCTCCGGATTGGCCGCATCGATTTTCGATGCGACCACCAGCATCGGCTTCTCCGCCAAGCCGTGGCCAAAGCTCTTCAACTCCTTTTGAATGATCCGGAAGTCTTCCACCGCGTCGGGACGGCCGCCGGCATCGGAGACATCGACCAGGTGCAGCAGCACACGCGTCCGCTCGATGTGGCGGAGAAACTCCATTCCCAGTCCCGCGCCCAGGTGCGCGCCTTCAATCAATCCCGGCATGTCGGCGACGACGTAGCTCTCCTCATGCGGCGGCTCGCCGATCGAAACAACACCCAGGTTCGGCTCGAGGGTGGTGAAAGGATAATCGGCGATCTTCGGCTTGGCGGCAGAGAGGCGCGAGATCAGCGTGGATTTGCCGGCGTTGGGATAGCCGACCAGCCCGACGTCGGCCAGCAGCTTCAGCTCCAGCCGGTAGCGCCGCTCCTCGCCGGGACGTCCGGCCTCCGATTCCCGCGGAGCCTGGTGAGTGGGGGTAGCGAAGTGCTGGTTCCCCCTTCCGCCTCGACCGCCCTTGGCCACCACGATCCGCTCGTCGGGACGGGAGAAATCGTGCACAAACTCGCCGGTTTCATCGTCGTAAAGCGCCGTACCCACCGGCACCTTCAGCACGATGCTCTCACCCTCGCGGCCGGTGCAGTTGGAACCTTCGCCGTGCCTGCCCCGCTCCGCTTTGTGTTCAGGGTTGAAGCGAAAATGAATCAGCGTATTGTGCCGCTGGCTGGACTCCATGATCACATCGCCGCCCCGGCCGCCGTCGCCGCCCGATGGGCCTCCGCGGGGAACGAACTTCTCCCTCCGGAAGGCGACGCACCCGTCGCCGCCATTTCCCGCCTTGATCCTGATGATCGCCTCGTCAATGAACATAGAATTGATACTACCGAAGGCCGCCGGCGGCCCGAATCAGCGCCAGTCCCTCATCGCGGCTCTGGATTCGGCCTTCCAGTTGCGCATCCTCGGCTAACGTCAGCATCTTCTTGAACTCCGGGCCGGGCCGGTATCCCGCCGCAATCAGGTCCTTGCCCGTAACGAGCAGCGCCGGCCGCACCTGCTCGCGCGACAGGCTCGCAAACCGCTCCTGGGCGAAGCGGTAGCAATCGAGCGATCCATGGCTGGCCAGACAATCCATCTTGTGCAGGGCCAGATGCCGGTCGAACTCCGGCAGCCGGAAAAAGCGGCGCAGCGTCGATTCCTTCATCTTCTCGACATCGCCGAAGCGCATATGGTTTTCAATCAAGGAGAGAATCTGCGCGGCCGCGCTGTTGGAGAAGCGCAGCCGCCGGAATATCTCCTGCGCGATGCGCGCCCCCACCTCGACGTGACGGTCAAAGCGGATGCGGTCGGGAGCCTGGCGGAAGGTCGGAGGCTTGCCTACGTCATGCAGCAGCGCGCCCCAGGCGAGCTCCGGCGCGCAGCCCTCCGGTAACTGCTCCAGCAGAAGCAGGGTGTGCACCCACACGTCGCCCTCGGGATGGAACTGCGGCGGCTGCGCCACGCCCTTCATCCGCGCGACCTCGGGCAGCACCTGAGCCAGAAGCCCGGTCTGGTCCAGCAGCTCAAAGGCGCGCCGCGCGCGCCCCTCCGTCAGCATCCTGGTCAGCTCGTCACGCACCCGTTCCCGGCTCACCTGCCCAATGGCCGCCGCTTGCTCGCGAATGGCCGCCGCGGTCGCCGGCTCAAGCGCAAATTCGAAGCGCGCAGCAAAGCGCACCGCCCGCAGCAGGCGGAGCTTATCCTCGTCAAAGCGCAGCCGGGGATCGCCGATCGCACGCACCACACCCAACGTCAGATCGCGCACGCCGCCCACGAAGTCGAGCACCGCATCGCTCATGCGGCCCGTCTCCCCGGCCAAGCGCAGCTCCGCCAGCCGGTCCGGATCGAGTAGCAGACCGTTGATGGTGAAGTCGCGGCGCTCCACATCGTCTTGCGCGCGCGAGGAGAAAGCGACCGCGTCCGGCCGGCGGCCGTCGCTATAACCGCGATCGTTGCGAAAGGTGGCGACCTCGGTCAGAATCTCCGGTGAATCCGAAAGCTCGCCGCCCGCCGCGGAGGCGACAAGAACTACGCCGAACTGCGCGCCCACCGCGAAGGATCGCTCGAAGAGCGCCAGCACTTGCTCCGGACGCGCGCTGGTAGCGACGTCGAAATCCGCCGGCTCGCGGCCGAGCAGCAGATCGCGGACACAGCCGCCGACGAAGTATGCCTGATGTCCGTGGGAGCGCAGCCGGGCTACGATATCCGCCGCCGCATGCTCCGCCGCCCGTTGCGCCACCATCGTCACAACCTCTCCTCTACTATAGAAAAGTGAGCCATCCAAGCGATCTCGTCTCGATGAACGGGGAACCTTCCGGAGCAGTTGCCGGGAGCCTTGCGGATGAACTCCCTGGCAAGCCCGGCTCCGCCGCGAAGCCCGATCGGCGCTCCGCAGAAGCCGGAAGCGGGTTGATCCTGGCCATTGAGACATCCTGCGACGAGACGGCGGCGGCGGTAGTTGAGCGGGGGCGGCATGCGCTTTCCAACGCAATCGCTTCCCAGATCGCCATCCATGCCCCCTATGGCGGCGTAGTGCCGGAGCTGGCCTCCCGGGAGCACCTCCGCAACATTGTGCCCGTCGTACGTGCCGCCTTATCGCAGGCCGGTGTCACCTTTGCCGATCTCGACGCCATCGCCGTTACGGAAGGACCAGGCCTGGCCGGAGCATTGCTGGTGGGGATCGTCTATGCCAAGTCGCTGGCCTACGCGCTGGGCAAGCCGCTGATTGCCGTCAATCACCTGGAGGGCCACATTCATGCCGTACTGCTGGAACAGGAGGAACTGGCGCGGCAGCCCGATCTCAACCTAGGCGAGCCGCCCGTTGACTGGCCGGCACTCGCCCTGGTGGTCTCCGGCGGCCACACCAATCTCTACCTCGCGCGCCGCGCAGCCGAGGGATTTACCTATCGCAATGTGGGACGCACTCTCGACGATGCCGCCGGCGAGGCCTTCGACAAGGTGGCCAAACTGCTTGGACTGGGCTATCCCGGCGGACCCTGGATCGATGCTCTGGCTCCCTACGGCGACCCCACCGCGGTGCCCTTTTCCTTTGCGCAGATCAAGCGCAAGGCGCACCGGGCCGCCACCGCGCGGCCGCCATCGGAGTTTCTCTTCTCCTTCAGCGGCATCAAGACCGCGGTGCTGCGTTACGTGCAGCTTCACGATCTCTTTGCCTCCATTGCGCACCGCCGCGACAAGCTAGCCGCCATACCCAAGCCCACGCCCGAAGACGCGCTTGTGCTCTGCGGCAAAGAAACTCTGGACCTGATAGCCTCCTTCCAGCGCGCCGTCGTGGATGACCTCAAACGCAAGACCTTTCTCGCGGCGGTGAGCCTGGACGCCGCCAGCGTGCTGGTCTCCGGCGGCGTGGCCGCCAACCGCGAACTGCGTCTCCGCTTCACTTCCGAGGCGGTGGGCCGTGGATTGCCGATCGCCTTTCCCTCCCCGGCGCTTTCCACCGACAATGCCGCCATGATCGGAGCGGCGGCGTGGCCCAAATTTTTGGCCGGCCAATTCGCCCCCTCCGAATTGAGCGCTCAACCGGGGCTGGCATTGTGATCCGCTCCATGGGCTTGAAACACCCGCGGGCCGTGGAGAGCCTGACCATCCGCATCATGGGGGACCCCGTCTTGCGCCAGCGCGCGCGGCCGCTCACCGCGGAGGAGATCACCAGCAAAGCGACACAGGAACTGATCGACGCCATGCGCGAAACGATGCACCGGGCTCCCGGCGTCGGCTTGGCGGCGCCGCAGATCGGTTTGCCGGTGCAGTTGGCCGTTATTGAGGACCGCGAGACATCCATGCGCGAGCTCAGCGCGCGCCAACGGAAGGAACGGGAACGCAAACCTGTCTCTTTTCATGTGATCGTGAACCCGGCACTCACTTTGGAATCGCCGCCGGAGGTGGAGTTCTTCGAGGGCTGCCTGAGCCTGCCCGGCTATTTGGCGATGGTGCCCCGCGCTCGCCGGATCAAGGTGGAATGCTTGGACCACCGCGGGCGGCCGCGAACCATCCACGCCTCCGGCTGGTACGCCCGCATTCTGCAGCATGAGATCGATCACCTCGCAGGCGCTGTCTATCTGGACCGGATGCGCAGCACGACCTTCACCTCGCTTGAAAACCACAAACGGTTCGCCGCCGCCGGGACGGCGGGCAAGAACGCGCCGGTGGCCCCGCCAAGCTGAACCGGCACGCTGTCGGAGGAAGGATGCGAGACCCCTGATAGGATGGAACTGCGCCAGGACACCCCTGTATCTTCCCGCAAACGGTTTCTTCAACTGAATGACCATCCAGCTCTTTAACACCCTCTCCAACTCCGTCGAGGAACTTCGGCCCGCCGCCGGCCCGCTGCGCATGTATGCCTGCGGTCCCACGGTTTACGACTACGGCCATATCGGCAACTTCCGCACCTTCCTCCAAGTGGACGTCCTTCGCCGCTTTCTCAAGCTCGAAGGCGTGGCGCTCCGCCACGTAATGAACGTGACCGACGTCGACGACAAGATCATCCGCAATGCTGCCGCCGCCGGCGTGCCGATCCACGAGTACACGGCCAAATACGAGCGCGCCTTTTTTGAAGATCTCGACGCGCTCGGCTGCGAGCGGCCGGAGATCATCGCCCGCGCGACGGAGAACATTCCCGAGATGATCGCGCTTATCGAGCGCCTCGCCGCGCAAGATTTGGCTTACCGCGCCGAGGATGGCTCCTGGTACTTCCGCATCGCCGGCTTCCCCGACTACGGCAAGCTGTCGAAGAAGGATTTTTCCGGCATCGCCGACGGGGCGCGGGTGGACGTGGACGAGTATGACAAGGACTCGGCCCGCGACTTCGCTCTCTGGAAGGCGGCCAAGCCCGGCGAGCACTTCTGGGACGGGCCGCTCGGCCCGGGCCGGCCCGGCTGGCATATCGAGTGCTCCACCATGGCAATGAAGTATCTGGGGGAGAGCTTCGATCTCCACGCCGGGGGGGAAGACCTGATGTTCCCCCACCATGAAAACGAGATTGCGCAGTCGGAGGGAGCCACGCACAAGACCTTCGCGCGCCACTGGATGCATGTGCGCTTCCTGCTGGTGGAAGGCCGCAAGATGTCGAAGTCGGAGGGCAACTTCTTCACCCTGCGCGACCTGCTGCTGAAGGGCTACAAGGCCTCCTCCATCCGCTTTCTGCTCATCTCCGTGCCCTACCGGCATCCGCTAAACTTCACCACCGACGGCCTGATCGAGTCGGCGAACGCCATCGAGCGGCTGCGCACCTTTGCCCGCCGCATCGCTGCCGGCAACCTTCCTGCCGGGGTGAATCCGGAGCTGGCCTCCGCCGCGCAGCGGGCGGAGGAAGGCTTTCGCGCCGCGCTTGCCGACGATCTGAATACCTCCGAGGCGCGGGCGGCCATCTTCGAGATGGTGCGCGCCGGCAATGCCGCCGCCGATGCGGGCGCCCTTTGCGCCGGCAACGTGCCGCAGATGCAGGCCGTCCTCGACCGCTTTGACAGCGTCTTTGCGGTGGTGCGCGACAATGATGAGGAGACCACCCGCTGGGCATTGCGCTGGGCGGAAGAAGAAGGGCGTCTCCAGGATGTCTCACCCGAGCTGCTGGGCCGCCGCTCGCTCAGCGACGAGCAGATTGATGCGCTGATCGCCGAGCGTGAACAAGCGCGCCGCTCGCGCAACTTTGCGCGCGCCGACCAGATCCGCAACGAGCTTTCCGGAAACGGCATTCTGCTCGAAGACTCCAAAGACGGCGTCCGCTGGAAGCGGAAGTAGCCGGCTCCCCCGTTGCTCTGCTATTGCTGTTCGTCCGGGGTGGGGAGCTTGCTGAGAAAGCGCCAGCGGCCATGCTCCAGCACGTAGTAGTAGGTAAATGAGTCTCCGATGAAGGGCACGCCGAGAAGCCTGCTGTTGGTACGAAATCGCAGGGCGCTGAGATCGGGTGGCTCTATCGGAATATCAAATCCGTGCTGTTCACCGCCCGGAATCTGCGGGAGACGCAGCACGCTTCCGGTGTTTGCGTCGATCAACGCAGCCTCCATACAGCTTGAACCACAGCCCCACTGGACTAGCACATAGTGGCCGCCGAAGTTCGGCCCCCGCCGTTCCTCATAAGCAGAGGAGCCCAAAACAGAGAGATGAAATGCAGATCTCTCCACTTCGGCGGCAATGTGCGCCGCCTGCGGTCGAGATGACAGGATTCGCGTGTTGGGGCGGAATCTTTGCGAGAAATGCGCTCCAGCCCAGGGCTACGGCTGTCCGGAGATTGTCATGCGATGGATGTCGGCTTCCACCTCGGGAACTGTGCCATCGTTCACCGCGGCTTCAACGGGACGCCCCGAAAGCAAGAAGCGATGGGTGACGCTGGAGTTGGCC
>JANWJB010000109.1 GCA_025449575.1 Acidobacteriaceae bacterium
AAAGGGACCGGCCTTTGTGCACGGGCACGTGGTGCGGCTCTATTCGCACTCGCTCTCCGACGATGACCGCCTCTACCGCAGCGAAGCCGAGCGGGAGGCTGCCTCCCAGCGCGATCCTTTGCCCCGGCTCCAGATGCGTCTTCTGCGCGACGGCATTCTCGACGCGGAACAGTTCAACCGCCTGGAGCGGGAGGTGGATGAAGAAGTCCGGCTGGCGGCGGAGAAGGCGCTGCGCGCGCTGCCGCCCCAAGTGGAATCCATTCCGCTGCACGTGTATTCGGAAAATCTCGATCCCACCGGCCCTCGATTCTCGCAGCCGGCCTTGGAGGTCCCTGACGCTCCGCAGCGCACCATGGCGGACCTGATCAACGCCTGCCTGAAAGACGAGATGCGGCGCGACGAGCGCATCGTCGTCTTCGGCGAAGATGTCGCCGACTCCAGCCGGCACGGCAGTCTGGAGCCGGGGCCGGTAAAGGGCAAGGGCGGCGTCTTCAAGCTGACCTCCGGGCTGCAGTGGGAGTTTGGCCCGGACCGCGTCTTCAACTCGCCGCTCGCCGAAGCCAATATCGTGGGCCGCGCCCTTGGCATGGCGGTTCGCGGACTTAAGCCGGTCGTCGAGATACAGTTCTTCGACTACATCTGGCCCGCTATGCACCAGTTGCGCAACGAGCTCAGCGTGCTCCGCTGGCGTTCCAACGGAGCCTTCTCCGCCCCTCTGGTGATTCGCGCCCCCATCGGCGGCTATCTGGCCGGAGGATCGATCTACCACTCGCAAAGCGGCGAGAGCATCTTCACGCACACCCCCGGCATGCGCGTCATTTTCCCGTCCAACGCTCTGGACGCCAATGGCCTGCTGCGCACCGCCATACGCTGCGACGATCCGGTGCTCTTCCTTGAACACAAGCGGCTCTATCGCGAGTCCTATGGCCGCAGTGCTTATCCCGGTCCCGACTTTTGCATCCCCTTTGGCAAGGCCGCGACGGTGCGCTCCGGCAAGGACATCACGGTGGTGACCTACGGCGCGCTGGTGCCGCGCGCGCTCCGCGCCGCCGAGCGAGCCCGCGCCGAGCTGGGGCTGGAAGTCGAACTGATCGACCTGCGTTCCCTCAATCCCTATGACTGGGAAGCCATCGCGACCTCAGTTCGAAAAACCAGCCGGGTCATCGTGGCCCATGAGGACATGCTGAGTTGGGGCTATGGGGCCGAGATCGCAGCTCGCATCGCCGATGAACTCTTCGACGATCTGGACGCGCCGGTCAAGCGCGTGGGTTCCCTTGACACCTTCGTCGCCTACAACCCGATCCTTGAGGACGCGATCCTGCCCCAGCCGGAAGATATCTTCCGCGCCATTGCCGCCCTGGCGAAATACTAGACGCTGCTGCCGCCTCTGCTTTCTGCTGCCTCTCGAAAAGGGCGAATGAGCGCGCCGCGGCTAGAGCACTTTCGCTATTGGCGCCAGCGCGGAGAAAACTGAACTATGCGCGGCCATTCTGGTGAAGAATGGCCGCGCATAGCGAATCCCAACCACGTCACTGAAGTATTGAAAACGCTCTAATTCCCCTTGCTGGCGGTCTGCTGGCGGGTAATCTGCTCGGCCTGTTCCAGGTGCGCGCTGATCACCTGAGCGCCATGGTCGGCGGCCATCTTGAGTGCCGGGTTTTGCGATGATGTGGCTGCGTCCTTAAATTCCTGCAAGTCCCGCTTGTGATCCTTCACCATCTCTTTCATGTAGGCAAGGTCGAACGCCGTCCCTGAAAGTGCGGAAAGCTTCTCCACCGTCTTCCGGTTTTTCTTGTCCAGCTGGGTTGGCGCGTGCACGCCAAGTTGTTCTGCGGCCAGCTTCATATCATTGCTCAGCTTGGTATGGTCGTCGATCATGTGCTGCGCGAATTGCTTTATCTGCGGATCGCTGCTCTTCTGCATCGCCAACTGTCCCAGCTGTACCTCGGCCAGGTTGCCTGCGAGCGCGTTGCTCACAAACGTGCTCGCTCGCGCGCGAGCCTCCATCTTTTCCATCTGCTGGTTGCCCGCGCCACTATCCTGTATCCCCCGCTGATCATTCATCTGCTGCTGGCCGGGCGACACGGGGGCTTGGGGCAGGGCCTGGCCGTTCTGAGCGGAACCCATGCCGCCCTGCGCCAGGGTCGTCCCTGGAATCACGAGCATCACACCTGCCAGCATTGCGGCGCCTGCCCATGTCGAGAACGTCATAAATGGATTATGCATGGTCGTCACTCCCTCTCTTTCTCTCGAAGTCATGCATCTTTATCTTTGCTTGGAAGGTTTCCGGAAAGGGCCGGGATGCACAATACGGGGCCGGGATATGCTGGAGGAAATGAGCCAGAAGCCGACCGCGCCGCCCACCGCCCGCCGCCAAAGAACAGAAACCGTGCACTTTCAACACCGCCTGGAAGACGATTATGCATGGCTGAGGGAAAAAGACAATCCTGAGGTTACTGCATATTTAGAGCAGGAGAATGCTTACACGGCCGAAGTCATGGCTCCCACCGAGTCCCTTCAAGCGCGACTCTACGCCGAAATGCTTAGCCATATCAAGGAGACTGATGTATCGGCGCCCTTTCGCGAAGGGGAGTATTTCTACTACACGCGCACCGAGCAGGGCGCGCAGTATCCCATCTTCTGCCGCAAGCATCGCTCGGTGAACAATCCCGAAGAGATCATTCTCGATGTCAACGAGCTGGCGCGGGGTGAGGCTTTCATGGCCCTGGGCGCCTTCGCCATCTCCGGCGATGGCAACCTGCTTGCCTATTCCACCGACGTGACCGGCTTTCGCCAGTACACCCTTCATGTGAAGGATTTGAGCACCGGCCGGCTCGGCCCGGACCGCGCCGAGCGGGTCGGCTCGATCGCCTGGGCCGCCAACAATCGCACCCTCTTCTACACCGTCGAGGACGAGGAAACCAAGCGGCAATACCAGCTCTATCGCCACCGCCTGGGCGACCAGCAGTCATCTGACGTGCTGGTCTGGGAAGAGCCCGATGAGCGATTCAACATCGGCGTCGGCCGCACCCGCGACGGCGAGTATCTGTTCCTCGACAGCTCCAGTCACACCGCCAGCGAACAATGGTTTTTACCGGCCGGCGAGCCGGAGGGCAAATGGACCCTCATCGAGCCGCGGCGCGACAACATCGAATATTATGCCGATCATCGCGAGGGCCTCTTCTATCTGCGCGTCAACGATACTGCCCGAACCTTCCGCTTAGTCGCCGCGCCGGTAGGGAATCCCAGCCGCTCGCAATGGCGTGAGCTTATCGCGGCCCGCGAAGATGTGATGCTGGAGGACTTCGACCTCTTCCAATCCTTCGCTGTCGCCGTGGAACGCTGCGGCGGATTGCCGCGCCTGCGCGTCATCGCGCTCGGCGAGCAGGGAGAATTCCTCGGCGCATCGCGCGAGATCTCTTTTCCGGAACCCACCTATAGCGCCTATCCCCAGACGAACCGGGAGTTTGCCACAACCCGATTCCGTTATGGCTATGAGTCGCTGGTGTCGCCAAGCTCCGTCTATGAATTCGATACAGAAACCGGAGCCTCCATCCTGCTGAAGGAACTGGAGATTCCCGGCGGCTTCAACCGGACCAATTACCGCTCCGAGCGCCTCTTCGCTACGGCGCCGGATGGCGTCCAGGTTCCCGTCTCGCTGGTCTATCGCATCGATGCCCGGAGGCCTGAAGGCAATCCGCTCCTGATTTCCGGCTATGGATCCTATGGATTTCCGCTGCCCATCGGCTTTCGTTCCAGCCGCCTCTGCCTGCTGGACCGCGGTGTCATGCTCGCCTACGCCCACATCCGCGGCGGCGGCGATCTGGGCAAGCCATGGCACGATGCGGGCCGCTTGCTGCAAAAGAAAAACACCTTCACCGACTTCATCGCCGTCACGGAATTTCTTACTCGGAGCGGCTACGGCGATCCCAGCCGCGTCGCCATTGAAGGCGGTAGCGCCGGCGGCTTGCTGACGGGAGCCGTCACAAACATGCGGCCCGAGCTGTTTCGCGCCGTGATCTCCCGGGTGCCTTTTGTGGATGTGATGAACACCATGCTCGACGCCAGCCTGCCGCTCACCGTCGCTGAATATGAAGAGTGGGGCGATCCCAACCAGCAGGAGTATTTCGAATACATGCTCGGATACTCGCCCTATGACAACCTGACGCGCGCGGAGTACCCAGCCATGCTGGTGAAGACCTCCCTCAACGACAGCCAGGTCATGTATTGGGAGCCGGCCAAGTATGTCGTCAAGCTGCGCACGCTCAATACCGGACTGCACTCTCTGCTGCTCCATACCAACATGAGCGCGGGCCACGGAGGCGCCTCCGGCCGCTACGATTATTTGAAGGAGATTGCCTTCGACTACGCTTTCCTGCTGCGCGAACTTGGAGCGGAAAATGCCGGTGGCGCAACGGACTCGACCCGCTCCATCCCGCAGCGCCCGTAATCTCGAAGACCGCGGGCGATTCCCCGCTTCAAAATGACGAGCGCCTCGGGAATGGACCTTCTCCGCTGCGGCGAAGCTCAGCGCGGAACTTGGTCGCGGCCTTGATCTCTGCGTTCGCTCTGCTTGCCGCCGTTGTCTCGTTTCTGCGTCGGGCGAGCCTGCGGGGCAGGTCGCTGCTCCCGATTTATATTTCAACCCCGGCCCTCCGGCTGGCGAGGACTGTTGACCTGCCCGCGATTTTGCGGCCCGCGAATTCCATCCCCCACTTCATAAAACGCAAGAATTGCTTGGGAGTTGTAATCTACGCGAGGAAGAGGAACGGGCACCGGCGCGCCGGCGCAGGAAGTCTTTTGGCATCAGGAAGAAAGAGGGGGGAACCAGCTACTCCATGGGGGCGTTTTTTGCATAGCGCGAGCGGGCCTCCGCCAGCTTTTCCAAATGGTCGCCGGAGAGCGGCTTGGCGCATCCGAGCTGGCGTGCAACCAGACAAATGTGGGCGTAATGTTCTACCGTTTCCATGCGCATGAAAGCTTCCTGCAGGCGAGTGCCCGCCGTCACCGCTCCATGGTTCGCCAGCAGAATCGCGTCATGGCCGCCGATGAAGGGCACAATGCTGCTTGCCACATCGGCGGTGCCGGTAGTGGCATAGGGAGCCAGCGGAACCGCGCCCAGCGCCATGACGACCTCCGAGCACAGCGGCTCCTCCAGACCCAGCCCGCATGAGGCGAAGCCGGTGGCGATAGGCGGGTGCGCGTGTACGACGGCTCGCACGTCGGGGCGCCGGCTATAAATCGCGAGATGCATGCCGATCTCGCTGGTGGCGTTGCGCGTTCCTTCCATCCTCCGCCCTTCCAGATCCACCAGCACCATGTCGGAGGCCTTGAGCAGAAACTTGCTCATGCCTGTAGGGGTGGCCAGGATGACATCGCGGTTGAGCCGCACGGAAAGGTTGCCGGCGGTGCCGGGAACGAAGCCGAGGCGGTACAGCCACCGGCCAAAGCGCGCCAATTGCCGCCGGTGTTCCATCTCGATGGCGCGGTCGTCGGCGCCTCCGTTTCGGGAGAGGTTGAGGGAAGCGGGAAAGGCGCTTATCTCCAGAGCATTCTGCGGCATAGGCCGGTCTTCTCCATGGTCCCGGATCTTCTCGGGAGGGCTTTGCTGCTAGGACCTGGCGGCGTCACAGGGCCTATCTGACGAACCGGCGCAAGAACGTGTACCCGCTGGCCGGCTCCTCGGCAATCATTACCTTCTTCTGAGGAGTTTCCGCCTCAAGACGGGGAGAACGCAACAAAGAAAGCAGAAATTCCAACAATTCGTCACGCCTGCCGGGCAAGCCAGGGGATCTGCTAGCCTTCATTCCTCACCCATTTTGAGCCCGCACTGGAGAGAGGAGGCAGAAGAATGGCCTGGCCATGGCGAAAAACGCCCAACGACCAGAGGACCGGCAGCTCCGGCAGCTTCTCCTCCGCTTCCGGCTCGGCCGCCGGGACGACCGCCTATGGCCGCCTCCTTCTCTTTATAGCCGGCGTCGGCGGCCTGCTCTACGGGATTGATGTCGGCATCATCGCCGCCGCGCTGCTCTATCTGGGCAAAACCATCGACCTGACGGTCGCCCAAACCTCCATCGTGGTCGCCGCGGTGCTAGGCGGCAGCATGGCGTCGTCCCTGCTGGCCGGCCTGCTGGCCGATCTGGTGGGACGCAAGAAGATGATGATCGCCAGCGGGCTCACGTTTATTGCCAGCGTCGGCGTTATCGTCCTCTCGCAAAGTTTTGTGCCGCTGTTTTGCGGACGCCTGCTGCAAGGCTTGAGCGGAGGCGTCATCGCCGTCGTGGTTCCGCTCTACCTGGCCGAATCCCTCAGCCCCCGGAACCGCGGCCGCGGCGCTGCCATCTTTCAGTTCATGCTTACCTTGGGGATCGTTTTGGCGGCGCTCGCCGGCTGGTACTACACCCGGCAGGCGGAGAGCGCCATCGCTGTCGCTGCCGGCAACCCCGCATTGATTCGCGCCATCGAGAACCATGCCTGGCGCAGCATGTTTTTCGCCGTAATGTATCCCGGCCTGATCTTCTTCTTCGGCGCCTTCACTCTCACCGAGACACCGCGCTGGCTCTTCCGCCAAGGCAGAGCCGCAGAGGCTCGTGCCGCACTGCTGAAGATTGCCGGCCCCGAGGAGGTGGAACGGGAGCTGGAGGAGATGCGTCTGCTGGCATTGCCTCCCGGAGAGGCGGAGACGGGCAAGGGCTGGCTGTGGCGGCGCAAATATATCGTTCCGTTCGTGCTCGCCTGCCTGATCCTCTCGCTCAACCAGGCCACCGGCATCAACTCCGTCCTGGGTTATCTGGTCGTGATCCTCAAACAGGCGGGCCTCGGTGCGCGGGCCGCCACCCAGGGCGATGTCGCCGTGAAGGCGCTGAACTGCGCCATGACCATCATCGCTGTGCTTCTGGTGGACCGCAAAGGCCGGAAGTTTCTGCTAAGGCTGGGCACCGGAGGAGTGGTGATCGGCCTGCTCGCCGCCGGGCTGCTCTTCCATCGCTTCGAGGCCCGGGGCATCGATGTCCAGCAACAGCTCCAAAGCCAGATTCGCCAGGACGCCGGCGGCCAGACGCTGACTGTCCCCGCAACCCAGACGGCGCTGGAGGCGATGGCCGGCACCGCTCGCCCCGCGGTAGGAGCCGCGGCAGCGCCGCCTGCGGAGTCCGAACACCCCTGGACTCTCACCGTCCTCTATTCCTATGGCGCGGGAGAGAAGGTCGCCTCTGTTCTCTCCCCCACCGGCCGGCCCCAACTGCGCATTGCTCCTGCCGCCGGCGAGCAGGGGTCAAGATTAGTGATCGAGCGCGCGCTGCTGGAACCGCAGCCGGGCAGAGCGGCCGGATGGCTGGTCGCCGGAAGCCTGGCGGTCTTCATCGCCTTCTTTGCCCTGGGCCCGGGCGTGGTGGTGTGGCTGGCGCTCTCCGAGCTGATGCCTACGCGCATCCGCTCCATCGGCATGGGCATCGCCCTGCTGCTGAATCAAGGCATCTCTACCCTGATCGCTGCGCTGTTTCTGCCCGTGGTGGGCAAGTACGGTTATGCCGCGATGTTCTTCGCCTGGGCCGCCTGCACGGTGCTCTACTTCCTGATCGCCAGCTTCTGGCTGCCGGAGACCAAGGGCAAGACGCTGGAGGAGATTGAGCGGCACTTCGAGCGGCCCGCCCGGGTTGAGGCGAGTTCCGGCTAAAGCATTTTCATCTTGGCAGCGTCGAAGATGCGGAAGGCCCCCGAACGCGGCTGCTCGGTTGAAAGCCAGCCGCTCGTCAGAGAGAGCCCGACAGATGCCCCGCGCCGTACCGGCTCAGCCGCGGGCTCAGCCGTACAAGCTAGGTCGTGGCGCGCGGCCTGACCGCGAGAAACTCCGGGGCGACCGGATTCCCGCTGGAGTCCACAAGCTTAGGATTGATTTGCCGGGTATCTGTAAGCGTCTTGGTGTCAATTATGTGGATCTGGTCGTCGCCCGTGGTGCTGGCGAAGAAGATGGTGTTGTCCGGGGAGAAGATGCCGGCAATCGGCGCGATGGCTCCTCCGCTTAGGGTGACGCCGATGAGCGTGCCGGGGGCTCCGCTTTGCGCGGCCGGCTCATAGACCGGCAACTGCGCGCCACCGGAAGGCGGCGCCGTGGCATTGCTGAAGTAGGTGACGAACGCTTCCTGAGAGTTGGTGGAGGCAATCACCTGATTGATATTGGCGATGCCATAGCCGGCCAGCGAGACCTGGTTGAAGGACGGCGCGGGGTTGAAGTTGAGACCCGTCGTTTTCATCCCGTTAGGAGTGGAGGCCAGGGGGCAGGAGTCGATTGGAACGTTGACCGAGATGTCGGTCAGGGTAGCGGGATTCGCCGTAGCTCCAATGATGTGCTTCCCGTCGGTGGTGGCCGCCAGGTGATCGGTCGCGACCCCGACGGCCGCCGCCTCGGGATAGAAGATCACCGGATTCACAGTGGTGTTGGGGCAGATGCCGTAGGCGGCCGTCGGCGAGCCGGAGAGAAAGACCGCCGCACTGGGAACCGTGACCGCCAGGTCGGGTGAGCAAAACTGGTTATAGGAATTATTGGGATTGGAAGGTGTGTCGGGGGGATTGCCCGTGGGGTCGCCCTGCGGGCTCACCGAATCGTTGGCCGGGCAAACTCCCGTCGTCGCTCCAGCCTGCTGCGCAGGCAGATTTTCTACCGACCAGCCGGTAAAGGTGTTGTGAATATAGAGGACGTTGTTGCCCACGATGTAAACCGTCTCCCCGTCGGGGGTAAACACCGCCCGCTGAGCGACGCCGCCGATGGAGGGGATACTCGCCGTCGGGGTACCTTGCGGCGAGTAGAGGTAGATCACGCCGCGGTTGCGGTCGTTGATCACCACCGTGCTATTGTCGGGCGAGACGGCCAGCACCACGCCGGGAACCGTCTGCGCCTCTGAAGTAAGAGAGTTGGTCAGCGCGTTGTAAATCATCAGTTCGCGGTAGCTGCCGAAGTAGAGCGTGTCGCCACCGGCGTCAAGCACCATGGAGTTGGGCGTATAGGGCAGCTTGATTGGGGTCCCCGTGGTGCCTGTGCTCAGATCGGTGGGCACGAAGTAGGGAGAATCTGGGCTGGCGGACCATAAGTAGTTGCTGGTCTGGCCTGGAGAGGAGACCTGGACCGAATTGCTGATCACCGGAGCGCCGGCGCCGGTGGCTCCGATTACGTTGATAGGGGCCGGATTGCAACCACTGGGTGCGCATATGGCAGTGATCGCCGCACTGGAAGGATAGCTTGCCGTGACCGATCCGCTCGCGCTCACCGCGATGCTGGATGGGTTGGTGGAGACATAGCTGAGGCTCAGGCCGTTAATGACGGCGCCGTTCGTATCCGTTACGGTGGCGGTAAGCGGCTGCGGGTTGTTGGGAGTAAGGCTTGCCGTGGTCGCGCCGGTCAACGGAACGCTGAGCTGGATGGTCTTGGGCGGGCAGGTGTAGAAGTAGCCGGAGGCGGCGGCGGTGCTGGAAAGCGTTCCGGTAATCAGCGTCGCACCGGGAGCCTGCGCGGTGGCAACGCCGGTGGCTGTATCAATCGAGACAATTGAGCTGTTGGCCGTGTAGGCGACGTGCCCAATCACTTGGCTGCACTCCGTCGTGGTGGGGCTGCACAAAACCACCTGTTTGCCCGAACTGTCGGTGGTGTAGGCGGTGGCGTCCAGCTGCGCTGTCTGCCCTTGGGAAAGGCAAGCGGGATTTCCGCTCGAGTCCGTGGGGCCATTGATCGATAGGCTGGTGATCGGCGCGTGGGCGTAGATCGCAACCTGGTTGCTGGTGAAACCGGCGGCCTCCGCGGTCATATACGCGGTGCCCTGTTTGCCGGTGGGAATGCAGGTGGTGTAGTTGGCCACTCCCGGGGTGTTCAGGTTCCACGTGCCGGCGCATACCTTTCCCGTGGGAGAGACGTCGGCGACAAAGCGGTTGGTGGTGCCATAGACATAGCTGCTGACGTTAGCCGCCTGGCCCACGCAGTTGGTCGCCGCCGGCGGCGACAGTTGGCCTTCCTGGCCATAGGCCAGCGAGATTCCGGTGGCCTGCGGCTGCAATACGATCGAAACCGGCTGCGACTTCTGGTAGCCGTAGCCGGCGCCATTGCAATAGTCGGAATTTTTGTTGGCGCAGCCCGCGACGGAAAGACCTACTGGAACGGCAAGCAAGAACAGAACAAACAAGGTTAGATACCGCTGCATGAAACCTCCCCGCCAGGGAGCCGCTCGTCCCGGCGGTTGATGTACACCCAAAGGATGAGTTTAGAGGGGAAGGGGCCGGGTGGCAAACGAAGCCGCTTGTTGGCGGAAACCCTATCGCAGCAATGGCATCAATCGCCGGATTCGTCCGGCGGCATGTACCGCTCAAACCAGGAGAGAGCGCGCTCCATAACGTCACGCCGGTGCGCGAAGGAAACGAAGTGGTGGCCCTCATCCGGATAGACCACCAGCTCGGTGGGAACATGTTCGGCGCGCAGGCCATGCCAGAACTCGAAGGATTGCGGCGCCGGGCATTCCCCATCGCGATCCCCCACCGCCAATAGCGTCGGCGTCTTCGCATGGCGGATAAAGGCGATCGGCGAGCTGCGCGCGTACGCCGCGGGATCGTCATAGACCGAGGCTCCGAAGAAAGGCAGCATCCATTGATCGATGGAATTCTCGCCATAGTAGCTCTGCCAGTCCGAGATGCCCGCACCGGCTACCGCGGCGCGGAAGCGCGTGGTCTGGGTGATGGCGAACATGGTCATGAAACCGCCATAACTCCAGCCGGTAATGCCGACGCGCTGGGGGTCAATGGGCAGCCGCGCGATCGCCGCGTCCACGCCGGCCAGAATGTCGCGCAGATCTCCATAGCCAAAGTCCCTGCGGTTGGCCGCGGTAAAATCCTCGCCCTCGCCGAAGCTCCCGCGCGGGTTCGGCAGCAGGACGAAGTAGCCGAGCGCGGAGAAGGCGATGGGGTTGTAGCCGGGGAAGGGCCACTGCGGCAAGATCGCCCCCGATGGTCCGCCGTGCACGCCGACAATCAGCGGATACTTCTTCGATGGATCGTAGCGGGCCGGATAGAGCAGCCATCCCTGAATGGAGAAGCCATCGCTTTTCCACTGGATCGATTCCGCCTTGCCCCAGTCCGGCCGAACTTTGTCGTTGTAATGGGTGACCGGCTGCGCGGAGGCGCCCAGCCGGCCCAGGTAGACCTCCGGAGCTTGATGGAACGAGCTCCGAATGTAGGCGAGCCTGCCGCCGGCAGCGACGGAAAGGCCCATGCTCAATCGACCGTCGCCAATGGACGCGGGGAGCGTGGCATACGTGACGGTCCCACCCGTCGAGGCGTCGAGCGCGCCGATGACCGCGTGGCCGGCCTTGATCCAGCTTACGAGCAGAGTGGGAGGCGAGGCAGAGGCCGTCCCGGCCATGAGGCCGGAAGCGCCAACCCTGCGCCAATGGAGCCAGACGGCGGTGCGGCCAGAGTGCGCGGTAAGGTCCTTCGGCCTGCCGCCGGAGGAGGAAAGCAGATAGATATCGCCTCCAGTGATGCCTTGGTCGCTCATTAGTCCGCCGATAAAGGCGATGGAGCTCCCATCCGGCGACCAGCGGGGAACCGCGATTTGCAGCCCATGCAAAGGGCCGGGGCTGGCAACGGGGTCAAAGAGGACGTGCAGGGTGGGGCAGACAGCCACGGTTTCACAAGACGGGGCGGGCGCAGCAGGGCCGCTGGGAAGATCTTGCGTATAGAGCTTGGCGACCCACCAGTTGTCTTCCCCCGGCGGTGCGGCGGCGATATAGGCTAGCCGTTCGCCGTCCGGCGACCAGTCGAATTCGTAGACGTGCAGGTCGCCGGGCGTGAGCTCGCGGGTCTGGCCGGAGGAGAGCGTGACCGCGGCAACACGCTGAATCTCCGCGCTGGCGATGCCGATTACGCCCGACGGCGGCTTCATCGCGTCCAGTGCGCCGGGGTGCCGCGTGGCTCCCTCGGTATAAAGGAAGCCGATTTGCCGGCCGCTGGGGGAGAAGCTCAGCGCATCGACCGCGCCGGTGAGGTGGGTGAGGCGTCGAGGCGCCGATGCGGCGGCCGGCGAGGCAGTGGAGAAGCCGGCGGTGTAGATGTCCGGCTGTCCGTTCTGGTCGCAGTCGGAGGTGAAGGCGAGCCGGCGCGAGTCCGGCGACCAGGCGAGGTTCTGCTCCACGCAGACGCTGCTGGAGCCGGCGGTAATCTGCCGGAAGTGGGCCGGGTCGGCCGTGGAGGCGACGTCAATCTCACTGCCGTCCTGCTGATCGGCAACCCAGGCGATCAGCCGGCCATCGGGGGAGAGCGCGGTTTGGGCGATGCCGCGCGCCTGCTCCAGATGAGTAAGGATCGCGCCTACCCGGGCGTCAGGGGCGTAGGCGGCAGCGGACGCCTCTTGCGCGGAAAGGTGGGGCGCGCCGCGCCCTGCGAAGAAAGCCAGCAGCCCGGCGGCGAGGATCGCGATCAAGCGGCGCCGGAATCGAAAAGTGTGCGACACAGGCACGATCAGGGATGCTAGCACGCGCAACGGGCGGCGGGCGCGGGCGGCAAAGTTGATGCTCGTTACCATTGACTCCGCGCCTCCGCTCTTGTTATCGTGAAAGGGTTCCGCTCTTGCCCGGTTGTGCGTGCACGCTAGGCTATTTCTCATCGAGTCTTCATCGTCGGGATTTTTCATGATGAGAGCGCGGAATGACGAGTCACTGATCGCACTCGAGCCTGCGACACCTCCCTCCTAGGGAGACTATGCGGGCTGGAACTTCGAAACGGAGCCGGCTTCTTCTTTGGGGGTGGGTGAGCGCTGGGAATGACGGTTTGAGTCATTCCGAGCGTGCGCCAGCCGCCGCAAGCAGTAAGTAGCAGGTAAGAAGATACGCGCGGCCACCGTCCTAGTTCTCGTCTGGCACTGGGAAGAAAGAGACGAAGCAGTTGCGGGTTTCGCAGAAGGCGCGAGCCCGGCTGCGGGGGAGCGTGCGCCGTAGCGGCCGCCGTTCGCCGCCGCTGGCTCAGGTTGTGCGCCGTGCCGCCGATTCGCTGCCATGGGTTTCGCTGTGGGTTCGCGCAGGGTGGATTTTTAAAGAGTTTTGCAAGGAGCGAGGGTTTGCCAACATTCAGTCAGCTTGTGAGGAAGGGCCGGACGGCCCCGCGGTATAAGACGGCCTCCCCGGCGTTGCAGGGATCGCCGCAGCGGCGCGGTGTCTGCACCCGCGTTTATACGCAGACGCCCAAGAAGCCGAATTCCGCGCTGCGCAAAGTTGCCCGCGTGCGCCTGACCAACGGCGTCGAGGTGACAACCTACATTCCGGGCATCGGGCACAACCTGCAGGAGCACTCGATCGTACTGATTCGCGGCGGGCGCGTGAAGGACCTGCCCGGCGTTCGCTATCACGTGGTGCGCGGAACCCTGGATGCGGTCGGCGTCAACGGCCGCCAGCAAAGCCGTTCCAAGTACGGAGCGAAGCGGTCCAAGAAAGCGGCCAAGTAGCGAAGGCTGCCAAGCAACGAAAGCGGCTCGGCAGCAGGCAATAGAGAAGACGGCGCGCTAAGCCGGGATTGCAGCAGGAGAGAGGGAAAGCGAAGATTTCATGCCCAGAAAAGGTCACATTGCGAAACGGGAAGTTGCGGCCGATCCCGTCTACAACTCGTCGTTGGTCACCAAATTTGTCAACTCGATGATGTGGGACGGCAAGAAGTCGACCGCGCAGGGCATCTTCTACGAAGCCATGCGCAACTTGGAGCAAAAGGGCGGGGACGAAGCTCTGAAGCTTTTCAAGAAGGCGGTGGAGAACTGCAAGCCGCTGCTGGAGGTAAAGACCCGGCGCGTGGGCGGCGCGAACTATCAGGTGCCGATTGAGGTCAATCCTGAGCGGCGCACCTCGCTGGCGATCCGCTGGCTGGTCACCTACGGGCGCGCGCGGGGCGAGAAGGGCATGATCGACAAGCTGACCAATGAGTTGCTGGACGCGGCCAATGGCCGTGGCGCGGCGATGAAGAAGTAGGAAGACGTTCACCGCATGGCGGAAGCCAACAAGGCCTTCGCGCACTACCGCTGGTAAGCGCCCCCGGCTGGTCTCTTGCCGGAGCGAGAACGTGAAACGCTCCTGCCCGCGCGGGTGGGAGCAGAACCGAAGCAGCAAGCATCAAGCCGCGAGTCCCCCAACGGGGGCGCGCGCGAGAGTGAGAGAAGATCGTGGCCCGCATCGTACCGCTAAATCGTTGCCGGAATATCGGAATCATGGCGCACATCGACGCCGGAAAGACGACGACGACCGAGCGCATTCTGTTTTATACCGGCATTACCCACCGCATCGGCGAGGTGCATGAAGGCACCGCCACCATGGACTGGATGGAGCAGGAGCAGGAGCGCGGCATCACCATCACCTCGGCGGCCACCACCTGTATGTGGCGGGACATCCGCATCAACATCATCGACACTCCGGGCCATGTGGACTTTACCGCCGAAGTGGAGCGCAGCCTGCGCGTGCTGGACGGCGCGGTAGCCTGCTTTGACGCGGTGCATGGAGTGGAGCCGCAATCGGAGACGGTCTGGCGCCAGGCCGATAAGTATGGTGTGCCCCGCATCTGCTTCATCAACAAGATGGACAAGATGGGAGCCGATTTCGAGCATGCCATCGACACGATCCGCAAGCGGCTGAACGCCAAGCCTGTCGCGATCCAGATCCCGATCGGCCAGGAGGCCTCGTTCAAGGGGGTCATCGACCTGATTGAGATGCGGGCCATCCTGTGGCACGACGAGACCATGGGCGCCAAGTATTCCGTAGAAGAGGTGCCCGCGGCGCTGCAGAAGAAGGCGGAAGCCTTCCGCATGCAGTTGGTCGAGTCGGTCGCCGAGAACGACGACGAGATGTTGCACAAATTTCTGGAGGGCGAGACGCCGACGGGCGAGGAGCTGCGCGCTGCGCTGCGCCGCGCCACCATCGGTATGAAGCTCTTCCCGGTGCTCTGCGGCAGCGCCTTCAAGAACAAGGGCGTGCAAACGCTGCTGGATGCGGTGGTCGATTATCTGCCCAGCCCGCTGGAAATCCCTTCCGTCCAGGGCTCCAACCCGGAGAACATGGACGAGAAGATCTTTCGCCATGCCGACGACAGTGAGCCGCTCTCGGCGCTCGGCTTCAAGATCATGACCGATCCCTTCGTGGGCCAGTTGATCTTCATCCGGCTGTATTCGGGGCAGCTGAGGACCGGCGACTCGGTGCTCAACCCGCGCACCCGCAAGACGGAGCGTATCGGGCGGCTGCTGAAGATGCACGCCAACAAGCGTGAGGAGATTACCGAGATCTATGCCGGCGATATTTGTGCCTGCGTGGGATTGCGGAACCTGGTGACCGGCGACACGATCTGCAGCGAGCGGGACCCCATCGTGCTCGAGTCGATCGATTTTCCCGCTCCGGTGATCGCAGTAGCGGTCGAACCCAAGACCAAGGCCGATCAGGAGAAGATGGGCCTCGCGCTGGGCAAGCTGGCGCAGGAAGACCCGACATTCAAGGTGCATACCGATCCGGATTCCGGGCAGACCATCATCAGCGGGATGGGCGAACTGCATCTGGAGATCATCGTCGATCGCATGATGCGCGAGTACAAGGTTGAAGCCAATGTGGGTAAGCCGCAGGTGGCGTACCGCGAGACGATTCGCAAGCATGCCGAGGCGGAGGGCAAGTACATCCGCCAGACCGGCGGTTCGGGCAACTACGGTCACGTGAAGATTCGCGTGGAGCCGAACGAGCCGGGCAAGGGATTTGAGTTTGTGAACGAGATCAAGGGCGGTGTGGTGCCCAAGGAATATATCAAGCCCACCGAGCAGGGGATTCGCGAGGCGCTGCAGGGCGGAGTGCTGGCCGGCTACGAGATTGTCGACGTCAAGGTGGCGCTCTATGACGGCAGCTATCACGACGTCGATTCCAATGAAATGGCGTTCAAGATTGCCGGGTCCATGGCCTTTAAAGAGGCGGCCAAGAAGGCCAGCCCGGTGTTGTTGGAGCCGGTCATGTCGGTGGAGGTGGTGGTGCCGGAGGAGTACATGGGCACTATCATCGGCGACTTGAATTCGCGCCGCGGCCGTATTGAAGGGATGGAACACCGCGCCGGCTCGCAGGTCATCAAGGCGAATGTGCCGCTCAGCGAGATGTTCGGCTACGCCACGCACATGCGCTCCTCGACCCAGGGGCGGGCGAACTATTCCATGCACTTCAACCGGTATGAGGAGGCTCCGCGGTCAGTCTCGGAAGAGATTATCGGCAGGAACCAGGGCAAGTAGGTTAGGTCGGAACGGCAACAACGAGATTGAGAGTGATTGTTTGGATCCTCCCCGGCGAGGGGAGTGAGGAGAGGACGAGGCATGGCGAAGGAGAAGTTTGACCGGACGAAGCCGCACATCAACGTAGGGACGATAGGGCACATTGATCACGGGAAGACGACGTTGACGGCGGCG
>JANWJB010000110.1 GCA_025449575.1 Acidobacteriaceae bacterium
ATGAATGACGGGCACGCGGTTGGCCCCATCCAGAAGATCGATGTGCCGATGCGCCGTTTCGGGGAAGAGGAAGTGGATTACGTGGTGGTCGGTGTGGGCTCCGCAGGCGGGGTGCTGCTGCAGCGGTTGTCCCGCGCCGGATTCCGAGTACTCGGCCTGGAAGCGGGACCATTTTGGAATACGGAGCTCGACTGGGTAAGCGACGAGGCCGGTTCGCACAACCTGTACTGGGAAGACCTGCGCATCACCGGCGGCAGCGATCCACTTGCTCTTGGAGCCAACAACTGCGGCAAGGGAGTGGGCGGAGGATCGGTCCATTGGGCCGCATTCGCTCCGCGCCTGCATCCTTCGGACTTCAACATCTATTCGCGCGACGGCGTGGGCGCCGATTGGCCGATGAGTTACGAGGAGCTAAAGCCCTACTACCAGATGCTGGAGATGGAAATGCCGGTCGCGGGACCGGCTTACTATCCCTGGGGCGAACCGCATAGTTACGCTTATGGTCCCCATCCCATGGGCGGCGTAGGGAACACGCTCATCAAGGGCTGCACAAACCTTGGAATCGGAGTGAGCATTGGCGGTCCGGTGGCCATTCTCTCCGGCTCGCACGGAGACCGGCCTCACTGCATCTATCGCGGTTACTGTATTCAAGCGTGCAAAGTGGGCGCGAAGGCGAGCACGCTGATTACGCATGTGCCCGATGCACTCAAGAATGGCGCAGAAATCCGCGATAACTGCATGGCAAGCCGCATCCATCTGGGAAAAGAGAACCGCGTGAGGGGCGTGAGCTATTTCGACCCGAAGGGGGTGGAGCGCTTTCAGAAGGCCAAAGCTGTGATCGTTTCCGGATACGCGATTGAGACGCCGCGCCTGCTGCTGAACTCCGCCTGCCCTGGCCATGAGAATGGCTTGGCGAACTCCAGCGACACCTTAGGGCGATACCTGATGGCACAGGGCGGCAACGTGATCCTGGGACGATTTGAACAACTGGTCCGCATGTACAAGGCCCCTCCGGCACACGCGCTTACGGAGGAATTTTACGAGACCGATCCGAAGCGTGATTTCGCCCGGGGATTCGCCATACAGACCGTTGGTCCGCTGCCCATCGCCTTCGCGAAGCAAATGATGTCGGCGAAGGGAGCATGGGGATGGGGAATGCGGCGAGTGATGATGGACTACAACCACTGGGCGGCATTCGGTTTGCTAGGAGAAATTCTGCCCTGGGCAGACAATCGCGTGCAGCTTGCCAAAGAAAAGGACCGGTTTGGCTTGCCGGTGGCGAGAGTGACTTTTGGCCTGCACGAGAACGATAAGAAACTTATCGCGTTCGCCAAGAGGAAGACGATGGAAGTGATGCGCGCCGCGGGCGCGGAAGAGGTGGTGCAGGAAGCGCGGTACGCGCATCTGGTGGGAGCCTGCCGAATGGGTTCCGACCCGTGCACATCGGTGGTGGATAAATTCGGGCGCGCGCACGACGTCGCCAACTTGTTCGTATGCGACGGAAGCATCATGCCGACACAAGGTTCGGCCAATCCTGGATTGACGATCCAAGCGCTGGCCGCGCGCACAGCGGATTATCTGATCTCGCAAGGGGATGCCATTTTCTACTCAGCCCGGCGCGATATGACGGCTCCGCCACCCCGGCCCGAGCTTGCGCCGCCGGGAACCTACGGCAGGGGCATTCCGCGTTTTGCGAATACTTAGGGCGGATTCACAATTGCTATGCCCACCGTGGTTCGATCTGAACGGAAACCCCCGCGTATGGTGCATCTGCCTCGGGGTACACCTATCGTGAATCCGCTGCAGAGCGTAAACCGGCGCAGCAGAGATCGAATCAGCTTTTCCCGCCGGGCGGCGGATCGGGATTGTCATGCACATCGGTTGAGCGCTCGCCCAGCCCTTCAAGCTGGCGCTGCCAGCTCAGCGAGTCGACGAAGCGGCTGGAGTCGCGCCACCGATCCTCCACCAATACGCGCAGCTCCAGATACACGCGCCGGCCCAACAGGGACTCAATCTCTTTACGCGCTGCTGTGCCAATGCTCTTGAGCTTGGCTCCGCCCTTGCCAATCAGAATGGCCTTCTGGCCGGAGCGTTCGCAGTAGATTGCAGCGGCGATGTGGGTAAGGCCGGGGCCACGACCGGATCCGGTTTGGTCCACACGATCTTCAAACTGCTCCACCACCACGGCGGAGGCATAGGGCACTTCTTCCCCCGTCTCCAGCAAAATGCGCTCGCGAATCAGCTCCGCCGCCAAAAAGCGCTCCGGCTGATCGGTGAACTGGTCTTTGGGGAAATACCGCTGACCCTCCGGCAGATACTTCACCAGCGCAGGCAAGAGGCGGTCGAGCCCGTCTTTGTTTCGTGCGGAGATGGGAATGACTTCGGCGAAGGAATGCAGGCGGCTGAGATCGGCGATCAGAGGCAGCAGCAGTTCCCGGCTGATCAGGTCGATTTTATTGATGACCAGGAAGACCGGGCAATCGAGCTTACGGATGAGCGAGAGCGCAACGGCATCATCGCCGTCGCCGGCGAATGTTCCAGCGCGTGAGAGCTTGCCGGCGCGGGCAGCATCCACCAGCAGAATGACGACGTCGCGATGCTCCAGCGCCTCGTGAACCTCCTGCATCATCCGGCGGCCCAGCTGGGATTTCGCCCGGTGAACGCCCGGCGTATCGACAAAGACGATCTGGGCAGCGGCGGTCTTGCCCTTGCGCGGCAGATCGACGATACCCAGGATGCGAGTGCGCGTGGTCTGCGGCTTATTGGAGACGATGGCGATCTTTTCGCCGATCAGCGCGTTGATCAGCGTCGATTTACCGGCGTTGGGACGGCCCAGAATGGAAACGAATCCCGATCGCATATGGACTCCTTGCGCTGTGTCTCAGCTTCAAGTGTAGCGTGGGGAATCAATGTTCGATGGGAGAGACGCGCAGACGGTCGATGCGCCGGTTGGTGGACGCGATCACCTCAAAGCGCAGAGAATCGGCGACAATCACTTCGCCGGGAAGCGGGATGCGCCCGGCAATCTCGCTGACCAAGCCGGCGACCGTCGCCGCCTGATACTCCTGCTCCATATCGTAGCCAGGTCCGAGCAGCGCGCGCAGGCGAGCCATCTCCAGCGTGCCGGGCACCAGCCATGCTCCCCCAGGCTCGCGCAGCGGGGCGTTTTCATCCGTGTCCTGCTCGTGCTCATCGCGGATGTTGCCGACGATCTCCTCCAGCAGGTCTTCGATCGTGACCAGACCGGAGACCCCGCCATATTCGTCAATCACGATGCACATGTGCTGCTTTTGACGCTGCATCTCGCGCAGCAGTTCGTTGATTCGCTTGGTCTCCGGGACAAAGACGGCGGCCCGCATGATGCTCTGCACCTGCCGCTTGGCTGCCTCCTCGTCAGCGATATGCAACAGATCGTGCGCGAAGGCGATGCCGGTGATGTGGTCGAGCGTGCCGTGGAAGAGAGGAACACGGGAATAGGGATGCTGCTCAAGCTGAGCCAGAAAATCGGAGAGCATCATTTCGGCCGGCACGGCGAAGATCGCCGGCCGCGGCGTCATGACATCACGAACAACCTTGTCTCCAAACTCCACCGCTGAGCGGACCAGGTCGCGATCGCTCTCCGTAAGAATGCCTTCCTCTTCTCCCGCCTCGATCAGCGCATTCACTGCTGCGGCTTCGGCCAGTCCTTCTTCTTCCTTCCCTGCCGGCGGCTCGGCCAGCTCCGCGATGGAGAGAAGAAAGCCCAGAAAGAGCGTGACCGGGTAGAGCAAATAAAACAGCAGAGCGATCACCGGGCGCAGGGGCACCACCCAGCGGCCGCGGGTACGAGTGGAGAAAACAAAGGGCAGGAACTGGCTGAAGAGAAGGATGACGAGAATCGTTCCCAGAACTGCCTGAGCGATCTCCCCATCGCTTGGCCACTGGCCGGATGAGACTCCGGCAAAAAGCAGCGCGCCAAAACACAACGCCAGGGCAGCCAGCGATAGGCGCGACCATAGAGCGGCGGAGAGCCCGATCCGCTCGCGCTTCATACCGAGGCGCGGCTCGACCTCCCGCTCCCAAACCTCGATATTTTTCTGAAAGCCAAGGGAGAGGAACTTTCCCGACTCCGTATAGAGACGCTCGATATAGGAGGAGAGCAGGAGAATGCCCAGCAGCGCGATGATGACAACGGCGGCGACCCAGGTCATAGAACGGCCCGCGTTCTAGGACGGGAGGCGGAAGCGGCGCGCGGACGCTTCTTCGACGTCGATGAGGACTTCGAATTGGACTTCGACTTGGGCTTCGACTTGGACTGGGCCTTGAGCTTGGATGGCCGCTTCGACTGTGGAGGAGCGGCGGGGCGGCCGCGCTCGCCGCGTTCGATTAAGCCCAGCGGCAGAGACAGCCGTTTGCGCAATGCCTGCTCGCGGCGCGCCATCTGGCCGGAATCGGATTCGTGATCGTATCCGGCCAGGTGCAGCAGGCCGTGCAGAATCAAAATTTCAATCTCCTCCTCGATGGTATGGCGCTGCCCGGCAGCTTGGCGCGCGGCGGTTTCAAGCGAGATTGCCAGATCCCCGGCAAAGCCGGCGGCAGCGAACTGGGGAGCCGCGGGAAAAGAAAGAACATCGGTAGCCCGGTCGCGATGGCGAAATTTGCGGTTGAGGGCGCGCATGCGCCGGTCGCCGGTGAGCAGGACAGAGACTTCGCCGCGCGTCCCAGCCGCCTTTAGGGCGAGAGAGAGAAACCGCGAGAGCCGGCGACGGCGAGGCGCCTCGTTGCGGGGTAAAGACTTCAGCGGCTCGGGGTCGATGTCGATCATGGCATGGAGGTGATGGTTGTGTGGCGGCCGGGAGCGAAATGCTGACGGTCATCGAGGCTGCCACGCTCTGGTTCCCTGCTCGGGAGCTGCCGCGCGCCTTGGGCCGGGGTCTCAATGGTATCGCAGCGAGGCGAGTCTTGACGGCGGAGCGGCGCGCAAATGGAACCGCCGCAGAACCGCTTCGACTTCACCGCGCTCCAGCGTCACAGCGCTCCAGCGCACCGCGCCCCAGACTGACCGCGCGCCGTCTGCCGCAAGGTCTATTGAGGCGTGGGAGAAATCTCGACTTCTTCTCTCTCTCGCGCGGACGACAGATTCAAGGGCAGATCCTGCTGCGCCCTGCCGAAGCTGTCATAGGCCCGGACGACGCGCTGCACCAGCGGGTGGCGGACGACGTCGCCATCGTCAAAATTGCAGAAGCGTATGCCGTCCACTCCCCTGAGCACCTCCAGCGCCTCCACGAGACCGCTCTTTCGAGGGTTGGGCAGATCGATCTGAGTGACGTCGCCGGTGATGACCGCCTTGGAGTTGTTGCCCATCCGGGTGAGAAACATCTTCATCTGCTCGCTGCTGGTGTTCTGCGCCTCATCCATAATGATGAACGCATCGTTGAGCGTGCGCCCGCGCATGAAGGCGAGGGGGGCGATTTCAATGACATTGCGCTCCAGGAGCTTGTCGACGCGATCCTGGTCCAACAGATCATAGAGCGCGTCATAGAGGGGCCGCAGGTAAGGATCGACCTTCTCCTGGAGGGTTCCAGGCAGAAAGCCCAGCCGCTCGCCCGCCTCGACTGCCGGCCGCACCAGAATGATGCGGCTTACCTTTTTGGCCAGCAGAGCAGAAGCGGCCATGGCGACGGCGAGGTAGGTTTTGCCGGTGCCCGCCGGCCCGATTCCAAAGACCATGTCTGAATCTTCGATGGACTCGACATAGCGCCGCTGATTGATCGACCGCGGCTGCACCACACGCTTGATGCCGGCAGAGCGCTGCTTGCCGCTTTCCACCAAACCGCGCAGGGTTGTGGCCGCGTCCGAGGTCACCAGCTTCAGCATCCCATGGAGCTCGCCATTGTTGAGGGTGATGCCGCTTCTTCGCATGAACTCGTAATCGTCGAAGACGGCCTGCACGCGGCTGATCGCCTCGGCGGAACCTTCCACATGCACTGCATCGGAGCGCAGATCGATGCGTACTTGCAGATTGTCTTCCAGCAGTCTTAGATTTTCGTCGCGCGTTCCAAACAAGGGCTCGAGGTTCGGCGTGATTTCCAGGGTTTTTTTCATGCAGCGCGGAAATAACCTCCCGTGAGATGGGTATGGATTAATGGAAGTTGGCGGAACCCTTGCGGCGCCATGACGCAAATGCCGGCACGTACGCGCCAAGGCCGCGAAGGCTTCAAGAACCGAAGGGTGGAAGCTACTCTGCGCAGAACGGCAGAAGGATGCACGCTGAATAGGATGCAGGCCGGATTGGCGGTATTCACCAAATCGTTGCCGTGAATGGCCCAAGAGTAGCCTCTTGCCGCGAAGCCGTCAACGAATATTGGATGCGGCAATCTGCCCGCCGGCTTCGCGATCCGCAGCCGGTTCCCTGCTGCCGCGGCCAAATTCCCGCAGCCTCACACCGTGGCCCAAAGCTCCCATTCTCCCCGGGTTCGCTTTTCCCGCTCTAAGCGACACAAAACGCAGCTTTGGAGGAGCAGTCATCCGCCGGGATGCGTCGGGATGCGCCGGGATGCGCCCGGATGCGCCCGAACGCTTTCGCCGGCGCGTCCAGCCAGGGCACCTACTGGCCGCTCTTTGCCAAGCCGGGGGTGGGGATTTGCCGGTAGCCGGCCGGGACCTCGAAGTGGGAAGCGTCGAGCGCCGAAGTAGAAAAGTTGGACGATTCGGTTTTGGATTCGAGCAGAACGGCGCTGGTGGGCGGCGGGGTTTGAGCACTCGCGGGCGGAGGAGCCTGCTCCGCCTTTTTCTTGTGGCCCAAGCCGCCGAATCCGCCGGCCAAGTTGCCAAAATTGCCAAGTCGCCCCATATGGCGCGCGGCCTCGGATGCGGCGGAGTCTGCCGCGTCCTGCTGGGCGGCCTGGCCGACTTTCGAGCCCTCGCCAGAGGAAGGAGAGCTTGCAGGGAGCGGCGCTTCCGATGCGGCGGGCAACGGCTGGCCGTTGGTCGTCATGCCCATGCGCATCACCTGAAGGACCGGCATCCCTTTGACCTCCTGCATCTGCTTCTTCAAGTTGGCCAGCGCCTCCGTCGCTCCCGGCTGGTTGGCCAGGAGGGCGGTCATGGGGCTGCCTCCGGCGGCGCCGCTGCTGGAAAGACCCAAGCCCATCTTCTCCGCCATGCGTTGGGAGAAGTCCCTCATCTCGCTGTAACCGGCCGGCTCGGGCGCCAGCCACAAGTCGTCAGTAATACCCATGGCTCCGGTCTGCGCGGTTTTGGTGTTGGTGGCGTTCAGCATCATGGTGAGGATGGCTTCTTCCGCCTGCAAGCCGCTCAGTGTCTGGGTTGCTCCGGTCTTGCGCACCTTGACGTCGAAGCTGGTCTTGACGTCGGTGTTTTCCGGCTTGGCATCGGCGGGGGCGGGCGCCTGGGCCTGCTCTTTCGCCTGCTCTTCCCGCATCTTCTGCATGGCGGCGGCGGCTTGCTCTCTTAACTGCTCGAAGGTCACGACGGTGTAGGTGCGCTTCTGAGGATCGGCGCTGGTGATGGTCTCTTTGTCCAAATCGATAATTTCGATGTTGTCGGGAGAGACGCTAGCCATCCGGTTGCCCTTCACGTAAGTCATCGAGACGACGGGATCCATAGCGTGGCGGGCTTGCGAGCTGAGAACTCCGACGGTTTTGAAGACGGATGTGAGAGCCCCCCCGGTAATCTGCGTGGTTTCCTGATAGCTGAAATCGGCGAAGAGAAGAGACGGGGCGGCGAGCAGCGCCACCAGCATGAGGGCGATCTTGGGACTCTTCATAAGGCCTTCTCGGACAGAGAATTTTGGGAGCCCGGGGCCGCCCTCCGAGAGAG
>JANWJB010000111.1 GCA_025449575.1 Acidobacteriaceae bacterium
GTAAGCCGCCAAGCGAACGCGGGATGCCGCTTCTCCTTCACCTTTTCGAAGGCTTAGGCGGCATCGGAACGGGCTTCGAGCGTATGCCGCAAGCCAGCAATCCCTCCTCTTTCTGTTCGTTACCCGGGAGATACGCATAAGCAAAAACCACGCGATATTCGCGCTCTCCTGGGTAAGAGCAGACGGGACAACCGGGCTTGTAGGCGAGGACGGGGTTCTCCTGCTCGGTTTCCACCCATCTTCTCGTCTGATGAGGTTTGACGGTGAAGCTGCCATGGAAGACGCGCTCGGCTTCGCCTTTATAAATGAGGAGGCGTCCCCGTTCGCGGGTGGCGTCCAAAAGGCTCCCGCCCGCACCGCTGGAGGCCCTCCACAGCCACTTGCCGTGGGTAAGGGCATACCAGTGGGAACTCGAAGGAACAGGATCGGCGAGCCGGACCTCACGGCTGGTATCGTTTCTCAGCGTAAATTGAAAACCGTCACCCTTGCCGTTCCCCGCGCTGGAGAGAGAGCTGGCCTCCAATGTGATTCCCCGGCAGAGGGGCACCGAGGGCCGGCTTTCAGCCGGAACGGCGGGGACAGCGGCCACGGCCAGGATAGCGAGCGCCGCAACGCCGGATAGAATCCGGAACCGATGCCATTTGCGGTCTCGCTCAGGCGTCATTCATCTAGAGTAAACCGGGACAAAACTCCCATGAGTCCGCGGAAGCCTGTGATCTTCCTTTTAATGCGTCTCCAGTTCCAATACCTGGATGCAATAGGGCGGAATGGTGTGGGAGAACCGGGCGCTCACGTTTTTGAGCGTGCTATCCACCGGAACGATCTTGGTGGGCTCCAGAATGCTGTTGGTCGCCGCCGTGGTCCTGGCGCTCAACTGGATCAGACGTCCACTTCCACTGATGCTTTTTCCTCCATCCAGCCGGATGGTAAGCGGCCTCGGATCGGAGGTCGCGTTCACCAACTTCAAGTACACACGCCCATTCTTGGAATCGCGAGTGACCGAATAGAAGAACTTATCGGCAGGGCCATCGAGCTTGGCGTTCAGAATCTGGTCACCCCGGTGATTGCTGAACATCACCTGCGCGTAATAGCTTGGTGAGCCGTAGATGGACAATGCGTTGTAGCCCATCAAGTCGGACTCCCACTGCATGCCGCCGGGATTGACATTGACGAACAAAGGCGCATAACTCGCCATGATAACGATGTCGCTGTTGCGCTCCAGCCCCGTCATCCATGCCGCATCCCCCAGAGCGGAGTCGAAATTTGGTGTCGGACTACCTTCGCGCGTAGCCCATTCGCCCACAAAAATCTTGGGCCCGTGGCGGTCGGCCGAATCATAGTGTCCACTATCGGCGAAGAACTCAGCTGCGGACCGATAGAAGTGCTCGTCGATCACGTCCGGCTGCACGGTCTTGACCGGAGCCGTGGCAATCACTTGCAGGTCGGGATACTTCGCTTTGATCGCGTTATAGAACTGCGCAAAACGGCCATCGTAGGAACCGCTTCGATCGAACTCATCCTCGTTTCCAACCTCAACATAGGTCAGCTTGAACGGCGCCGGATGACCGTCTTTGGCCCGCTCCGCGCCCCACTTCGTGCTGGTGCTCCCGGTCACATACTCAATTTCTTCCAACGCGTCGTTGACATAAGGTTCGAGGGCCGGCCCGGGATCAACATGCTGATGGTTGAGCGAATAGCCGGCATAGACTGCCAGCAGCGGCTGCATCTTCAGGTCCTCGCACCACTCTAAAAACTCCAGCAGACCCAGCCCGTCAGAAGAACGATAGCCCCAGGGACTCATGTGGGTAGGCCGGTCCACCAGCGGTCCGATGGTCTTCTTCCATTGAAAGCGCTGGTCGATAGAACTACCCTCTAGATAATTACCGCCCGGAAAACGCAAAAACTCCGGCCGCATGGCAGCCAGCTTTTCCATAATGTCAATGCGGTTGCCGTTTTTTCGGTTGTGATAAGTGGGCGGAAACAGCGAGACCAGGCTAAACCAGACGGTTCCGGGCTTGCCCAGCGAGAGCACGAGGCGATTGTCAGATGAGATCGGCGCGTCGCCCGAGGTCAGTGTGAATTCATAGCGCTTCCACTCCGTAGTCAGTGCGGATACGGTAGCGTGGGGCCCTTGAGCGCTGTCGTTATTGATAAGCGCGACGGTGACCGGTCCCATCTCCGGGCTGCTCGCTTTCGCGTAAAAGGAGCCGCGATAGACGGTGTGCGGGCGGACCGCAATGCCCCAATAACCCTCGTTCGAGATTCCAGCCGGATTGGCCTTGGTCGCGTTCGCAATCGTCACCGCGACGCTCAGGGGCAACGCCGCGCTGGGGCCGGTGCTGGTATCGACTTTCATGGACGCCTGCGCGCCGCCCCTCTCATACGGGAACCAATGAGCGGTCGAGTTCCTTCGCCCATCTTTAAATGTGCGGTTCCGTACCAGCTCCGCATACAATCCGCCGTCATAGGAGTAATTGATCTCCTCTGTCATCAACCCGTAGAGCATCGGGCTCGATTCGGCTTTGGGCGCTCCGAGATCGATCGACAGCGTGGGATTGGCCTGCGCAAAGGCGTTTGCGCCCAGCAACAGCGTTCCCAGGAAAGAGAGAATCATCCAGCGGTATGCCTTCAGGCATGGCCATGCATCGAACATTGCGCTTCCTCAAATGGAAAAACGTCTACTGCACCGGCAGGAATTATACATGCGCGGTTCCCTGCCGCCCTTGGAGCGCCTGGTGCGCGACAAAGAGCAGGATGACCGCCAGCGGCAGAAGCAAATAGAACCAGACCATGTAGGCGCGCGACCGGTTCGGCTCGACCGTGACCTCGGTGTTTAGAGTGGCCGTTTGCTCGCCCCGCCGAACGTTCAGCGCGATTCGCCATTTCCCTGGCCGCGAGAATCGCACGTCGGCGGCCTGCAAGAGCCGGTTGGCTGCCATCGCATGGCTCAACGTGGCGGCAACCGGCGTCGCGTGGGCTCCTGGTTGCGTCGCGGTCAGAGTTACACCCGGGTCAAACAACACTTCCCCGCTCGCCCGTTCCTGCACCAGCACGCTCAGATCGGTTGCTCCGGTGTGAAGCGGCAGGCCCGGAGCAAACAGCGTCACCGTAAAGGGCCCCGCATCTCTATAGAGGATTACAGTGCCCCCATGGGCGAGCGCGAGCGGTGGCGCGCACAGTGCCAGCACAATGGCAAGGATGGCCGGAAGCGTCGTGGTGCGAAAGCTCGGCGAAATGGTCGGCTTCGTCATGGATGCATCAGTCCCCGCATCTGCATAGGCTGCAGCAGCGTCCACACGCCGGCGGCATATCCCACAACGGCCGGGAGCAGCCAAGGCAGAAGCAGCAGACAAGCGCGGTTCCAGGATGGCGCCCAGTCGCGCGCCAACCTCCAACCAAGATAGAGAGTCGCCAGCAGCCCGGCGTCCAGCAGCAGGAGTTGCAAGGAAAGGATGGAGGCGGCATCGAGCAGCGGCATGGCTCCGCCCCAATGCGGTTGCGCGGCCAGCCTCCAGCCGAGATCGTGTGCGGTTTGGACGACCGCCGGATTCAAAGTGCTCCACCCCGTCAGAAGGTGGAAGAGCAGGTGCGCAGCCCACATCGCCAGCCCGAGAGGCAATAGCGCGAGAGAGAGGCGGCAAAAGACCTCTTTCACCGACGGGCTCACCCCCCCTGCGCCGCCGCCCTTCCGGCTGAGCCGTAAGCCGCCTACGACGAGCAGCAGAATCAAACCCGTCACCATCGCGAGAAGCAAAAGCACCGCCGCTCCGCTCAGAAGCCTGGGAGAGAGCCACCGTCCAGGCGAGTGCAGAGCGATCCATCCCGCGGCCATCTCCATTCGCGCGGCCACTGGAGCCACCATGACTGCCGCGCTGCCGAAGGCGGCCGCTACCACCGTCAACGCGAGCACGGCAATATCCGGGCGGCTGGAGAGGCGGCGGACCCCGGAGCGCGGCGGGTCCCGCAGCAGGTCGCTGCCCGGCGCCTGCGCGAAGAGCCCAATGTTGTCATGAGGACAGGCTTTCACACAATCCATGCACAAGGTGCAATCCATGTTCCCGACCTTGGTGGGGATGAAAAGGTCGAGCTCACAGCCGCGCTGCCGTTGATTGCCCGCGATGCAATCGTGCGTTGTGCAGCCGCCGCACACGCTCTTGCTACGCGCCGCCAACGTAAACGGCGAGAGCAAGGAACCGGTGAAATTGAATTGGCCCAGCGGACAAACGTATTTGCAGAAGCTGGCTCCGCGGAAGAAGGTGTCCACCAGCATAGCCCCCGCGAAATAGGCGATCAGCAGCCACGCGGTACGCAATGGGTGATCCCAAATCCCAAACGCTTCATAGGCCCAGAAGAACAGCGCCAGCAGCGCCACCGCAATCCACTTTCCCCGCAACACTCGCGGCCAGTGGAATCGGGCCAGCCCCAATCGATGCCCCAGCTCGCGCGGCAGCATGAACGGACAGGCCATGCAGAAGACGTTCCCCAGCACCAGCAGACCGACGACTCCAAAAGCGCGAACATAGGTCCAGGGAAGGATTCCGGCCAGATTCATCGCGCTCATGCGAGGTCCCCGGAATCCGTCGGCGATCACCAGCGCCGCCAACACAAAGGAGATGCTCTGCAACGCCATACGTCCATAGCGTGCCCGCAGAAGCGCGCCCAGTAGCGGCAGGCGGAGCAAATCGAGCCGTTGCGCTGGCGCGGACCCGATTCTGCCGCGCACGCTCCCGATCCGCTTCCGGCGCGGGCGCGAAAGCAGCTCCACCGTAATGCCCATCATGGGAGCGAGAAACAAGATCGAGCCGCCGACCCACATCAGCGCGCCGGCCGCCGACTGGTCCGCCAGCGCCGAGACTCCAAAGACCCGTGGCGCCGCGGCATAGCTCGGATAGACCACCCGCCCGGCGAAAGCGAGGAATGCGGAAAGCGCTGTATTGATCAGGTCCGCCGTCATCAAGTACGGCAGCATCGCCCAACGCGAACCGCGGCTCACGCTAGGCCAGGGCTGCACCACCGGGAACCAGAAGAGCAGCGAGGTCACAAAGAAGCTCGCATGCTCCACCTCATGCCATCCTGGCGAGCGCAGAGCCAACTCATAGGCCTGCGGCACGTGCCAGCCGAGAAACGCGATGTTCATCGCCAGCCATGCAAACACGGGGTGGGTGAGCAATCGCGCCAGATTGTGCAGGGATCGAGAGCGGAAGAAGGGACTGAGCCCGTCACGCACGACTGCGCGCGGCAATCCCCTCAGCAGGGGAACCACCGGAGCGCCCAGCAACAGCAGCGGCGGAGCGACCGACATCAGGATCAGGTGCTGCGCCATGTGCGCAAAGAGCAGCAGGCCATCCAGCGTGTCCAACGGCGAAGCAATCGCAATCCAAACGCTCAGCAGGCCGCCCAGAAAGCAATACAGCCGCCAAGTGGGGAATAGCTTCGGCCGTGACCGCCGAATCTGGCGATAGCCGCGCCAGTACACCAGAGCGGTGAGAAGCAGGAGAAGGGTGGGCCACACCGGCACAGTCCAGGAGCTGAATGCGGCTTGCGAAACTCCGCCGGAGATGGCCGCGGCGTCCATGGTTTATGGGCGGCCACCGCCGGGGCCGGCTGGCGCTACCGCCGAAACCGGAGGATTCGTCGCGTCGCCCGCCGGACGCTGATTGGGTGGGTGCAGCGTCGCAAGGAAACTCACCAGCGCGGCCACCTGTGGCGGCGACAGATTTTTTCCATACGCCGGCATGTTCCCCCCACCTTGCAAAACCTGGCGCACCAGTTGGTCGTAATTCAATCGCGTTGCCACGTCGTCCAGGGCCGGGCCGCGTTGCCCCCCCTGGCCGCCGAGCATGTGGCAGTTGCGGCACTGCTTTTCCTGGAAGACAACCTGGCCCTGCCGGATCAGCGGACTGGAGTCGCGGACATACCGGACCGGCATGGCGTCTCCGCTCCACGCATTCATTTTCGGACTCCACGGCGTGTACGTTCCGAGGTCTTGGCAGACTCCAAAGCCGATCGCCAACACCATCAATGAAAGAACCGCGATGGGCCTCCGGCGCCAGCTTTTCTCACCCTCCCCGGCGAAGTATGGCAGCGCCAGCAGAAAGAGGATGGCCACAATGGGCACGATCAACATGAACGGCGTTTCAAGACTGGCGGGCAGAAGGGCCAGAATGGTGTAGATCCACAAGAAGAAGAAGTCCGGCTTGGGAACGGTTTGAATGATTGTGGGGTCGGGCACGCCGGTGGGGCCGAAGGGACCGAAGACGACGGCGCAGAAAGCCACGGCGAACACAATCGCAGCGGCGAAGACAAGGTCTTTCCACACCGCGTCGGGTACAAAAGGAATGCCATCTTTATGGATGAGCTGTTCGTATTCCTTCAGATAGGTATCGCGCCGCACGATGCGGCCGGGCATCGGCCACTCGTTGATGCCCAGTACGACGACCATCCAAACATGCAAGCAGGCGAAGGCCAGCAACAATGCGGGAATGACGAAGACGTGCAGAGCGAAGAAGCGCGTGAGCGTCGCTCCGCCGATGATGGGCCCGCCCAGCAGCAAGTGCACCAGCCACGCGCCGATCCAGGGTACCCGCGCCAGGATCGATGCGCCGATGCCCAGTCCCCAATAGGCGTCCTGATCGAAGCGCATCACTTGCCCGGTGAAGGCCATCCCCAGCGTCATCAGAAGCAGGAAGACGCCCAGCGTCCAAGTCAGCTCGCGCGGGTACTTATAGGACCCGAAGAGGAAGACCTGCGCCATGTGGATGAGCACCACGGCGACCATGAAGTTCGATCCCCAGCCGTGCATGGCGCGCAGAAACCAGCCCAGAGGAAGCTGGTGGTTTAGAACCTGCAAGCTGTTCCATGCCTGTCCGGCGCTCGGAGTATAGACAATCGCCAGCAGAATGCCGGTGACGATTTGCAGCATCAGCAGAACGAAGCTGGCGCTGCCAAAGACGTACCACCAACTCGCGGTATTTCTGGGTACCGGATGGAAAGCCGCATCCTTAATAGGCTTCTCCAGTCGAACGCGAAACTCGACCCAGTCGTAGAGCCGCTTCA
>JANWJB010000112.1 GCA_025449575.1 Acidobacteriaceae bacterium
CGCTGCAGGGCGAGATGACGCCGCAGACGCGCAGCTCAATGGAACAGGCGGCGCGCACCCTGTTGCAGCAGGTCGCCGCCGGAAGCGCCGCGCAGGTTCGGGCGAGCACCATTCCGACCGTAGCCGCGCAATTTCAGTCCATCGCCAACAACATCCAACGCTTGGCTCCGCTCATCTCCGGAGCCACCATCACCATAGACGCGATGTATAGCCTCGACGCTTCCGATCTGAAGCAGCAGCAGTCGGAGGTTCAATTCTTCTGCGACTCTCAAAACGCCTCCCTGCATGAGGAAGTCGGCATTCCCGGACTGCCGCCGGGAGCCTACGGCTTGGTGGTGGCGCATGCCACGGGCGTCAAAGCCCCGCAGCAATTCGGTTTGCTGCTGCAAAGCGCCGGCCCCACCCAGTGGAACCTCGCCGGCTTCTTTTCCAAGCCCCTGGAAGATGCTGGGCATGGCAGCCTATGGTATTGGACCAAGGCGCGCCAATACGCGCAGAAAGGTCAAGCGTGGAATGCGCATTTCTACTATCGGATTGCCGCCGACCTGGCATTGCCTGTAGGGTTCATAAGCACGCCCAACCTGCAAAAACTCCTGCAGGAACAAAGCGAGGTGAAAGCGCAAGGCCTGCCGGGAACCGCTCCCGCTGTATTGACCCACAATGGACAGAGCTACACCATTACCGGTTTGCGCACCGACAGTTCGCTGGGGGGACTTGATCTGGTAGTCGAATATTCCGTTCCCGACGTTAGCGATCCGGTAGCCGCGCGCACGCGCATTCTGGGGTTGATGAGCGCGATGCTGGCTGAATATCCACAATTGCGGGATGCATTTCACGGGTTATGGGTCTTCGCCAACGCTCCCGGTCAACAGCCCTTTGCCATCGAGCAGCCGATGGATCAGATCCACTAAAGACCCCGGATCTACTAAGATTCCCCGAAGGCGGATTCAGAAGACGGATCCGGCGCGGATTCTTCAAGACAGGCGGATCCCGCCAGAGGGCGGGAGCGTGAACAGGTTCTATTAGGCGGCGGAAAGGCGAGTTGATGGAGAAGCCACTGTCCCAGGCGATTGCCGAGCGCAGAGCGACGCCTGGCTTCGACGGAATCCCGATTCCAGATTCCGATCTCCAGAAAATTCTCCTCGCCGGCCTGCAAGCGCCCAGCAGCTACAACATGCAGCCGTGGCGCTTCGTTGTGGTGCGTACTCCGGAGAAGAAAAAGCTGCTGCGCGCCGCCAGTTATAACCAAGCCAAAGTGGAAGAGGCCTCCGCGGTCATCGTAGCCTGCGGTGATGCTTATGGCTGGCGCAGCGGCGACGTGGAGGAGATGCTGCGCATGGGCCGCGCCGCCGGCATGATGGAGAATTATGCGGAGCGGGCCAAGACCGCCATCCCCGACTATCTCGAAGGTCACCCGCACATGGCCACCTGGCTCAATCGCCAGGTGATGATCGCCTTCACTCACATGCTGCTGATGGCCGAGGTGCTGGGTTATGACACCGCGCCTATGGAAGGCTTCGAGCCGCAGAAGGTGCGCGAGGCCCTGCGCCTGCCCCTCAGCTACGCCGTCGTAGCCCTGCTCGGCATCGGCCATCTCCAGGGACCGGACAAGTACAACGGCGGCCGCTTCAGCACCGCGCGCACCGTCTTCTCCGAAGAGTACGGAACTCCCCTCAAGCTCGATCTCTGAAGGTTTTTCTATGCGGCGAGAATACCCTCAAGCCCCGCTCGTAGGCGTCGGCGCGGTAGTTGTCAACCGTGGCCGGGTGCTGTTGGCGCGCCGCGGACACGAGCCGCTCAAAGGTGAATGGTCGCTCCCCGGCGGCGCACTCGAGCTGGGCGAGACGCTGGAGCAGGGCATCGCCCGCGAGGTGCGGGAGGAGTGCGGGCTCGCCGTCGTGCCCCAAGCTGTCGTCGAAGTGCTCGACCGCATCGTGAGGGACGAGGACGGCCGCGTCCGCTTCCACTATGTATTGGTGGACTTTCTTTGCCGCGTGGACGGCATTCCAGCAGGCGCAGGCCCCGGCGAGCCGGCGCTGATCGCAGCCAGCGACTGTCTCGAGGCCAGTTGGGTTACGCGTGAGGAGATGAACGCAGGCCAAAAGTTTCAACTCGAGCCGCGCACCGTCGCCGTCATTGAGAAAGCTCTGCGCCTGGCGAAAACGCGGGAGTAAGGCGCAGTCGAGCCGCCGAAATCCTCTCCTCTCGACCGGATGCGGCAGCTCAGCCCCCGGCCACCGCTCCGATAATCAGCAGGGGCTCGGCGCCCGAAGAGACCGCATCCGGCAGCGGCTCCTCCAATCCCTGATGCGAAATGTCTTCTTCGCAGGCAAAGAAGCGCAAAAAGGGACGTCGCTGGCGGGTATGAGGATCGCGAATCGTTCCCCGCAGCATCGGGTAGCGGGCTTCCAGTGCATCCAGTGCCGACTGCAGCGTAACTGGCGGATCGATTTCCATTTCTATCTCGCTGCCGGCGCCCGACAGGGTCCGCAGATGCGCCGGCAGCACGACGCGCATCATGGCAGAGTTTGTACCTCCACCGATAGCACTGCCGGTAGATCGCGAACGATGGGACTCCAGCTGTCGCCGGCGTCCGCCGAGCCGTACACCTGCCCGCCGGTGGTGCCGAAGTAGATGCCGCAGTCGTCCAGCGAATCGACCGCCATGGCGTCGCGCAAAACATTTACGTAGCAGTTCTTTTGCGGCAAGCCTTTCGTGAGCGCCTCCCATCCTTCTTGGCCGCGCTTGCGGTAGACCCGCAACTTGCCGTCCGGAGGAAAGTGTTCCGAGTCGCTCTTGATGGGAACCACATAAATGGTCTCCGGCTCGTGGGCGTGAACGTCGATCGCAAATCCGAAATCGGAGGGCAGCTCGCCGCTGATCTCCTGCCAGGAATCGCCCGCATCGTCGCTGCGCATCACGTCCCAGTGCTTCTGCATGAAGAGCGTTCCCGGCCGTGTTTTGTGCATGGCGATGTGATGTACACAATGGCCAACCTCGGCGTCCGGATCGGGGATGTGCGCCGATCTCAATCCGCGATTGATCGGCTGCCAGGTTTGTCCGCCATCGGTGGTTCGGAAAGCTCCCGCCGAAGAGATGGCGATGAAGATCCGCTGCGGATCGCCGGGGTCCAGAAGGATGCTGTGCAGACACATGCCTCCCGCTCCAGGCTGCCAGTGCGGCCCTGAACCATGTCCGCGCAGCCCCGAGAGCTCCTGCCAGCTCTTCGCACCGTCGGTCGAGCGGAACAGTGCCGCGTCCTCCACCCCGGCATACACCGTTTCCGGATCCGTCAGGGAAGGTTCCAGGTGCCAGACCCGCTTGAACTCCCACGGATGTGGCGTGCCGTCGTACCACTGATGAGTTCCCGGTACGCCATCATAGGCAAACTGATTGCCGGCCGGCTCCCAGCTCTGGCCGCCGTCCTGCGAGCGCTGAATGATTTGCCCAAACCAGCCGCTGGATTGTGACGCATAAAGACGATTGGGATCGGCCGGCGATCCCTTGAGGTGATAGATCTCCCATCCGCTGAAGAACGGACCGTCTACCTTCCACCGCTTCCTCTTTCCGTCCGAGGTCAGCAGGAATGCGCCCTTCCGGGTGCCCACCAGAAGACGTACTTTGCTCATAGCTTCTTTCCTCTTCATCCGGCCAATAGCCGCGAATATAAGTCTGCTTTGAATTGTGACAACTTCGACCGAGCCCTCATGACGGCTCCTCAGGCACGGCGTTTTATGGATCATGGCCCTTGCCGGGCGGCTGACTCGCCCTTGGCATCCAGTTGCTATCTGCCACACACTACCGGGATAGATTGCAAAATACAAGTCAGTAGAAAGCGGAAAGCAAGTTTTTCCCCGCGACGGCCATGGATCCGCCGCGGCCGCGAATTCCATGAAAATCTCCCACGTAAAAATCTCCCTCCACAGCAGAAAAAATTGCCGATTTAGAGCATTTGCTACGCGGCAAAAATCCGCCAAGAATTATCCCAAAAACGGGAGTCCCATCTTTTCAAAGCCTTGCAAGCAATCTGTGAACCGTGGTCTTCCCCATGGCAACACCGCTCGCTCGAATTGCCTTCCAATGCACTGGGGCGTGGGCGCGCACACACTAGCCGGAAGAGGAACTCGGTATGCGATGCATTTCCGCTCGAATAGGCCCCGCCGTCTGGGCACTTATCTTTGCGGTGATCGGCGCAGGAGTGCTGCTTGGATGTAACTCCAAATCCACCCGCGAGCCGGTATCGACAACGCCGGTCAAGCGGCCGCCCATCACTCAGATTGCCCCTCCCACTCCCATTCAAAAGAAGCGAGTGGAGTTGGGCGGCCCCACCTGGAAGCCGGCCTGGGATCGCGTTATCGAATTGTCGCTTCCGCACGCTATGTTGACCAAGAGCGTCCCTCGCGACGTTCGGCATTTCTGCCCCCGCTTCTATCGCATGAGCAGTGCCGACAAGCGGGAGTTCTGGGCCTATTTTTTCCAGGCGCTGGCCGCCGCTGAAGCCGGCCTCAACCCCCGCGCGAATGTTCGCCAAACTGAGCCTCAGGTGGCGGTGCGCGATGAGGTTACCGGAGAGATGGTGCATAGCGAGGGTCTGTTGCAATTGGCCTATGAAGACTCAAAACGCTACGGTTGCAATTTCAATTGGCAAAAGGACCGCAAGCTGGGTCCCCATAGCCTCTCTCGGACCATACTCAATCCAGTCAATAATCTGGAATGCGGAATAAGAATATTGTCTCGCCAGATCATCGCGCAGCATAAGCCGCTGCTTTCCCCCACCGGCTACTGGTCCACTCTGCACCCCGGAACAACTGGTTATCAGGTCTTCCAAAAGCAGATGGCGAACATCCCTCAGTTCTGCCGCGTTCCTCCGCAAGAACTTGCCGCGCATCCGAAGACAACTCAGGACGCCGCCGGCCAGCTTGCGCTCGCTCCTCCAGCCGGAGAAGAAGAAAGCGAAGCCTCCGGGCCTTGAGGACGGAATGCAGTGCGCGGAAAGCGGCGCACGGAAAAGCGGAAAGACGTGCATCCCCTCAGCGCCGCTTGCAGTCGAGGCGCGGTGGCGCCGTGCTCCCACGCACGATAAGCTCCGGCGCGATTCTATATTCGCGGCCTTCCATCTTCCGATCGTGGCTGGCCGCGTAGAGCGCGCGAAACGCGCAACTGGCAATTTCCCTGCGCGATAGCCGGATCGTCGTAAGGGCCGGATAAATGGATGCGCTGATCTCGATGTCGTCAAAGCCCACGACGGAGAAGTCGCGAGGGACTGCAAGCCCGCGTCCGTGGATGGCTCCCACGGCGCCGATGGCCATGAGGTCGTTGGAGGCAAGGACGGCCGTGGGCCGCTCTTCTAACTGCAATAGCCGCTCCATCGCGAGGCTTCCGCCATCGATGTGGTTGTTGCCCTCCTGCAAATGTTCGTCTCGAATGGCGATGCCTTGCTGCCGGAGCGCGCGAAGGAAGGCGTCACTGCGCATGCGAGTGGACTCGAACGCTCTCGGGCCGGAGATAAAGCCTATTCGTTCGTGACCGAGGCCGGTCAGATGGCTCACTGCCGCGTCTACTCCACGGGAATAGTCAAGCAGGATATTGCTGGTGGCGAGGCCGGCTACTCCGGTGTCCAGAAAAACCATGGGAAGGCGGTTTTGCCCCAGTCTCTCGGCCATAGGATCACTCATCTCCGAAGTCATGATGGCAACGCCATCCACCTTGCGTTCAAGCATGCGGCGGACGCACATCTCGGTGCGTTTGGGGTCGTACCCCGTGTTGGCGACGATGATTTCCTGTCCCGCCTCGACCGCTATTTCCTCGAAACTCCGCACCAGTTCGGGGAAAAACGGATTGGTAATGTCGGAGATGATGAGCCCATACAGCCGGCTGCGCCCTGAACCGAGAGCGCGAGCATTGGTGTTGGGATAGAAGTTCAGCTCCTTGATCGCCTGACGTACCCGCTCCGCCGTCTTCGGCGCTACTTTGTCGGAGCCGTTGATGGTGCGGGAGACGGTCGCCGTCGAAACGGCGGCCCGCCTGGCAACCTCTTGAATATTCATTCGGATTCCTTGCCTTCGTGATTCAGGATAACGTTTTCTTGCGGATGAAACGCCTTCTCTCCCGGCAATGGTTAAGATAAATGGGACGCATAGCCTGAGAAGAGTTCACTGTCCTGCGCCCGGCTCAGTCGCGTCATAGCCCATGGCCCCAGAGATCTCTGATTTTCCGCATCGCCGCTTCGATCCGCTGCGCGGCCGTTGGGTGCTGGTCTCCCCGCATCGCACCGACCGCCCCTGGCAGGGCGAAGTGGAAAACAGCGTAGCCGCGATCGGCCCGGACTACGATCCGGATTGCTACCTATGCCCTGGCAACATGCGCGCCGGCGGAGTGCGTAACCCGCCCTATTCCGGCGTCTTCGCGTTTAACAATGATTACGCGGCGCTGCTGCCGGAGGTTCCCTCCCTGCCGAAGGAGAACACCGGCCCTCTACTACGCGCCGAGAGCGAGCTGGGCATCTGCCGCGTTGTCTGCTTTCATCCCCGGCACAACCTCACCCTGCCTCGCATGGAAGTGGAACAGATTGTTCCCGTCGTCGACGCCTGGTCCGCGGAGTGGAGCGAGCTGGGCGCGCGCCCGGAGATCGGGCACGTCCAGATCTTCGAGAACCGCGGCGCCATGATGGGAGCGAGCAATCCGCATCCTCACTGCCAGATCTGGGCTACCAGGCATTTGCCCGACGAGCCCGCCGCCGAACTGGGCAGGCAACATGCGTATCGGATAGAGCATGGCCGCTGCCTGCTCTGCGACTATCTGCAAACCGAGCTTGAGCAGGGGCTGCGCATTGTCTGCGAGAATGAAGAGTTTGTCGCCGTGGTCCCCTTCTGGGCGGTATGGCCCTTCGAGGTGCTCTTGCTCAGCCGCCACCATCTGAGCGCGATGGATCAGTTCGGGGAAGGCAGCCGCCGCGCGTTGGCCTCTATTCTGAAACGCTTGACTACCCGCTACGACAATCTGTTCGAAACCGGCTTTCCCTACACCATGGGCTTTCACCAGCGGCCCACCGATGGCGAGACGCACCCGGAGTGGCATTTCCATGGACACTTCTATCCGCCCTTGCTCCGATCGGCGACGGTGCGCAAATTCATGGTTGGTTTCGAGATGTTGGGGATGCCCCAGCGTGACATTACGCCGGAGTTGGCGGCCGCGCGGCTGCGCGAGCTTTCCGAAACACATTACTCCGTACGCAACGCCCCCAATCCGTAGAACTGTCTCCGAAGCCCAGGGATCCGTCGCACGCAAAGAGACGCGGCTCGCTCTAAACTGGGAACGCAATGACACATCCGACAGAACGGCGCAGGGTTGGCGTTCACCTGGGGACTGCGGGCGGCGTCTTCAAAGCCGCCGAGCGGGCCCATGAGATAGGGGCCAACACCTTCCAGATCTTCTCCTCCAGCCCTCGCATGTGGCGGCCGTCACGCCTGGAACCGCCAACCTGTTCTCGCATGAAAGAGCTGCGGGCGCTCTATGACTGCGCGCCCCTGGTGATCCATGCCAGCTATCTGGTGAATGTGTGCAGCCAGTCCGGCGAGGTGCGCGCCAATTCCATCCAGGCTCTTCGTGGTGAGGTGGAGCGCGCACTGGACCTCTGTGCGGAATACCTGGTGCTGCATCCGGGATCGTGGAGAGGGCTTACCCGTGAGGAAGGTCTGCGGCTGGCTGCCGATTCGATCGAGCGCGCGATCGACGGGTTGCCCTGGCAGGGAAGCAGCTTCACGCTTCTTATCGAGAATACGGCGGGTGCGGAGTTCTCCCTCGGCGGCTCCTTTGAGCAGGTAGCCGAGCTGATCGAAACGCTGAAGCCGGTGCTTCCCGTCGCCGCCTGCCTCGATACCTGCCACACGCACGTCGCCGGCTACGACATCGTGAGCACGGAAGGATATGAGGCCACCATGCGGCAGATTGGTAGCCTGCTGGGAGAGCAGACGGTTCGCGTCTGGCATATGAACGACGCGAAAGCGGCGCGCGGCTCGCACCTGGACCGGCACGAACATATTGGCGAGGGTTCCATCGGCATCGCCCCCTTCCGCCGCCTGCTCAATGACCCCCGTTTTGCGCATGCCGCCTTCATTGCCGAAACGCCCGTCGACGAGCCCACCGACGACCTGCGCAACGTCAGCGTGCTGCGCTCCCTCATTGCCCAACCGGCGCCCGCTCCCTCTGCGCCGGGCTCGCCCCGCCCCGCGGCGTCATGAGGCGCCGCCATTTACAATCAGAAACCATGACGCCTTTGTATGACGCCAAACAGGCCGGCGCGCCTGCCTCCTCTCCGGCGCCGGAGCTGCGGTACGATCCGGCCGAAATAGAGGCTCGCTGGCAAGAGCGTTGGGCTTCGCAGCCGGAGCTCTATCGTGCGGATGCCGGTGGCGGGAGTCAGTTCGCGCGTAAATATTATGTTTTGGAGATGCTGCCCTATCCATCGGGCCAACTCCACATGGGCCACGTGCGCAACTACTCCATCGGCGACGCTCTGGCGCGCTATATGTGGATGCAGGGCTGCAATGTGCTGCACCCCATGGGATGGGACGCCTTCGGCCTGCCAGCGGAAAATGCCGCGCTCAAGAACAATACCCCGCCGCGCGATTGGACCCTGAGCAACATCGCCCACATGCGGCGGCAGATGCAGCGGCTCGGCTTCAGCTATGACTGGCAGACCGAGATCACGACCTGCCTGCCCGGCTACTACCGCTGGACCCAATGGCTCTTTCTCCGCATGCTGGAGCGCGGCCTGGCCTATCGCAAGCAGAGCAAGGTGAACTGGTGCCCGGAATGCGCCACCGTTCTGGCCAATGAGCAGGTGATCGACGGATGCTGCTGGCGGCACGAGGAAACCAAGGTCGAGCAGCGCGATCTGGAGCAGTGGTTCCTGCGTACCACCCGCTACGCGCAAGAGTTGTTGGATGGACTTGACGAGCTCCCCGGCTGGCCCGAGAAGGTGCGCACGATGCAGCGCAACTGGATCGGGCGCAGCTCCGGAGCGCAGGTGACCTTCGCCATCGAAGAACCGGGCGGCGGGAGGGATGAATCCGGGCGCCTCCGCGGCCGCTCCGTGCTTCCTGCACTCGACGGCTTTACCCCCGAGTCCATCCAGTCGGCGAAATCCACGGTGTCGGTCTTCACCACCCGCATCGATACGATCTTCGGCGCCACCAGCCTCCAACTCGCGCCCGAACATCCGCTGGTACAGGAATTTGCCCGCGAAGACGACCGCCTGGGCGCCGAAGTCCTGTCGCTGCTTAAAGAGCAGAGCAAAGCGACCGAAGCCGACGCGGAGGCCGTGCTGGAGAAGCGCGGAGCCTTCACCGGCCGCTATGCCATCAATCCTTTCAATGGGGAGCGCTTGCCCATCTGGGTGGCCAATTACGTCTTGCTGGAGTATGGAACGGGAGCCATCATGGCCGTTCCGGCCCATGACGAGCGCGACTACGAATTCGCGCAGAAGAACGGCTTGGAAATTCGCATCGTCGTGCTGCCTCGTCGCATCGAGCCATCGTCGGATGGGGAGGCGCAGGAGTCCGTGCTGCCGTATACCCAACAAGACAGCCTCCTGATCAACTCCGGCGACTTCAACACCATGGGCTGCCGGGAGGCTCAGCGGAAGATGGCGGCCTTCGCTCAGCAGCATGGTTTCGGCAAGCCCGTCGTCACCTTCCGCCTGAAGGATTGGGGAATTAGCCGCCAGCGCTATTGGGGCACCCCTATCCCCGTCCTCTATTGCGAGAAAGACGGACTCGTTCCGGTTCCCGACGATCAGTTGCCGGTACTGTTGCCGGAGGATGTCGAAATCACGCAGCAAGGCGGCTCTCCGCTGGGCAAGCTTCCCCAGTTCGTCAATGCGGTCTGTCCCAAGTGCGGCGGCCCCGCGCGGCGCGAGACCGATACCATGGACACGTTTGTCGATTCCTCCTGGTATTTCTATCGCTATACCGACGCCAGGAATGGAAACGCCCCGTTTGCGCCGGAGAAGGCCGCTTACTGGTTTCCCATCGACCAATACATCGGGGGCGTAGAGCACGCCATCCTGCATCTGATCTATTCCCGTTTTTGGACCAAGGTCATGCGCGACATCGGCCTCATTTCGAACGGCGAGCCGGCCGAGCGGCTTTTCACCCAGGGGATGGTGATCAAGAACGGCGCCAAAATGTCCAAGTCCAAGGGCAACGTCGTTTCGCCCGACGAGATGATCGCGCGCTATGGAGCCGACGCCACCCGCGCCTATGCTCTCTTCGCCGCGCCTCCGGATCGCGATCTTGACTGGCAAGAGGATGGAGTGGCCGGGGTGAGCCGCTTTCTGAGCCGCGTCTATCGGCTGGGGATGCGCTATGCGCCACAGGTACGCTCCGTTTCCCCGGACGAGAATTCCATCGCCGAGCCGGCCTCGCCTGTGGCTCAGCGTCTGCTGCGCAAGCTGCACCGCACTCTGCGCAAGATCACGCAGGACTTTGCCGGGCGCTGGCATTTCAATACCTCCGTCGCGGCCATCATGGAGCTTGTCAACGAGATCATCGCCGCCGAACCGGAGCTGGCGGCGCTTCCGGCGAGGGAGTCGGCAGTGCTGCTGGCCGCCTTGCTCCGCCCGCTCGTTCTCCTGCTGGCCCCCTTCGCCCCCTTTCTTGCGGCGGAGTTGTGGGACAAGATGGGAGGAGCGGACATGCTGCTGCGCCATCCCTGGCCGCAGTTTGACGAGAACTTGGCGCATGAAGATGAGATAGAAGTGCCTGTTCAGGTCAATGGAAAATTGCGTGCCGTCGTTCGCGTTCCCGCGGAGGCGGACAACGAGGCGCTGCAGAAGGCCGCTCTATTGGAGGAGAGAGTGCAGGCCTCGATTGTTGGCAAGCAGATTGTGAAGGTTGTGCTGGTGCCCGCCAAATTCATCAACATCGTGGTGAAATAACGTGCCGGCTCCGGACATATCGCCCTCCGTGGTGCAGGCGCCTGCCATGCCGGGGGACCGAATGCCCGATCGAGGTACGCATCTTGGCGGCACGCAGTCTCTGGTGAAAGTCATCGCCGAGTGTTGGCATCGGCCGGGACTGCTGGGTTTGGAGTTGGCGTGGCGTTGGGGCTTTGGCATCCCCGCGCTGGCGTTGATCGCATGGCTGGGTTGGCGGCTCGCGGCAAGGCTTCCCCTCGATCAGATCGATCTATCCCAGTTCTCTTTGCGTTATCCGATCGCCGCCTCCCAATGGGTTGCCACTGTGGTTGGGTTGGTGGGCCCTCCCATCCTGCACCTTGTCCGCTGGCTCGCTCCTCTTCTGGCGGTCCTCTGGGCGGTTGCGTCCGGCCTCGGCAGGAACGTTGTTCTCCGGCGATTGGATCCGCAGATGCGCTCCGCCCCACTCACGCTGATCTGGCTTCAGCTCCTGCGCATCGCGGCTCTTGGGGCAACCGTCATCGGCTGGTGGTACGGGCTACGCTGGGCGGCGGCAACAACCTTAGGCGGCGCCGAGCCGAACCTGGTGGGCTACTTCGCTTGGGCCATCTGCCTTTCCCTTGGCGCCTTCACCGCATGGGCGCTGTTGAGCTGGATCCTTTCGATTGCCCCCATGATTGCCTTGGTCGAAGGCGTTGGGCTGGCCGGCGCCCTGACGCGCAGCCTCCGCTTAGGCGGGCTGGCCGGCGAGCTGGCCGAGGTGAATCTGATCCTCGGCATCGTTAAGATCATTCTCGTTCTTCTCGCCCTTATCCTCTCCGCCACGCCCGTCCCATTCACCGCAACCATGCAGGGGCCGCCGCTTTATATGTGGTGGGCCGGGGTGACGGTGGTCTATATGGCTTTCTCCGATTTTTTCCAGGTGGCGCGGTTGGGCGTCTTTATCCGGCTCTGGCGCGCTTATCGCCCCAGCGCGGAAGCGCCGGCGGCATAGCGGATCCTCCGATCCTGTCGATTTCTCAAGAGCTGGTGGGGTCTGAGATCCGGGGAGGCTGGAACTCTTTACTTGCCTGCCTGCCCGAATCCCTGAAAAACTTGGATCGTGCATAATCCTTCGATCGTAGTTTTGGATTTTGGCAGTCAATACACTCAGCTCATCGCCCGCCGCATCCGCGAGCAGAACGTCTTTTCCGTGGTGCTGCCCTGTACCGCCTCGCTGGAGGAGGTTCGGTCGCAGAATCCCATTGGCCTGATCCTCTCCGGCGGTCCCTGGTCGGTATACGACGACAATGCGCCGGCTGCCGATCGGCAAATTCTCTCCCTTGGAGTCCCGATTCTCGGGATCTGCTATGGCCTGCAGTTCATCGTGCACCATCTGGGCGGCAAGGTCCGGCCGGCGGAGAAACGCGAGTACGGCCATGCGGAGGTCTCCGTCCTTCCCGGGTTCGAGGCGCCCCTGTTTGCCGGTTTGCCCGCAAATTTCCCCGTCTGGATGTCGCATGGGGATGAAGCCCTGGAACTGCCCGCCGGCTTCCAGTTGATCGCGAGCACCTCCAACGCCGTGGCCGGCATTGCCGACGCCGCCCGCTCCATCTGGGCGGTGCAGTTCCATCCCGAGGTGCATCACACGCCGCAAGGACCGGCGCTGCTCGCCAACTTCCTCTTCCGCATCTGTCACGCCGAGCCTACGTGGACGCCCGCGCACTTTATCCAGTCCACCGTCGCGGGAATTCGCGAAAAAGTTGGCGGCGGCCGCGCGATCTGCGCCCTTTCCGGCGGCGTCGATTCCTCCGTCGCCGCGGTGCTGGTGGACCGCGCCATCGGAGACCGGCTGACCTGCGTCTTCGTCAACAATGGAGTGTTGCGCCGCGACGAGTTCTCCAAGGTCCAGCAAAACCTGCGCGGAAAGCTCGGCTTGAACCTGGTTGCCGTCGATGCCAGTGAACGCTTTCTTAGCCGGCTGGGCGGCGTCACCGACCCCGAGGCCAAGCGCAAGATCATCGGCAATGAGTTCATCGCGGTCTTCGATGACGAGGCCAGGCGCGTCCTTGAGCAGGGGCAAACGGAGGATGCGGTCTCCTGGCTGGTGCAGGGGACACTCTATCCCGACGTGATCGAGTCGTCTTCTGTACACGGTCCCTCGCAGACCATCAAGAGCCACCACAACGTCGGCGGCCTTCCCGAAGACATGACTCTCAAGCTGATCGAGCCGCTGCGCGATTTGTTCAAAGATGAAGTGCGGCGCATCGGCAGGGAACTGGGCATGCCGGCTGAGATTCTCGAACGCCAACCCTTTCCCGGTCCCGGTCTCGCCGTGCGCATCCTTGGCGAGGTCACCGCGGAGCGCGTCGCCTTGCTGCAGGAGGCCGACGACATCGTCGTCACGGAAGTTAAAGCCGCCGGGCTCTATACGAAACTATGGCAGTCGTTCGCTGTGTTGTTGCCGGTCAAAAGCGTAGGAGTCATGGGCGATCAGCGCACCTATGCCTACACCTGCGCCATTCGCGCCGTGCATTCCGAAGATGGAATGACCGCCGATTGGGCTCCGCTGCCCTATGAGCTGCTCAAGAAGATCTCCAATCGCATCGTGAACGAGGTGAAGGGAATCAATCGCGTCGTCTACGACATCACCTCCAAGCCCCCGGGAACCATCGAGTGGGAGTAAGGTGCCGCAATAGTTCTTCAACCACCACGTCATCCCTCCCCGTAGGATTCCGCTAGCCTTCTTTCAGAAAGGCTAGAAGCTCATTGTTGATCAGGTCCGCATGCGTGGTGCAAATTCCATGCGGCGCTCCTGGAATCAGTTTCAACTTCGCATTCTTCACCAGTTTCGCCGCCGGCACGGATGTGTTATTCGCCGGCACAATCTGGTCTGCGTCGCCGTGGATAAATAGAGTGGGAACATCAATTTTCTTGAGGTCGTCGGTGAAATCGTCTTCTGAGAAGGCCTTTACGCAATCGTAAGACCCGATGATCGACGACTGCATGCCCAGGCGCCAAAACTCTTCCTGAACGCCTCCGGACACCTTCGCATCGGGCTTGTTGTACCCGTAGAAGGGGATGCTCACATCCTTGTAAAACTGAGAACGGTCCCCAGCGATGCCCCTACGCATGCCATCGAAGGCGCCGAGCGGTATTCCGTCAGGATTCTTTTCCGTCTTCAACATCAGGGGAGGGACGGCGCCGATGAATACCATCTTCGACAGGCGCTTTGTGCCGTGCCTTCCTACGTAGCGAGCGATTTCTCCGCCACCCATGGAGTGCGCTACCAGAGTTACGCGCTTCACAGAGAGCGCATCGATGAGCGCCGCCAGGTCATCCGCGAACGTATCGTTGTTATAGCCGCCCCACGGCTGGCTGGAGCGTCCATGGCCGCGGCGGTCATGAGCGACGACGCGATAGCCTTTCTGCCCCAGAAATAACATCTGGGCGTCCCATGCGTCGCCGTTCAGCGGCCAACCATGGGAAAACACGACAACCTCGCCCTTTCCCCAATCCTTGTAATAAATCGTGGTCCCGTCCTTCACGCTGATCGTGCTCATGGGGTCTCCCTTTCTTCAGACATCCGGTTGTGTCTAAAATCTGCGTTCTTAGCTTTCGACAGGGAAAACACTAAAAGCGAAAGCCCTTACGCGATCTCAGAAGTGTGCCGTTTAGAATTCTGTGTCGTATTAGTTTAAGTTTGGGTTCGAGCGGATGTGGTAGTGCCGCCGCATGATTTCCACTACGATACCCGCCAATGCATAGGTTGCGGCATTTGCAATGAGGACGAAGTAAAAGCCTTGCGGATGGTGGCTGGCGAGCGAGATCGGGCAGGTCAGATGGATGAGAATGCGCCCGCTGCCGCCCCTGCCAAGCGGATTCGACAAAGTCTCTGAGATGTAGTTGCTCCAGGCGACGACAACGAGGGCGCCCAAGATAGCCCAAATGGCAATTCTGCTTTTCATGCCATAGCTCCCATGCTTTGCGCTCCAATTATTCTCTTCCATTCGCAGTATTGCACCCGACAGGCTGGTTCTCGAACCAACGCACTCAGGCACGGCCAAAATCCGTCTTCATAACTGTGTAGAGCTCTCAAAAGCGTATGCCGCTGCCTGCGCATCGGGAATCATCTTGCGGATTGCAACCGCGAATCCGCGATAGCTTGCGTGCTCGTCCTCGACGCGAATGCCGGCTTCGTCCCCTGGACCTCCGGCCGGCTCATGACTGCCCTTGCAGCTTGATCGAGAGAAATGGTCGAAGGCTCGCGCTCGAAGCCGGAGCGGTTGTCGTCTTCCTGCAGCGAGATGCTCTTGAAGAGAAACGCGTTGCCATCGAAGTGCAGGTGGAAGGATGTCAGTTCCCAGAGACCCGGTGCGACCTGCTCCTGCTCGAGAGAAAAGGAGCCGCTCTTCAATTTCCCAAGGATTCCCCCGCCGAAAACGACGGGGTGAAGAAGGTGGCCGCTCATGGCGCGGATGCGGTGTTGCCGGTTATCGACAATGAGATCGCCGGTCATGCTGCTGAAGACGCGCGCCTCGCGCGTGGGCGGATGGAAGTTGGGTGCCGGTTCAAAGTGCAGGCGGGAAAGGGCCGCCGTTTCGCCGGTTTGTGTCCATCGAAAGGCGACGGGCAGAAGCTGCAGAAGATCATCGATCTGCCGATTGTCATGATTCGCCTGGGCGACCTGCTTGCGCCTGGCGCCCGCGTCTTGCAGAAACTTCTGAACGAGATCGCTCTGCTGAGACTCCGGGAGTCTTTGGCTGTTCTTCTCCAGTACGCGCTCGACCTCTCCCTCCGGCGTGGTGGCCACCCACTGTAGAAGCTGTTGTTGAGGCTTGCGAATCTCTTCCAGATAAATCCAACGGGAGCGGTCATTTTTGTCTGCCGTGTGTTCGGTATTGACCACCTGTTGAACAATCTGCTGCGGGCTCTGCGCATGGGCAACCGGGTACGCGAGAGCGAACACCCCTATCCAGACAAAGCATGCTTGTTTTTTCGTCATTTGTCTCTTGCCTCTACCGTTTGATGAAGTGGGTCTGCAGAGAGTTTCGGGAAACGCCGGCTTCGCCAGACCCTCCCGGGCGCCTGCCACTGCCTTCGCGCCGTCTTCTGCCCCGGGCAAAGGCCAAGCCTGGATGCGGATGTATCGAAGACTGTTCAGTTTGCTGTGGGAATTTTTTGAACCGCGTCGATGACAAGAGTTTCAACGGGGACCCGCTGCGGCTTGAGTAGAAGGCCCGTCGCCTCTTTGAGAGCTTCATTGAGGGAGGGAAGGGTGCTGTCGGCTTCGGAGTTCGGCGCGTAGCTGAAGCCGATATCATAGCTGCCGGTGATCCCAGTCCGGTTGACGACCGGGAAACCGGCTGCGGGCGCAAGATATTTGGCCAACTGGGGCATGGACCAGTTTTCCCCACGCATTTCGCCGGAACTTACGCGAATGCGGAAGCCGGGGAAGTGAACTGCCTTAGTGGGGGTGAGGTGGGGGCCGCCTTTGGCGATCACGAGGGCGTATCCGCGGCTGGAGCGTATTTCAGTGTGCGCTACGAGATGGAAGCGCTCGCGCAGCAGATTCTGTAGACGCGGCTGGAGCTCGTCGCGGGTGAGCCGGACGCCGTCATCGGCCTTGGCGTCGAGCTCGTAGAGATTGCTTTCCAGCCAACGAAATGGGGAAGCCGAAGCTGCTCTCTCATCTGTAGCCCATTGCCTCTGCGGGGTCGCCCTCGCTATGCATGGCAGGAGTGGCTCCGCTCGAAGAATCCCAGCATCCGCTGCGGCGGAGGTCGGTCGCTGCGCAAGGAGTTTCTATCGCCGCTTTTTCACTGGAGGCTTCCTTGAGGCAGGTCCGCGCGATGCAGGCCGGCTGCGCA
>JANWJB010000113.1 GCA_025449575.1 Acidobacteriaceae bacterium
AGTAAATGTCGCCGCTCTGCGTTCCAAAAAATAGCCGGCCATCCGCGACGGCGGGCTGGGAGCGCGCAGAGGTCTCGTCGCCTAGCCCGAATGCCCATTTCAGCTTCAGCTTTGTCACATCGTTCGCGGAGAGTTCCGCACCCGCCGAACTTTGGAAGCGGCTGTTCGCCACCCCGTTGCTCCATCCCCTCCAGCTTGGGCCGGACGACGAATATCGGATTGGCTTCGTGCCGGCGGAGCAGAAAGCCGAGGCGGGCAACTGCTTTGACGGCGCCGGCTTTGGCGTGGGCGTCGCAAGGTACAGCGCCACAGCGTAACGTTCTTGCGGCGTTAGCGTGTCGCCCACCGTTTTCATCGCGCCGCTCTCCAGCGCCGCGACCAACTGCGGAATCTTCATCGCGTTCAGCGCGCTTTTGGGGGGCACTCGCGCCGCCGGGCTATCGTGGCAGCTCGCGCAGTGCGCCTTGTAAACTGTCGCTCCGTCCTGCGCGCGCGCCGAAACCACAGCGAGCAACACTGCCAGGAAACACGCGTATCGCATAGCACGATCCTTTCGAGTTCTCTAGGGAATGGCGGGTAGATAGCTCATTAAGTAAAATCCCTCTTCCTGGATTGGAAGAAGAGCGTGAGACCGGTGATGAGAGCGATCAATCCAAGCTCGGCGCACAGAACCGTGATAGCCGGGGCATTCCAAACTGCGACTGGAGCTTTCAAATTAGCCGCTAGTGACGGGACGCGGGCTAGTAAATACCAGCCCAGCCAGTAGGAGCTGTTGCAGAGAACACTGGCAGCGATGAGCCATCCCTCGGATTCGCCGACCAACGCAGTCGAAAACATCAGACAAAAACCGATCAGAGGCAGCATGGCGAGCATGAGCAACATCGGAACGGAGCCCTGAGGAACTACATGGCCGTTCGCGATGAGAACCAGCGCGAAGATCAGGAGCGTGAGCCAAGGAACCAGGAACAGCGCCCAGATGGACAGCATTTTCGCAATGGTGTACTGGACTGAGGAGACGGGAAGACTCATGATGAAGGCCAGGGTTTGTTTCTTTCGTTCATTCAGGATGGTTGAAGCGGGTAGCATACTGCCCAGAACGCAGAGCACCACAAAGAACCACACGCCACCGAGAACAAGAGCCAGGCCGCCGAATTGCGCCAGTAGCAGGGCGACAAATCCGATGGCAAGCGTGAGCAAAATGAGCGAACGGTGGAGACGCCAATCCTTTAGAACCAGATGACCGATGATGGAGCCGTTCATGCTTCCACCTCCTCGCGGCTGTGCTCTACATTGGCGACAAAAATCTCTTCGAGTGTCATATTCTCAATGCATTGAACGCGGGCGCCGGTGCTTTCATAGGCATTTGCAAGGTCCGGCACAAAAGCATTGGCCGTCGCGACAGCAAGCCTCCCGCGCTGGTGCACCCCAATGACGCCCGGCAGGGCCGGGAGGTCAATCCCCAAAGGGACTTCGAGGCGCAGCCGACGCCAGCGGTCGAGGTACGCCTCCTTATCCATGGAGTCGATGATGCGCCCGCGATCGATAAAGGTGATGTAGTCGGAGATCTGCTCCACATCCTGAGTGTTGTGAGATGAGAACAGGACGCTGCGGTCTTCGTCGGCCATGACTTCCGTCAACTCGCGGAGAATCTCGTGGCGGGCGACCGGGTCGAGACCGGTAGTGGGCTCGTCAAGCACGAGCAGTTTGGGTTTGCGCGCCAGCACCAGGAGCAGAGCCGATTTGACACGCTGGCCGTGGGAGAGACCTTTGATCCTTTGGTCCGCCCGCAGCCCAAAACGTTTGAGAAGAAGCTGCGCGTAGGAGGCGTCCCAACTGGAGTAGATCGAGCGAATGAAATTCATGTGCCAGCCGAGAGTCATGGAATCGTAGAGGCGCATGTCCTCCGATGCGAAACCAATATCCCATTTGGCGGCGACCTGCTCGGCGGGCATGCTGTGGCCGAGCACGCGAACTTCGCCCGCATCCTGATGAACCAGACCCATCAAAATGCGAATGGTAGTGGATTTACCCGCGCCATTCGCGCCGATAAGTCCCATGATCTGGCCTCGCGGTAATTTCAGGTCTACCTTGTCGAGCGTGAAGTAGCGATATTTCTTGCTGACTCCGCGCATGTCTAAAGCAAGATCTGTCATATGAGTTCCTCTTCGTTCTTGGCCCAGCGATCCCCGGCCGCATGCAAGCGGTCTTCAAGCTCTTCGGCCGGCATATCCAGTTGCGCCGCGATGCGGGCCGCCTGCTCTAAATGTTCCTGCAGCTCCTGCTCGCGCAGCCGGGCCTGCGAACGGGCTGAAGCGGCTATGCAGGAACCCTTGCCGTGGTGCGTGACGATGATCCCCGCGCGTTCGAGCTCGTAGTAAGCGCGCTTGACTGTGATGACACTCACCTGAAGATCGACTGCCAGTTGCCGGATAGAGGGAATCGCCTGTCCCTTCACCCAGTCACCGGCAGCAACGCGTTGTTTGATCTGCTCCATAATCTGGAGGTACATCGGGCGCTTATCGGTTTGGGAAAGCGTAAAGGTAGGCGGCATCTGGGTATTCTCAGTATATACAGCGTGCGAGAAACGTCAACATTATTGCTGGTGTGCTCAAAGCTTCGCTTAGGTCCAAAGGCGCGGGCTTTTTAAGACTGGTCGAGGCTATTTGACCAGGACTCTAAAAGAGGCTCAAAGGTTCCGCGTCATTGCAGATCTGCAATTGGCGGGCATGGGAGGAACCGGACCGAACGGTTCGGATAAAGCGTAGAATGGCCGGGCATAAGGGCTCCGACTTAGGAGGTGTTTATGCCGTTGGATCTTCTCAGTTTGACACTCGTAGCGAAGCCGGTAACGTTGGACGAGGGCGTGAAAGTTTTGGAACGAGATCGGTATTGTTGCCGTTACTGTGGTCTGGATGGGAAGGCGAGTTTCGAGAACGCTCTGGTCATGTCAGTTGACTTTGTAGTTCCTCGGGCGCGCAAGGGCAAAAAGGACCCAAGCAACCTGGTGGCCTGCTGTCGCCCGTGCAACATGATTAAGGGCCGTCGTGTCTACGGGAGTTTGGAAGAGGCCAAAGCTTACGTGCTGGGACGCCGCGACGACCTGCGCAAAGCATGGGAAGAAAAGGTGAGGGTACCGGCTCGATCAGTCAGCGCTAAAGCGGATTCACGATAGGTGTATCCGCTTTAAGGGCTTGCCATGTCCCGACATATTGGTCTTGTTGCACGCGAGACAAACACGCCTTAGCAGACAAAGTCGACTTGGGCGGCGTGGGGGATCACGCCGCGTTCGTATCCCATTGCCAGCAGTTTGCGGATGGCCTCTTTGCCGTCGTCGCCATAGTCAAGCGTGCGCGCGTTCACATACATACTGACAAAGCGGTTGGCGGTCTGGGGATCGAGATCGCGGGCGAACTGCATGGCATATTCGAGCGCGGCCTCGCGGTGGTCGAGGGCATGCTGGATGCTGTCACGCAGCGCCTGCGCCACCACCCGCTGGACCCCTTCGCCCAGGCTGCGCCGGATGGCATTGCCGCCCAAGGGCAGAGGCAGCCCCGTCTGCTCCCGCCACCATTGGCCGAGGTCGAGAACGCGGTGCAGGCCGCTGCTGGAGTAGGTGAGCTGGCCCTCATGGATGATGAGCCCCGCCTCCACGCCGCCGGCCAGCACTTCCGGAATGATCTTGTCAAAAGGAATCGTAACGGTTGCGACCTCGGGAGCGAAAAGCTTCAGCGTGAGGTAGGCGGTGGTCAGCGTGCCGGGCACGGCGATGCGCATCCGGCGCACCTGGTCCGGCGTGACCGGCTGGCTGGAAACGATCATGGGCCCATAACCTTCTCCAACACTGCCTCCGCAGCTCATGAGGGCATACTTCTTCTGCAAGTAGGGATAGGCGTGGAAGGAGATGGCTGTGACGTCGTAGGGGGCATCCCCCATCGCCTGGTGGTTGAGAGTCTCGATGTCGCATAGAGTATGGACGAACTTATAGCCGGGCACGCGGACTTTGTTGGTGGCAAGGCCATAGAACATGAATGCGTCGTCGGAATCGGGACTGTGAGCGATGGAGATCTCACGCACCGCGGAGCTTGCTGCGTCGCTTTGTGAGGGGGATGAGGGATGAGGCCGGGAAACTGCTTTGTGCGACATAACAGTGGAGATGCCAAGTCCTTTCTAAAAGCCGGTTGGAGACGCCAAATCGGCGTTGGGACGAAGGAGGATCGCCGGCAATGCAGTGGCCGGCTGTTAGGAGTTTGCCGATGAGCCGGATTTAGCCGGCTTTCGGATGGAACGGAAGGTTGAAACGCAAGCCGCGGCTGCCGCAGCTTTCACCGCATCGCCGGCCAAGAATGGAACGACTGACTCAGCGACCACTGTCGAGATGCCGGCCCGGGATAGAACGCTGAGCCAGAGTGCGCCGGCGGCCAAGATCAAAGCAGCTCCGGCGAAGGCGCCGCCCAGAGAGGAGGCGAAGCGGCGGCCGCCGGCACGGTAGATCGCGCCGGCCAGCGCGGCGGCAAAGGGATAGCAGAGCAGGTAGCCGCCATCGGGCCCGAAAAGGTGGACAAACCCGCCGCCGGCGACGGCGGAGCTGAAAACCGGCAGGCCAGCCGCGCCTTCTGCCAGATAAAGTGCCATGGTGGCGAAGGCCGCGCGAGGTGAAAACAACATGCCCAGCAGCAGCACGGCAAAGGTCTGCATGGTGAGCGGCACGGGAGTAAAGCCGAGAGGAATGGAAATGTGAGCGGAGACCGCGAGCACCCCGGTGGCGGCTACGGCCAGCGCCGGAGTGCGCCATCCGATCTGTGCCGGTGAGTTTGCCCTCAGCAATCTCGCAGGAAGAGCCGCTTGCTGTTTGAAGAGAAATTCCGCCATCGTCACTCTCCCCCTCGGGAATTCATTCTGTGGCTGCAATTACGGGTTTCCTTGTTCTTCGGGCGGTATCGAAAGCCCATCGGCTGCGGCCGCCACTCTCGCCTGGGATTTCTGCTCTGCCGCGTGCCGCCTGATATGCCGGGCCACGCCGATGGCCGCTGCCATCAGAGCAACGACACTTGCAGCGAAAACCGCGAACAAGAGTCGCATGGCGGGGAAGAGCACAAGCCAGACGTGCATCCTGCAAAGGATAGCAAAATCTCCGGTTTACTTCAGCGCCTCTGCCAGCCATGCCAGATAAGGAGTGCTTCCGCCGGCAATCTCCAGCACGAGGATCTCGGGAATTTCGTAGGAGTGAGAAGCCAGCACCAGTTCTTTCGCCTGCTCCAGATGAGCGGTGTCGGTCTTGATGAGCAGAAGAGATTCTGTGCTTCGCTCGATGGCCCCATGCCAGCGGTAGGTGGACTCCATCCCGGGCAGCGCGCTGACGCAGCCGGCCAACCGTTCGTCGATCAGCTTAGCGGCGATACGGCGCGCTTCCTCCTGGGATGCGCAAGAACAGAGGATCAGGCGAGCGCTCGGTTGGCTGTCGTTGGACAAGGCGGGAGTCTCCAAGAGAAGGGAAGGCAGCCCGGGCGGCTGAACCGACATCCCTTCTCGGGAGTATAACCATCGCGCTGGAGCAGCGGGGTATGCTGTAGCAGAGCGCTATTTGTTTTCCTGCGGCGCGGTCAGATCCCATAGGAAGCCTTCTTATGCTCACCGAAATCAAATTTGGAACTTCAGGGTGGCGCGCCATCCTTGCCGATGAATTCACTCTGGCGAACGTGCGTCGGGCGGTTGGCGGAATCGCCAGATATGTAGCCTCGCAACCGGCGCCGCAAGGGCAGGGCAGCAGCCACCGCGTTTTGGTGGGACGCGATCCGCGCTTTCTGGGCGAAAGGTTTGTGGCCGAGGCAGCGCGCATTCTGGCGCGCAATGGAGTGACGCCGGTGGTGATTCCCGAGCCCGCTCCCACCCCGGCCATCGCCTATGCCGTCCGCCGGCAGAAGGCGTCCGGCGCCATCAACTTCACCGCGTCGCATAATCCTCCGGAATACAACGGCGTCAAGTTCTCCACGGCCGATGGCGCTCCGGCCCTCCCCGAGGTGACCACGAAGGTGGAAGACGCGATCCGCGCTTTGGGGACGGAGCAGGAGACGGCCGCGGATACCACGCCGGACACTCCCGAGCAGATCGATGTGAAGCCGGAATATCTCGCGCGTTTGGAAGAACTGGTGGACTTCACCGCGATCAAGAAGGCTGGACTCAAGATCGTCTTCGACCCCTTCTGGGGCGCCGCGCGCGGCTACAGCTCTGATTTGCTGCGCCGGCATGGGGTGGAGGTCGCAACCGTACACGACTACCGTGACGTGCTTTTTGGCGGCCATGCGCCGGAACCGGACGGCCCGCTGCTGGATCACTGCCGGTCCAAGATGCAGGAAACCGGAGCCACGCTGGGCATCGCCACCGACGGGGATGCCGATCGCTTCGGCATCGTCGATGCGGGCGGCTGGTTTGTGCAGCCCAACTACGTTATCGCGCTGCTCTTCGAGTATCTGGTGGAGACCCGCGGCTGGAAGAATGGCGTGGCGAAATCCGTAGCCACCACCAACCTGGTCAACGCCATCGCCGAGCACTATGGAATTCAGTTGCACGAGACGCCGGTCGGCTTTAAATACATCGGCGAGCTGATCAACCGCGACGCTATTGCGATTGGCGGCGAGGAGAGCGCGGGCCTCACCATTCGCGGACATGTGCCGGAAAAGGACGGAGTGTTGGCCGGCCTGCTGGTCGCGGAGATGGTGGCGCGGCGCCGCACCTCGCTCAAAGAGCAGTTGGCGCGCGCATTTGCCAAGTATGGTTCCTTTTACCCGCGCAGAGAGAACTTTCGCTTGACCGGAGAGGTGAAGCAAAAGTTCACTGAAAAGATGAGGCAGGATCCGGCTGAGGTTGGCGGGAGGAAGGTGAGCCGGGTGGTGCGGACGGACGGCCTCAAGCTGATCTTCGAGGATGGTTCCTGGGCGTGCTACCGGATGTCGGGGACCGAGCCGGTGGTGCGGGTCTACACCGAAGCGCGCTCGGAGCGGGACGGTGAGGCGCTCAACCAAGCGGCGCAAAGTTGGGTGTTGGGCTGAACTGACTTGCCCGCACAGAAATGACGGGACAAGATGCGGAGCGGGCGATGAAGGCTGGAAAAGCGGCGGAAAAAGAGAAGCGCAACGTGGGCTCAGCGCTCGCCGTCCTGGCATATCAATGGAGGCGGCGCGCGGCAACTATTTTGGCGATCGCAATTGCCGCTCTGATCGCCTACCATGTGATGTTCGGCGCCAACGGTCTGACCATCTACCAAAAGAAGAAGAACGAGGATCGCGCGCTCAGCCAGCAGATTCTGGAGTTGCAGCAACAGAACGATCAGCTTGAGCAGCACATCCAGAGCCTCAAGAGCGATCCGGACACCATCGAGCATGAGGCGCGGACCATTCTGCACTACGCTCGGCCGGGTGAAGTTATCTACAAGCTCAACGGCAGCTCCCGATAGCCGACATCGGCGTCGAGCGGACATTCCTTATTATTAGGCAACCCGCCTGCAGGCCGCCTTACCGGGGCGGTAAAGATGCGCCCGGTGCGCTCGCATACCCGGGCTATAATTGGGGCCGATGGCAATCGCCGGCGGCACCAGACTCGGACCGTATGAGATCGAATCACGAGCCGGTTCTGGCGGAATGGGCGTGGTTTACAAGGCACGCGACATCCGCTTAGAGCGCTTTGTTGCGCTGAAGCTATTGCCGGACGAGTTGGCCAAGGACCCCCAGGCGCTCAATCGGTTTCGGCGGGAAGCAAAATCTGCCTCGGCGCTGAACCACCCGAACATCTGCACGATTTACGACATCGGCGAAGCGGACGGCCACGCCTTCATCGTCATGGAATTTCTGGAAGGGGCGACGCTGCGGCAGGAGATTGCCGGAAAGCCGCTGGATCTGGAAACCGCGCTGTCGTTAGGGATTGAGATTGCCGACGCGCTGGACGCCGCGCACTCCGCGGGCATTCTGCACCGCGATATCAAACCCGCGAACATTTTCGTAACCACGCGGCAGCATGCGAAGATTCTCGACTTCGGGCTGGCCAAGGCGTTGCCGAAGGCCGGACGTGGCGCGCCATCGCATGCTTCTCCAGACGATCCGACGGTCTCTTCCGACGACTCGACAATGGGCGAGGAGCAGTTGACCAGCCCCGGCGCGACGATGGGCACGGTCGCCTACATGTCTCCGGAGCAGGTTCGGGGCAAGGAGGTGGATGCCAGAACCGATCTCTTCTCTTTCGGCGTGGTGCTTTATGAGATGGTGACCGGCATGGCGCCGTTTCGCGGGCCGAGCACGGGAGAGATCTTCGATTGCATTCTGAACCGGGCGCCGGTGGCTCCGGTGCGCTTGAACCCGGACCTTCCGATGGCGCTTGAAGAGATCATCAACAAAGCTCTGGAGAAAGATCGCGACCTGCGCTATCAGCACGCCGCGGACCTGCGAGCCGATCTCAAGCGGTTAAAACGCGACATCGATTCAGGCCGGGCCAGCGCAAGCGCGGCGGTCCCGACCGCGTCGGCCACCGCCGCCCCGGTCGCGGCGCCTGCCGCCGCTCCGAGGCTTTCAGGAAAAGCGCGGCCCTTCGCATGGGCGCTTGCCGGGGTTGCGGTCCTGGTCTTGATTTACTTCCTTCGGCCAACGCTTCCCCCTCCCGGGGTCACGGGGGTCACTCAGTTGACCCAGGATGGAGTAGCGAAACTTAACGGAGTGGGGGATACTCCTCCCGCCTTATTCACGGACGGCTCGCGGATCTACTTCAGGGAGGGTGTTCGGCGAACGAGTTTGATGCAGGTTTCGACGGAAGGCGGCGGGACGGAGCCGATCGAAATTCCTTTCGAAACTTCGGGCATCGCCGCCATCTCGCCCACACAGCCGGAGTTACTGATTAAGCGGTTCGGTTCGGGCCCCGAGGCTCTACGTGGGCTCTGGCTGCTGCCGGTTCCCGGCGGTCAGCCCCGCCGTCTCGGGAACCTGATGGCCAATAACGCAACCTGGTCGCCGAACGGGACCGCCATCTTTTATAGCGCAAACCACGACATCTTCACCACAAGCGACGATGGAAGCCAGCCGCGCAGGATTTTGACCATTGCTGCCGGTCATCCGTTTTGGCTTCGAGTCTCACCCGATGGGCATCTGCTTCGCTTCAGTGTCTTTGATTCGACGCTCCGTACAAGTTCTTTATGGGAAGCTCGCACGGACGGAAGCCACCTAAGGCAGTTGCTTCCCGGCTGGAGCAAGCCCACCAACGAGTGCTGCGGGAGCTGGACGAATGATGGGAAGTACTACGTCTTCCAATCGACCCGCGGCGGCGTCGCAAACCTGTGGGCGGCGCGCGTCAAGGGCGACCTGTGGCGAAAGATCGACTACAACCCAGTCCAGTTGACCGTAGGGCAGATGGATTCGCAGTCTCCGTTGCCCGGCAAGGACGGTAAGAAGCTCTTCTTTATTGGCTCCGCACGCCGGGCTGAGATCATCCGCTACGAGCCGAAGACGCAATCGTTCGTGCCGTATCTCGCCGGTCTCTCGGCGGAGGGCGTGACCTTTACGCCGGACGGGAAGAAGATCGCGTATGTTTCTTACCCGGAGGGCATTTTGTGGGAGAGTAATGCCGATGGCAGCGACCGGCACGAGCTGAGTTTCCCACCAACCGCAGTCGGGCTTCCGCGCTGGTCGCCGGATGGTAAGTGGATCGCTTATTCGGCCCATGAGCCGGGCAAGACCTGGCAAGTCTTCGCCGTCCCAGCCGGGGGCGGAGATCCGCAGCAACTCACCTCGGGCGACGTCAGCCATACCGATGGTTCCTGGTCTCTCGATGGAAATTCAATGGCGTTTGATGAGGGCGCCAGCAACGCCAGGACTTCAAAAGGAAATGCGCTGTTTCTCCTGAACCTGAAAACCCATCGGGTGACGGACCTGCCGGATTCGGTGCACTTGTTCTCGCCGCGCTGGTCGCCGGATGGACGCTATCTGCTGGCCATTACCGCCGACTACCAAAAGCTCGTACTTTACGATTTCACGACCAAGAAATGGGAAGACCTGGCCAAAATGGAGGCCGATTATCCGAATTGGTCCAGCGACGGGAAATGCGTCTATTTCAATGAAACTGCCGTCAAAACCCTCCCCATGTACCGGGTCTGCCTCGCAGACCGCAAACCACAGCACATCGTCGATTTGTCGCAGGGCGGCAAGCTGGCCATGGGGCGCTTCGGGTGGTGGTCGGGCCTGGGCCCGGGCGACTCGATCCTCGCCTCACGCAACATCGGCACCCAGGAGATCTATGCGCTAGACGTGAAGTTCCCCTAGGATCCTGCGCCCGGTTCCGTCGTTTCGACCGAAGCACGAGGCGGGGACCATTCTGCACTTCGCCCGGCCGGGTGAGGTTATCTACGAGTTCAGCGGCAGCTCCCGATAGCCGACATCCGCTTGACTTGGGGAGTTGCGCGTCACGCGCTAACGTACGTCTCTCCCTGGCTGGGACCAAAGAGCATTTCCAGCGTGACCTGGGCTACCTTATCAAGACATTGGTTCACTAACGCAAGATCGGGAACGATATAGCTGAGATTCACGAGCAGGAGGTTTTCCTGCACAACCTGCGATAGAACCCTGCGTAGCAGGCAGAATTCTGTCAGGATCATGCTCGGCGTGCAGCCGGTGAACTCGCGCAACGTCATGTGCAGTGTGAACGGGGAAGGGGCATCAACCGTTTCTCCCCCGGCGAAGGACAGGGCCGCGCGAATGATCTCGTCCAAAAGGCTGCGGAGATACTCGATGCGTTGCTTGTGTTCGACGGTCACTCGCGACAAAAGGCGGTCACTTTCCACGGCGGAAAGCCAGAGTTCTTCGATGCGCCCGATATTCTGTTGCAGAAGCATGGCCGCGCGCTGCGGTTGCGGCAGGCGGCGATGCTCCCGGGGAGCCGCCAGCTTCCGTTCAATCGCGCTCACCAGCGCCGGGATGTCGGCGGGCTTCACGATGTAATCGTCCACCTGCTGCCGGATGGCTTCGAGCGCCGTTTCAAACGCAGGATAGCCAGTAAGGATCATGGTCACGGCTTCGGGCTGGGTTCTCCTCATAGCGCTGACCACGGTAAGGCCATCGCCGGGATTGCCGATGTTCAAATCCGACAGCAGCACATCGAATTTTTCCGAAGTAATTTTCTGCAAAGCCTCGGCAACAGTGGCGGCGGGGGCGACGTCGAAACCATGCTGATTGAGGATGGCGGCCATCGTGATACGAATGACCTCCTCATCGTCAACACACAGCAATTTTCGTCGCATACTGAATCCTCAGAAGATCCGGACCACGTCACTTCAGCTTCCCAGATGGGTTTTCCGGAGGGTCTCGGCTGACCCCTTCGTCCTCGATTCAGATATCCTGCGAGTTTTCCCGGCCAGTTCTCGGGTTCAGTCCTCTGCGGGAGTCGCCCGGTGCGAGGTGTAATCATCCTACCATCGGACAAAGCTATTGGCGGTCCGGGCTCCGGCGCGTGTTATGCAGTCGGAATGGCTGCATGGACAGCGTCTTTATTTGCGGCGTTTGAGCCGCCACTCAGGCAGAGCCAGCACCCAATCCTGATCTTTGGATTCGTCGGCGACGTTGAGCAGCCGGCCCTGCTCCACCTCGCGTTTGCCGCCATCCCAAATCGACCTTGGTTCGAAGCGGCTAGCCGGGGCAGCGACGGCGTCGCGGATCTCGCGCAAGTCGACGGGGCGGCCCACCCGCTCAAGGTATTTCCGTATCGCTGCGGGCCGGTCCAGGCCATCGAATTCTCCCCGCTCGCCGTTGTGCTCGCGTAGGGCGTCCAGAGTTTCTTCCAACTTCTGCACCAGCGCGGCAGCCTCTTGGGAGAGCGCGCGCAGTTCGCCAAGCAACTCCTGACGCCGCTCCTCCAATAGGCGTACTGTGCGTGTTGCGATCATTCGCCTGGCCATCGAAGTCTCCGAAGAGTTTTAGGTGCGGAGGAGATTTCTCCTCCACTACCAGTTCCATCCGATCCAACATTTCGATAAACAGCTCTGCAGCAAACCTTGCAAAAAAGTGTGGTAATTGTTTGTTAATTATGCGACATCCGCTCTCCAATCTACATAAAAAACAGCAGAGGTTCATCCAGCGTAAATGCTGATGAATGAATTGCTGATCTTTGCGGTCTTGCGTTAGCTGCCGGCAGAGCGTCTCCAGCGCCCGGCCGTCCCGAAGCAGCGAGCGCAGACCGGCATGCCCGCGCAAGCGGGCCCAGAACCGTCGATCGTCTTCCATCGTCCATCCGGAACCGAACTCCTCACGGAACATTTGCACTAAATATGAGTCAACATTAAGCATCATGGCCTAGGGGCACACTCCAACGAATGATGTAGGTCGGCGGGGGAGGGAAATTGTTGAAACCCAAAAGTTAAGAACTGGCAGAGGAATACAAAGTAGTACAAGAAACCAAGAGGGTGTTTCTGAAAACTCACCCAGGCTAGCAAAGCTCTCAGCCGTCGTGACTGAAGCAAAAGTTGCATAACCGGAGGCTTTCAATTACGCGCGTAATCTTTTTTCCCGCACTGTAGAGCGCTCCGCGCCAATTACGCTCTTTCACGGAGCTTTTTGGGGCGGCGAAGGAAAGCGGCTCCAATGGGTGACCCACTTCAGCGCCAAGCCGGGCTTACAGAATGCTTCAAACCTGCCGGCAAGCCACCAAGCCGGGGCCACCGCGTGGCCGTTGGTGACAAATACCTCCAGCCTGGCCTCACGCGGCAACTCACGATCGATACTGATCCACTCCATATCGCCCTCAGCAAGCCATGCGAATCGAATATTCGGGGGGAGGAGGAAACCCGGGGGAGAAATCCGTGAAAGGAGCCCTTGCAATGCCGGGAAAACATGTTCAAGCAAGCCGGTTCGGAGCCTCTGTGCGACACTGAAGTTGAGATTGCCAGCGCGGGCGACGGCCGACCTTATCCTCTGTCTGCTCTCATCCATTCGAGACTGAAAAGATAAGGCAGGCGGCGACGCTTCTCTCTAAACTGCATGGTGCCCTCAGAGAGAGCAGCCGGCGACGTTTTCCGTCACTTTGTGATTGCGCCGCATCATACATAGTCGGGATACATTCACCAAGAAATACATTTCACCAGGAGAAGACAGATGCAATTAGGAATGATCGGTCTGGGCCGCATGGGCTCCAACATGGTGCAGCGCCTGCTCAAGGACGGGCATGAATGCGTGGTCTATGACCACAGCGCCGAATCCATGCAGCCGCTGGCTGCCAAAGGGGCTCAAACCGCGGCTAGCCTGGAGCAGTTCGTCCAGAAGCTGGCCAAGCCTCGCGCGGTGTGGATGATGATCCCGGCGGCCGTGGTCGATTCCGTTCTCGCATCGCTTGCCTCTCTGCTTGAACCAGGAGATATCGTAATCGACGGCGGCAATTCGTACTATCACGATGACATACGCCGAGCCGCTGACCTCAAGCCTAAGGGGATTCATTATGTAGATTGCGGCACCAGCGGCGGCGTTTGGGGCATGGAGCGCGGCTATTGCCTGATGATCGGAGGAGAGAAAGATGCGGTTAAGCGTCTGGAGCCCGTCTTCAAGACCTTGGCTCCCGGCCTAGGCGCGATCGACCGTACTCCCGGAGCTTCCGGGGAGCCTTCCACCGCTGAGCAGGGCTACCTCCACTGCGGTCCCAACGGAGCCGGCCATTTCGTCAAAATGGTTCACAACGGAATCGAATATGGGGTAATGGCTGCTTATGCGGAGGGCTTTGGAGTTCTGGAGCATGCCGACGTCGGCAAAACCAAGCATGAAGACGACGCCGAGACCACGCCTCTGCGCCATCCAGAGCTTTATAAGTTCGACTTCGACTTGCCCCAGATCGCCGAGGTGTGGCGGCGGGGCAGCGTGATTGCCTCCTGGCTGCTGGATCTTACCGCCGGGGCACTGCGCGGCAATCCCAAGCTCGAGAACTATGCCGGCCGGGTCTCCGACTCCGGCGAGGGTCGTTGGACGCTGAAGGCCGCGATTGACGAGGGCATCCCCACGCCGGTCTTAAGTTCCGCGCTTTTTACGCGCTTCTCATCGCGCGGCAATGAGGAATTTGTTACCCGGGTTCTTTCCGCCATGCGCTTCGCCTTCGGCGGCCATGTCGAAAAACCGGCGTCTTAGACCAGAATTCCGGGTCTTGGGCCTTTCACAGAGGGAGTTTTGCTGGCGGTGGCCCTCGCCCTCGGCGGGGCGCTTGAGTTGCCGCGAACGGGGAAAAGCCTCAAACTCAATCGTTGTTGTTCCTAGTTCATCTCGGGAGGGTGCATGGAAGGTTTTTCGTCGGACGCGATGGTCTTTTTTGGAGCCACCGGCGATCTGGCTTATAAGCAGATCTTTCCCGCGCTTCAGTCGCTGGTCCGCGATGAGGGCTTTCAGATGCCCATCGTCGGAGTCGCCAAGGCCGGCTGGACGCTTGAGCAACTGAAGGACCGGGCCAAGGACAGTCTGGAGAAGCATGGCGGCATTGTTCCGGGAGCGTTCGAGAAGCTTCTTTCACTGTTGCGTTACGTCGATGGCGACTACAAAGATCCCGCGACCTTCGTGCAACTGGACAAGGAGCTTGGCTCCGCCAAGCGGCCTTTGAACTACCTTGCCGTTCCTCCCAGTCTTTTTGCCGTTGTGACGGAGAATCTGGCGAAATCCGACTGCGGCAAGAGCGCGCGTCTCGTCATCGAAAAGCCGTTTGGTCACGATCTTTGCTCCGCGCAGCAGCTGAATCGCACCCTGGAACAATTTTTCCCCGAAGAAGACATTTTTCGGATCGACCATTTCCTGGGCAAGGAGCCGGTGCAGAACATCCTCTATACTCGCTTCGCCAATCCCTTCTTCGAGCCTATTTGGAACCGTAACTATGTCAGAGCGATCCAGATCACCTTGGCGGAGGATTTCGGAGTGGAGGATCGCGGCCGCTTTTATGATGAGACGGGGGCTATCCGCGACGTGGTACAGAACCACCTGCTTCAGGTGCTGGCCAATCTCACCATGGACCCGCCGACCGGTGAGGCGCGAGAGGCCCTGCGCGACCAGACCTCCGCGCTGCTGAAAGCGGTACAGCCTATCAGCCCACAGGCGGTGGTGCGCGGCCAGTATCGAGGCTATCGCACGGTGCCGGGAGTGGCTCCCGGCTCGACCGTGGAGACGTTTGTCGCGATCAAGCTGTTCATCGATAGCTGGCGCTGGGCGGGAGTGCCGATTTTCATCAGGGCAGGGAAGCTGCTGCCGGTTACCTGCACTGAGCTGGTGGTTCACTTCAAGCGGCCGCCACGGGAAACCTTTCAAGAATTGGTTCCCGTCGGATCGGCGCACCTGCGGATGCGGGTCAGCCCGGAAGTTGCCATCGGTTTGGGCCTGCGGGTCAAAACTCCCGGTGAGCGGATGGTGGGCGATGACGTGGAACTTACGCTTAAGGAGCACGTGGCCAATGACATGCCTCCGTATGAGCGTCTGCTTGGCGATGCCTTACGGGGCAACAGCGATCTATTCGCCCGCAAGGATCTGGTGATGGCGCAATGGCGGATTGTTCAGCCTGTCCTGGACAACGTTACCCCGGTTTATAACTATGAGCCGGGAACATGGGGACCACCGGAGTCGTTGCAACTGATTGGCTCCGACGCGCCATGGGTAGACCCAGTCATCACGGAGACCCCATCGGGCAAGAGCCGGCGGCGGAGTTTGTATTAGGGATGGTTTCATATTTCCGCGGGGCGAGTGAGGCAACGCAGAGGCTCCCTGAACCTTGCGGGTACTCATCCGGGCGGTGAGAGATGAGATCAGTTCTAAAACGTAGGAAACTTGTCTAACTGCGCACAGGAGAAACCACATGACAGAACGTTCGTCGCGGCCGCCTCTTACTTCGAGTCCGGCTTGGCAGGCCTTGCAGGCACATTATGAAGGCGTGAAGGATGCGCAGCTAAAGCAGCTCTTTGCCACCGATCAGGAGCGCGGCGAGACCTTCACGGCGGAAGGAGCGGGGCTCTTCCTCGATTACTCGAAGAATCGTATCACCGCCGAGACGGTGCGTTTGCTGGTGGCTCTGGCCCGAGAGCGAGGTCTGGAGGAGCGCCGCGCCGCGATGTTTGCGGGGGAGAAGATCAACACCACCGAGCGCCGCTCCGTTCTGCACGTCGCTTTGCGCGCTCCTCGCCGCGCCAGCATCGAGTCGGACGGCGTCAATGTGGTGCCCGCGGTGCACGAAGTTCTGGATCGTATGGCCGATTTTTCCAACAATGTCCGCGGCGGCAAGTGGAAGGGCCATACGGGCAAGCGCATTAAGAATGTGATCAACATCGGCATCGGCGGCTCCTATCTGGGTCCGGAGATGGCCTATGAGGCGCTGCGCGACTTTTCACGCCGCTCGATGACCTTTCGCTTTGTCGCCAATGTGGATGGCTCGGCCTTTGCAGAGGCCACGCACGACCTGGACCCGGCGCGAACGCTGTTCATCATTTCGTCTAAGACTTTCACGACGCTGGAAACCATGGCCAACGCCGCAACGGCGCGGCAGTGGATTGTGGATGGGCTGAAGAGCGAAGAGGCGGTGGCCAAGCACTTTGTCGCGGTCTCGACGAACGCGGAAGGCGTCGCCAAGTTTGGCATTCATCCCGACAATATGTTCGGGTTCTGGGATTGGGTGGGTGGGCGCTATTCCATGGATTCGGCCATTGGCCTCTCTACCATGATCGCGGTCGGGCCGCCGAACTTCCGCAAGATGCTGGCCGGCTTCCATGAGATGGACCGCCACTTCCGCACGGCGCCACTGGAGCACAACCTGCCCGTCCTGATGGGTCTGCTTACCGTTTGGTACAACAACTTCTTCGGCGCGCAAACCGTGGGCATCATGCCGTATGCCGACAATCTCAAGCGGTTTCCTGCCTATCTGCAGCAACTGCAGATGGAGAGCAACGGCAAGCACGTAAATCTGGAGGGGCACACGGTCGATTACCAGACCGGCCCCATTGTCTGGGGCGAGCCCGGCACCGATGGACAGCATTCCTTCTACCAGCTCATTCATCAGGGAACCAAGCTCATCCCCTGTGACATGATCGGCTTCTGCCAGCCGCTGAGCGCATACCGGCATCAGCATGATCTGCTGATGGCCAACCTTTTCGCTCAGGCCGAGGCGCTCGCCTTTGGAAAGTCGGCAGAGCAGTTGACGGAGGAGGGGTCGGCGCCCTTCCAGACGCCCTTCAGGGTCTGCGAGGGGAACCGGCCAACGAACCTGATACTGGCGGAGAAACTTACTCCACAGGCGCTCGGCGCGCTGGTGGCACTCTATGAGCACGACGTCTTCACCCAAGGGGTGGTTTGGGATATCGACTCATTCGACCAGTGGGGGGTGGAGTTGGGCAAGGCGCTGGCCGTTCGCATCATTCCGGAGCTCGAAAGCGCTTCAGAACCGGCGCTTAAGCACGATAGCTCGACCAACGCGCTCATACGCCGCTACCGCAATTTGCGCGGCGGCAGTTAGGTCCGCCTAACTCACTCCAATCTCCCGTTCCGCCGCCCCGCTGTTCAGCATCTCGATACCTTGGGCCAAGCTTAGCGAGGGCGGCGCGGGCTTGTAGTGGCTGGTCTCGTCGTCTTGCTGCTCATTGATGCTTTTGAAGATGAGCGCATGGCCCTGGATGTGGACCTGGGTGGCGGTGACGCGCCAGATGCCGGGAGCAACCTCTGTGTGCTCTACGTGGAATGTACCGCCCTTTTGCAGTTTGCCCAGGAGACCCCAGCCAAAGGTTACCGCTCGAGTCAGAGTCCCGCTCACACTCCGCACTCGCTTGGCCTTCCGATCGACGACCAAAGTTCCTGCCATCGCGGCGAAGACCTTCGCATCGCGCGTCGCCGGTTGAAACTGGGGGTTGGGCTTGAAGTTCAGGGTGACAGTATCGCCCGATTCGCCGCCGTGTGTCCAAAGAAACGCGTCGGGGAGCATCTGCATCAAAGCGCGCGCCTTTTTATCGTCCTGCGCATTGTTTCGGCGCTTTTCGGCGCGCGCCTCCGGGTCGTTTCCGAAGCGTTTGATACGCGCTTCGTCTTGTTGCCGCTGCTCGGCATCGAGAGCGTGGCCGTCTTTCTCAATCGTCTTCCTAATGGCGCCCTCGGCGGTTTCCACGACCACCTGAACAACGTTTTTGCCCGGCTCCCGGTCGTGATCCAGGTAGATCCAGCGTGAATGATCGTTCTGGTCGGCATTCAATTCGTTGTAGACGACCTGCTGGACCAAGTCCTTGGGTGAGAGTTCCTGAGCAGATGCCCGGGAAAAGGGAAGCACGAAGATAAGCGCTGCAGCAATCGCAATGCTGCGGCTCCAGCCGCGAAAAGAAAAACTCGATGTCGTACCTCTTGGAAGCGCGCAGATGGATCGCTTTTTTTGTAGCTGCGTTTTACGAAGAGCTGCGAAGCAGGGCTTTTCTTGAGAAGAAGCCGAGTATGTCATATCCGCTCCGGCATATACCGGCAAAAAACGTGCACAATCCCACCAACTTTCATGCGATCCAACCCCAAGGACTTATAGGTTCCGAAGGGTGATGTGGCCAATTGGTTGTCTAAGTCGCTTGGAAGGCGCTTTGCCGGGCAGCGCTCAGGACGGCGCGAACGGATTGATTTCCTTAGGCTTGGCGGCGGTAGGATCAGGCGCTTGAGGGGCTCGGGGTTGCGTAGCTCCCATGGCGGCCGTTCCCGCGGCTTCTTGCCCGGGGGCTGCGGCGACTCGATACGGGCTGCCGGGGAGGATGCCGTGCTGCTCCAGCGCCAGTCTCACTCGGCGCTGGATCTCACGAACCGCGTCAAACTGTTTGCGTGCCACGGTCTTGATCTGGATGGGATAGATGACCTCCGAACCCTTGATCGAGTCCAAGCCAAAGACGGTAGGGTCTTGGAGAAAGATTTCTTTGTATCCCGGATCGTTGCGGACTTCAAGCGCGATCTTCCGGAGCAGGGGAATCACTTCATCGGGGTTGGCGGAGAAATCGACTGAGACGCTAATCGTGGTTACGGAGAAGTCGCGGCTTTGATTGGCGACGTTGGTGATCTGACTGTTGGGAATGGTGTATAGCGTGCCGTCGAAGCCTCGCAAGATGGTTCGGCGCAGAGACATCGACTCCACAATTCCCGACAGGCCGGCCAGGGTCACCACGTCTCCGGTGGTGTATTGGTCCTCCAGCAAGATCAGGATTCCATTGAGCAGGTCTTTTACGATGGTCTGCGCGGCCAAACCTAAAGCAATACCGGCTATGCCCGCGCTGGCCAGCAGCGGGCCGAGATTGAAGTTCAGAACGTTCTCCATGATCTGGAGCACGGCCAGCGCGATAACGAGGCTGATGCCGGTCGTACGCAGGACGGATGCCAGAGTGCTCACCTGTCCGGAGCGGACTCCGCCAAACACCTTTCGACCATGAGAGGCCTGGGCAGCGATCCGTTTGGCAATCACGTCGACGGCGAAGATCAGCAATCCGGCGAAGACAATTATGAAGATCAGCTTCGGGAGACCCACATGTAGAAATCTCTCCAGGTCGGAGAGCCACTCCCGATTGAGATCAGTGAGAAACCTTTGCGGCGTGACGGCGGCGGTCGTCAAATGTCGGCTCCTTGGAGAAGAGTGTAAAATGGAACGGCATCGAATCGTGCGGCCATGAAGGCCTTTGACATCGCGCGGCGAGGAGGGTGGAGGCTAGTCAGCCTGTGCTGCGCGCTTGTGTTTGCCACCGCCCTGGTTCTCTTCGCTCCATCCGGCGCACCGGGCCAAAATCAGCCCCCGGGTCACAATCAGCCCCCGGGTCACAATCAGGCGACCGATCCCTCAACGCCTCCGGTGAGGATCGACGTACCGGATATTCCTGATTCTTCTCCCAATTTGGCCGATCAAAGCGATCCCGCAATGACCCAGCTTATGCGGCGTCAGGCCATGCTCCGCAATGCCCAACGGCAGAAAGATCTGGTCCGCGACACTCAGAAGCTGTATGTCCTTGCGGAGCAGCTCAAGGCCGACGTCGCGAAGACCAACAAAGACACCCTTTCGATCGACGTGATCAAAAAGGCCGACGAGATTGAGAAACTCGCCAAGAGCGTCAAGGACAAGATGAAGGGGCAGTGACCGGCACACGAGGCATCCAAGGCCGGCATCCAACAAGCACCAGACACAACAGACGATATGCCGTTCGCCAGCCGCGAGTCCAGCCACATTCGGTTGCCTAGAGCGGATTCACGATAGGCGTACCCCGAGGCAGATGCACCATACGCGGCTTTTCCATTAAGAAAAGCCGCACTTCTCCAACCAAGGTGGGTCATAGCAGTCGTGAATCCGGTCTAAACCGCGGCTGGAGGCGAGGATTAGGACCGGCAGCGAGCGGGATCAGGCGGTCGTCTTGGAGCAGAGTTCGTCGAACGCCCGTGACAACTCCTGGGCGATCATCGGGGCGGTGGCGTTCTCAATGACCGAACGCTGCATGAGATAGACCAGCTTTCCATCGCGCAGGATGGCAACCGCCGGCGAGGTTGGGGGCTGTCCTACAAAGTAGGAGCGCGCCCGCTCCGTTGCTTCTGTGTCCTGGCCTGCGAAGACCGTGATCGACCGGTCCGGCAATGCCTTGTTTCCCAACGCCAGACGGACTCCAGGCCTCATTTTGCCCGCGGCGCAGCCGCAGATTGAGTTCACGACCAACAGTGTGGTGCCTGGTTGAGACACCGCCGAATCTACTGCCTCCGCCGTCCGCGCTTCCTTAATACCCGCGCGTGTCAACTCTTCGCGCATAGGCGCAACCATCATTTCGGGATACATGCTCACTCCTTCTTTTGCCGAATCGAATTCCGCCGGCTTGGAGCCGCCGCCGGATCAATGCCGCTCCTTGACCATTGTATGGTCCACCTCATTCTTTCGCCAGCGGCGCGGGCAGTTCTATCGGGGACGGTCGCTCAAGTTCCATCGCTGCGCCTGAGCCCAATACCACAAGCGGGGGCGTCCCGATGAGTTGATGTACCTTGATGCAGATGGAGTTTGACGAAAACGTTCCTCTCGCCCCCTACACGACTCTCCGGGTTGGCGGGCCTGCGCGATGGTTTGCGGAGGCGGCCAGCGAGCCGGACGTTGCAATGGCCGTCGCCTTCGCCCGGGATCGCCGGCTGCCGTTGTTCGTCTTAGGCGGCGGCAGCAATCTGCTGGTTTCCGATGGCGGCTTTCCAGGACTGGTGCTCCGCGTGGGCCTGCGCGGCATTGACGCTACGGGAGAGGGCCACCTAGGCGGCAAAGCCGCTTATTCTGTCGGCGCCGGCGAGCCGTGGGACGCATTCGTCGCCTATGCGGTGGAGCGGAAGCAGGCCGGTCTGGAATGCCTCTCCGGTATTCCAGGCTTGGCCGGGGGAACCCCGGTGCAGAACGTTGGCGCTTATGGGCAAGAGGTTTCCCAGACCATCCATCAGGTGAGGGCTTATGACCGGCGCGCGCTGGCGTATGTTTTGCTCAGCAATGCGGAATGCGGATTTGCCTACCGCAGCAGCATCTTCAACACGACGGAGCGAGACCGCTACATTGTCACCCGCGTTGAGTACTTGCTAACGCCGGATGGCGCGCCGACAGTTTCCTATCAAGATCTAAAGCTTTACTTTAAGGATTCCGAGGCTACTCTGAGCACGGTGAGGCAGGCGGTGCTGGAGATCCGTGCACGCAAGGGCATGGTAATCAGCCAGGGAGATCGTGATTCCCTGAGCGCGGGAAGCTTCTTCAAGAACCCGGTGGAGCCTTCAGCGACGCTGTCCCGCATTGCCGCGGCATTGCAGTTGCCGGAAGAATCGGTCCCGCACTATCCGGCGGGCAAGACGCACATGAAGCTGATGGCGGCGTGGCTGATAGAGCAGGCCGGATTCAGAAAGGGCTACCGGCTTGGCGCAGCCGCGATCTCCAGCCGGCACACGCTGGCTATCGTCAATTGCGGAGAAGCTCGAGCGCGCGACATTATCGCCTTGCGCGATCAAATTGTGGAGGCTGTGGACCGCCGCTTCGGCATCCGCCTCCAGCCGGAGCCGGTATGGGTGGGAGGGCCGCTCCCACCGCCCGAGAGAATCTGATTCGCTTTCCGCCTCCGTGCCGTGCTGTTACCGTTCAGTTACACTGCTGAGGATATTTGCTTTTGCATCGCTGCGCCGGCTTCGGCCGCTGACCGTCGCTTTGGTGAGCAAGGATGCCATTGCGCATCTCAGTGAATCCCGCAAGCAGGAGCGAGAATGTCCACCGCGTCTCCCACAACGCAAATTCCAATTCCTCACCAGACAAACTACCGCTGGAAGATTTGCGCGCTCCTCTTTTTCGTCACGCTGATCGCCTATGTGGACCGCGGCGTTATCGGCTATCTGGAGAAGTATCTGGAAGGGGTCGTCGGCTGGAACAGCATTCAATACAGCTACATGACCGCGGCCTTTCAGACTGCTTATGCCATCGGACTGGTCTGCGCCGGCTGGCTGACGGACCGCTTGGGAACACGCCGGGGCTTTGCCATTGCGATCGTTTTATGGAGCATCGCCGCGATGCTTCCCGGCGCGGCCAATTCCGCACTGACCTTCGGCGTGGCGATGTTTCTGCTGGGGTTGGGCGAGGCAGCCAATTTCCCGGCATGCATCAAGACGGTTGCGGAATGGTTTCCTCGCAAGCAGCGGGCGCTCGCCACTGCGATCTTCAACTCCGGTTCCAATGCCGGCAACATCGTTGTTCCTCTGGTGGTGCCCTTTCTTACCTATCGCTTGGGCTGGCGCGGCGCGTTTGTCGGAACGGGAGCCCTGGGCTTTGTCTGGCTCGGCTTCTGGCTGCGGATGTATGCCAAGCCGGAGCAGCATCGAGGTGTCTCCCCCGAGGAGTTGGCCTTTATTCAGAGCGAGCCGGAAGAGAAAGTGAAGTCCGTGCCGTTCCGCAGTATTCTGCCGCTCCGGGAAACCTGGGCCTTTTCCGTCGGCAAATTTCTGACTGACGCGATCTGGTGGTTCTATCTCTTCTGGCTGCCGCGCTATCTGCAAGGCACCTTCCACCTCAACCTGAAGCAGAGCGAGTTGCCGGTCATCATGGTCTATGTCATTTCCTGCGCGGGAGGCATTGTGGGCGGTTGGCTGCCGTCGCCCTTGCTGCGGCACGGCTTTAGCCAGAACGCATCACGAAAGATCACTCTGTTGATCTGTGCGCTGGCGGTCGTTCCCGTGATCTATGCGCCATTCTCGAATAGCCTTTTAGTTGTTGTGCTGCTGATCGGCTTGGCTACGGCGGCGCACCAGGGCTTCTCGGCCAATCTCTTCACAATCCCCTCCGATGTCTTTCCCAAGTCCGCGGTGGCGACGGTCGTCGGATTTGGAGGGATGGCGGGAGCGGTGGGCGGCGTGCTCTTCCAGCTTGCCACCGGCCGCATTGTGCATGCGACCAACAGCTACATTCCGATATTTGCCATGGCTTGCTCGGCCTATCTGGTTGCGCTGTTCTTCATCCAAATACTAGCTCCACGGCTGACCCCAGCCAAAATCAAATCAGGGCACCGGTACGCCTGAGCGCCCCAGTCGTGGTTGACCTCGGGGCAGGCTATGCGTGTGCTTTTTAGAAGCTAGAAGCGCGTGGCCGTGGTTTCCGGAGCCGTGCTACTTGGAGCATTTCTCCTTTGTTCTGTCCCACCGCGTGCCGCGAGGTGCGGGCTTTTCTTGGTAAAAAGCGGAGTTTGTCGAGCTATTCCTGGATACTCCCACAGAAGTACTCTCGACGGCTGAACGAGTTTCACAACTGGAGGCGACTATTTGAGGATGGCGTTGTAGCCATCGGAGAGGAGTTTCTGCCGCACCGCGGAAGCCTCTGCGCGGCTGGCGTAGGGGCCGATCTGGACATGCAGCCATTTGTCTTGCGCCTCCGTGCGCACGACCGCGCTGTATCCCTTCTGGCGTAATGCGGTGACTAGGACGTCGGCATCCTCCTGATGGGCGACGGCTGCGACTTGAACCATCGTCCCGGCCGCGGAAGTTGCGGCACCAGGGACAGCCCGCGTGCTCGCCGCGGGTGACGGAGCCGGCGCAATCGGAGCCGCCGCTGTGGGCGGCACCGCCGTGACGGCGGATGGCTGGGCCTGCCGCCGCTGCCGCAATGCGGAGGGCTTCAGCTCGGGGGGTGGCGTCTCATCGATTGGCAGGTCGACCATTGCCGACTGGGCCGGCTGTGCGGACGCGCCGGACACCGGAGCGGGAACATCACTTGGTGCCGGAAGCGCGCTACTGCCGACTGCCTTCGGCGATCCGGTTTGTAGCGGCATAGCGGACGGCTTGGGGGTGCCCGCCTTTGCGATGAGCGGGCCGGCTTGCGGCGCGCCAAGGGAGGCGCCCGGTCCGGCGGACGGCCGTCTGCCGACTGCATAGCCGAGGCCAAAAAATACACCACAGATCAATACCAGTCCGACAAAAAGACCTAGCAGGGAAGTCGCGCCGAGGTTAATTTCCGGCTGCTCTTGTTCCTTCTCGTCTTCCTCATCCACTTGGAGGAGCGATCTCATGCCGGTTCTCCCGCTCCGGGCTCCACTGCTTTGGGGGCCGGCCTCGGCGTCTGACCGGAGGGCGTCATATCGTGCAGGCCGCCCATTTTGTTGAAGAGAGTCATCATCTCCAAAGGCAGCGGGAAGACGATCGTTGTGTTCTTTTCAACTCCGATATCGGTGAGCGTCTGCAGGTAGCGGAGCTGAAGGGTCATCGGCTGGGTCGCCAGGAGGGCGGCTGCGTCCACCAGTTTTTGCGCCGCGCTGTACTCGCCCTCTGCGTGGATCACCTTGGCGCGCTTTTCGCGCTCGGCCTCCGCCTGTTTCGCCATGGCTCTTAGCATCGACTCCGGCAGATCGACCTGCTTGACCTCAACGTTGACCACCTTCACGCCCCAGGGGGCGGTGTGCTGGTCAATGATGGTCTGAATCCTCTGATTCAGTGCTTCCCGGTGCGAGAGCAGTTCGTCCAACTCGACTTCGCCCAACACCGAGCGCAACGTGGTCTGCGCAAATTGCGAGGTCTGGTAGACGTAGTTCATCACCTCGATGACGGCGCGCGACGGATCGATGACCCGCAGGGTGATCACCGCGTTCACCTTGAGAGTTACATTGTCGCGGGTGATGATGTCCTGCGGAGGCACTTCGAGAACTTCCTGGCGCAGGGAGACGCGAACCATCTGGTCGAAGGGGCGGAAGATCAGGATAATTCCGGGACCCTTGGGAGCGGGCAGCACCCGGCCCAGGCGGAAGACCACTCCGCGCTCATACTCTCTCAGGATCTTGATGGAGTTCAGCAGATAGAGAATGACAACGGCGATAACAATCAATCCGGGAACGCCAACACCCGCCATGTGGAGCCTCGCTCAGCAGGGATTGTACCTCACCCAAGCGGCAATGCAGCCGGTCCTGCAACTTCTAGGGAATCCGCTCGACCAACAGCGTCAGATCGCGGAGCCCCAGCACGCGAACCCGCTCGCCGCGCGAGGCGGGAGTGCGCGATTCGGCCTGCCAGATCTCGCCGTTAAGCATCACTTGGCCTTCCGGAGAGAGGGGCTGCATGACCACGGCAATTTGACCCACCAGCGCCGGGCCGCCCATCTTAAGCTTGTTGTGGCGCGCGCGGACAGCCAGCCGCACCAGCACGGCGGTGATCACCCCGAAGCTACCACCCAAGGCTAGCGCGGTTCCCAGGTGAACTCGCATTTCGGGGATTGGCCCCTGCACCAGGGTCAGCGTTCCGAAAACCAGGCAGACCACTCCGGCGGCGGCGAGGATTCCGTGGGCGGCGAATTTGGCCTCCAAAAACAAGAGGACGAATGCCGCCAAAATCAAAAAGGCCGAGGTGTAGCGGACCGGGAGCTGGTTCAAGGAGAAGAGCGCGAGCAGCACCAGGATGGTGCCCAAAGCGCCGGGCACAATGGTACCGGGCGCATGAAACTCCAAATAGATCAGCAAGCCCCCGACTACGAGGATCAGGACCGCCAAGTTGGGATCGGTGAGGCGGTCCAGAATCTTTTCGCGCAGAGTGGGATTTATCGCGACGACGGCGGCGCTGCGCGTATGCAGAACGACTTTTCCGCCATCGAGCCGGTTGATCGTCCGTCCGTCGAGGGTGTCGAGCAAAGCGGTCCGATTGGGAGAGATCAGGTCGATCAGGCCCAACTGCAGGGCCTCGCGGTCGCTATAGGACTTGGATTGGCGCACCGCGGCCTCCGCCGCCGCGACATTGCGTCCCCGCCGGGAGACGTAGGAGCGCAGAAACGCCGAGGCGTCATTCTCCAGCTTCTGCTTCATGGTGTCGCCGATCTTCGCCCCTTCGACGACCGGGTGCGCCGCTCCGGCATTGGTGCCGGGGGCCATGGCTGCGACGTCGGCCGCTTCCAGGATGAAGAATCCGGCGGAGCCCGCGCGGCTTCCTGAAGGAGTCACATACACGATGACGGGAACAGGAGAAGCCAGGATGGCGCCCACCATCTGCCGCATCGAATCCAGCAGGCCGCCGGGCGTATTCATCTCGATCATGACAGCACTGGCGTGCTGCTGGTTGGCCACGGCGAGCCCTCGCTCCAGATAATCGCGGCTTATGGGCTGCACGGTGTCGTCGAACTGAAGGACGATGACCTTGGGCGCCTTTTGCTGCGCCCATCCGGCAGGGGGCCAGCAGGCCGCCAGCAGGAAGATACAGAACGCAATTCCGCGCCACGCTTTCAATGGGCTTCCCTCATCCGCTGTGGACCGCCGGATTTCCCTGGAGATGGTGCTGGATAGGAATTCTACGGAATTTGCCGGCCGCGTGCTTGCAATTGCTGGCGCAGTTGGACCGCTTCGGCGTTCTGCGGCTCCAAAGCGAGGGCGTGGCTCACGCTCTCAGCAGCCTGGGGCAACTGATTCGCAGCCATATCGAGGCGGGCGAGAACCAGATAGGCAGTGATGTTCGGCTGCAGCGCGAGAGAGCGCTCGGCTTCTTTGCGGGCGTTGGCTGCGTCGCCGCCTCGCTCGCGAACGGCAGCGAGTCCTGCGTGCGCGGCCGCGTTGCGGCCGTCGAGCGCCAGCGCCGCCTGGAACTCCCGCTCGGCCTCCAGAATCAATCCCTGGTAGAGAAAGCGCGTGCCCTCATCGGTCAGCTTCGCCGCATGCTCCGCCGGCGGCAAGTGGGCAAGACTCTGGGCTTGGAGCTGCTCCATCTCAAGAGCGGCTTGCCGGAAGGCGGCTTCATTGAAGGAGCGCTTTACCCGCTCCAGCGGCGCGGTGGGGTCTGCGGCCGGGGCCGCGCCGCTGGGCGCGGCAACAAGGCTCTTTTGCGGCGAGTGGGAAGAAATCATGTGAGCCTGGCGGGCGCGCAGAGCGGCTGCAAATTCCCGCGCCTCGGCGTCTTGCGAACGCAGCTTCAACGCTTGCGTCACCGCGGCCAGCGCCCCGGCTACATCGTTGTTATGGTTCAGGGCGACCGCCAGGTTGAACTGGTAATCGGCATCGGTCGGATCCGCGGCGGCTGCTTGACGGAAGAAGCTGACGGCGTCCAACCCGCGGCGGCTGGCGGCAACTCCTTCATCGTTGACCACCTCGGGCAAGGGCAATTGCCGGCTCACGAAGGCGAAGGCGTCTTCCGACTTCTCATAGGCGCCGGTGTACAAGTAGGCCAGGCCGCGATAAAAGTCCGCCTCGCGCGCGTTGACGGCGTTGGTAGGCAGCCGGCCTAGCGTAACCGCGGCGAGATCGTACTGCTGATTGGAAAAGTACGCCATGCCCAGCGCAAAGAGCGCCGGCGCATATTTCGGGTCCAACCGCACGGCCTGTTTCAAGCGAGTGATGGAGTCTTCTAGGCCGATAGCATCCACGCCGCGGACATAGCTCTCAAAGGCACTGACCTTCAGGTTGGGGTCGGCGGCGAGAAACGTATTGAGCGATACGGAAAAGTGAGGGCTGAGCCGGCCGGCCAACTGCCAAGCCAGCGTATTGAGCGCCTCCAGCAGGTCCGGCATATTGGCTTCCTCCACCAGTGGCGGGGACAGGTGCAGGGTAGCCATGTTGAGAACCTGAGCGCTGACCTTGAAGCGCTTGCCGGAAGTGGAGAAGGAGCCAACGACGACGTCGTCGGCATCCAGCGTTTGCGCCAGTCGGATGGCGCTGGCTCGGGAGGGCTGGAAAGAGATCGGCAGACCCAGGTGATCCAGCGCATAGAGCAGGTCATTCCGGCGAATAGGCATGAATCCGGCCGAGGCGAGGCGCCGATTGACGATTTCCGGGACGGCATCGCCGATCCAGTCCAGATCGGCCAGCCCGGAGTCGTTCTCAAAGGGGAGCACCAGCAGCAACCGTTCCTGCAATGGCTTGGAGTCGGGCGCAGGAGTTGCGGCGGATGAAGAGGGGGGCTGGGGTTGTGCCGATTCTGCCGGACCCGACGCAGGCGGGGCGGCGAGCGCGGAGCCGCCGGGAAGAAGCGCTGCCGCCAACACAAGAAAGCCCAGGAGCGGAAGCCGGATTTTGAAAAGCGAGAACACCTCAGGCGATTATAGTGGCGGTTCTTTCGTCAGGCGCCGGCGGGCGCCGACGTCTGCTTCCTGTGCCCGATTCAGATGCAGTACGGCCGCCCACTCGCCGTTGCGCTCGGCGCGCCAAATCACCCGGCCATCGAGTAGCCGGGCGATGGCTGGCGGCTCCAAGTCGCGATGAAAATCGAAAAACCGCTTGTCCAGCGCCTCATTGCGCATGCCGAGGCTCAACCATTGCCGGGGGGGATTGTACTTGGTGGAGAAGGCTAGACAGACGGTGAAGTTCTTCGTGGAAGCTGCCGCTTGCTGGATGGCAGACAGGGAGAAGTTTTCGATCGCCACTACCGGAAATGGCTTGCGGACATAACCCAGCTCCGGTTTCGTCAACTCGTCGGTGGCCGGCCAGGCGGTAAGCACCGTGCTTCCGCCGTCGCGGACGACGATTTGCCGAATGGCCTGCTGTTGCAGGCGGACCACATCGACATAGCTCAGATTGTCTTCAGGGGCGAATTTGTAAGGAGGATTGATCACGAGCCCGATCAGGAAGGCGGCGGCGGAGAGTGCGATCAGCGCGGGCCAGTAGGGAACGCGGCGGCGCATGGTGGTAACGCAGAGAAGGAGAACAAGAGGATAGAGGGGAAGCAGGTACCGGGTGAGCAGCGCTCCTCCAACGACAGAGAAGAAGAGAAGATTGGCCGCCAGAACGACATAAAGAATTGCACGCTCGGAACGGGGGACGCTAGGCCGCGAGCTGCCATCACGCTCCAGCAAGGGCAGCAGCAGCAGAGCGCCGAGCGCGCAGAGCACAGGGACGAACATGTTCATATGCGCGGCGATCTGCAAAATGCGATGCGCCAGTGCCAGCAAGATGCGCAGCGGAGAGAGGGTGGAGATGGCGTTATAGTGCAGATATTGCGGATTGCCGAAAAGGTATCCGGTGCGGTAGCGATAATAACCGAACCAGGCGGCGAGCGGCAGAACCGGCACAAGCAGGATGAGGCACAGGCGGAAGTGTGGGCGCCGCCGTTCAGCGCCGGCAGAGAATGACCTCCAGCCCTCCCAAATAGCGAGCGCCACCGGGGTCACGATGGCAGTCTCTTTCGAGAGAGCGGCCAGCGTGAAGCAGATGGCGGCGGAGACCGCCGGAGTTCCCCGCGAAGGCTCGCCGTCGATTTTGCGCAGCACGGCAAAAACGAAGACCAATCCCCAAAGCGTGCCTGCGGCGGCAATCATGTCCGCATGCGCCAGCGTACTCTGTGCAAACCAGACTGGGTAGAGCAGGGTCAGCAACGTGACGGCGGCCGCGACTTGCGGACGCCTGGTCAGCATGCGGCTGAGTTGATAGACGCCGAGGAGCGCCAGCGCGGCAATCAGACACATCGCCACCCGTGTGACTGCAGGCATGAATCCCGAGGCCTTCCACCACAGAGCCAGGTAAATGGAGAGGAGCGGCGGGTGCCCGTTGGCCAGAGTGGTGGAGGGAATCAGGGCGCCTGTACGAAAGAAGTCATAGGCGGCAGGGATATAGTAGCCAGCCTCATCCCAGTAGTAAGGCAGCCGCAACAGCATGATGTGCGAGAGATAAACTCCGACGAATAGCAGCGGGAAGACCGCCCAGAGGGGCAATGGCCGATCCAGCCGCGGCTCCAGCGGCGCCCGGGATTTCGACAAATCGGACAACCGAATCCGTTCCCTCAGTCCTGCAAAGCGAGGCGCATGGCCCCTACGCATTCAGGAAGCATTGCGCAGTGAATCTTTAATGGATTGGCCCTGCCGGAGCCGGGCTCCTCGGCTCAAGCGCGATGTGCCCGAAGGTCTGCTCATACTGCGCCAGATTTTGTCCGAGAACGTTCCATAGCGCCTTGGCCTGCTGCGGACTCAAATAGATGCTTTGGAAGGTCTGGATCGTAACCTGTTCGGCGTTGTCCGAGTGGGCTGTTCCGAAGCTCAGCCGAAAGTCCCAGACACTGATCTGAATTTGGACGCTGTTCGCATAGCCCTCGCGGTACTCAGGGGTAAGCGCTAAGTTTACTTTGGGTTGTGGCGGGTGCTGACTCATGGTCCCTATAGACTACAAGGTATTACACTCACGCTGTTTCCTCGCCAGCGGTCTGGATGATAGCCGCCAGATACGGATGCCGCGTGGCGAGCGGTCGCTGTGGGCAGTCGGCTGCTTATGCTTATTTCTCAAGGAGTGCGGGAAGGTTGTCGACCTTTTGTTTGGGCGGCGCGCCCGCCTGCGACACGGCTTGGCTCAGGGTAGTCCAGACCTGCTTTTGTTCAGATGCCCCGATTTCCCTCGCTGCTTCGGTTGGGTTGCCCGCATAATTCCATAAGCCGATGAGGATTTCCGGCCGGGGTTGGAGACCGCTTAGTTTCCGGTAGGCGGCTCGCGCGGAAGAGAGAGCAAAAGGCGGGAGTGCTGACAGGATGACGACCCCCGGTTTCGCTCGTTCAACCTCCTTCACTATTGCGTCCGCGCCACGCTCGGAGATTGCTTGCGCATAGTGGCCGGCTCGTTCCAGCAACTGCGCAAGCATGACTGCGGCGATCTCATCGGCTTCATCACGGACGGGGATACACAGTACGGTTCTCGGGATAATTTGCGGCCGCGCCGGGCCTGGCGCCGCTTCCTCAGTGCTCGACTCAGCGTTTGCCGCGCTTTCTGCCGATGCCGCCGGCTCTCCGTCCCGCTGGTTGGCGTGAAGCCCTAATTCGTCTACCAGCTCCCGCGTCGTTTGGTAAACGAAGCTTACCGTATCGTCATCGAGATTGTTCCGATGGCGGTCCTGTTCACCCAGTTCCAACGCGGGGATCAATACTGAGTCGTAGAGGTCCTCAAGAGGCTTTTCCTTGAGATAAGCGTCGAGCACCATGGCCGCCTCGCGCTGGTCACCGGCGAGCAGGCGCTGATAGTACTGGGCGTATGGTTGCAGCACCGGCTGATCGCCGAGAAGAAATCTCAGAAATCTGAGGCTGGGCACATGCTCACCCAGAATGACCAAGCAGACCGTCAGAGGTACCGATAATATCAGGCCAATGGGACCCCAGATGAGGGTCCAGAAAACCGCCGCTACCAGAATTGCGAACGGAGAGACACCGGTGTGTTTTCCATAAAGCCAGGGCTCAATGTAATTGGCCGTCACGACTTCTACACACAAGAAGATCCCCATGACGATCAATGCCTGCCGCCAGCCGGGAAAGACGGCGAGCGATAGCGCAATGGGCAGGAGGGCGGAGATGGGGGCGCCAATGTAGGGAATAAAGCGCAGCAGGACTGTGAGCGTGCCAAACAGCCATGCATGAGGCAGTCCGAGGAAATACAAGGCTAGGAAGATGGTCAAGCCATAGGTCGCATTCACCGCCAACAGCAGGCTGAAGTAGCGTGCGATCCGGGCGCTCGCCTCGTTCATCGCTTGCGTCTTCAGATGCAGCTCGCCCTTTCCGGTCAGGCGGAGCAGGCGGTTTCTGAGGTCTTCCCGCTGCAAGAGGATAAAAAAGGTGAAAACCACCACCAATAAGGTTTCTAACAGCACTTGCAGAACGCCATGCAAGCTGTTCAACGCGCCGATCCCCGGAGATGGAATGCCCTTCACCAACACGGGCCTCTCGGGGGATGAGCCCAAAGGTTCGGCGGGGGACTTTCGGGCCTCGGAGGGGCCGGAGAGACCAACTTCGCGACCCAGAGCTTCCAACTCTCCCTCGATACGGGAGACGGAGCTTGATTGTGTCTTGTGGATTTCAGCGACCTTGGCGGCGATGTTGGATTTATATAAAGGAAGTCGCTCGGTGATCTGCAGCAATTGGGAGGCAACGCCCGAGGTAATTGCAATCACAATCGCAAAGACTGCAACTAACACCAGGATGATGGCAGGGATACGAGGCACCCTCCTTCTTTCCAGCCATTGGACGGCCGGAGAAACCAGAAAGGCGAAGAGGATCGCCAGAGCTAGCGGAAGAATAACGACTTTCGCCAAATACAAGACGGCAATTGCGACCGCCGCTACGACGATCGTCAAGAGCCGTGAAATATCGCGCGATGACGGAGAACGTGCCAAATTGAAGCGCACCTTGAAGAGCTACGCGTTGCAAATTGGATGCAGTGCAGGCGGAAAAGGGAGATGCGCAGGCGGGCGAGGAACGCCGTAGATCTCCTTTGCGGTCAGCCCTCCCAGCAGAGCAGCCGCTTGAGCAGTGGGTAATAGAGGGCCAGGCGCAGGGGGAGCGCTTCGCCGCGGGCCATCTCATTGCGCGTTTCGCGCAGCATCCGGCCGTAAAGTTCCAGTTGCGGCTTATACCTCTCCTCTTCGGCTTTGAGAAAGGCGTCCAAACCGGCGTCGCTGTGCTGCGCTGTCTTGTAATCGACGATCCAGAGGTGTGTCTCTTCCAGGGACAACGGCTCCGCACCGGCGCGGAAGATGCGGTCGGCCCGGCGAGTGGACAGTGCTTCCGCCTGCTCCTTATCTGGATCTGTCTGCCAGGCCGACCATGAAGTCTCGGTCTCCGCGTCGCTACGAGCAGAGAGGATCCATCGACCAACGGGATCTTCGAGCGCGCTCTTCAGCGCCCGGATTACCGTGGAAGACTGCATCTCGGCCTGCTCGCGGGAGAGCCCGGCTTGCCGCAGCATCGCGACTGCGCGTGGACGCCAGCGATCGACCCCTCCGGCAACTTCCGGCGTCGGGCGAGCGAGATGCGCCAGTTCCTCCAACAGAGCGTGCGCTACCGCGCCGACGGCGCGCGCTTGGAGCGACCCTGCCGGACGCTCAAACTCAACCGATGGCGCCGCCGATTCCACTGCGCCGGGATGGTGTCCCGCCAGGTGATCCTCCGGGGCTGCAGGATACCGCCAGTGCAAAGGCAACCGCCGCAGTTTTCCAAGCGGGACGGCGGTCCCGACGCGAGTCTCTGCCCCCCTTTTTGGAGTAGAGGCGGCGGCTGTCCGGTTCCGCTGCTTCTCGTACTCGGCCAGGAAGAGATCCTGCACGCCAGGCCACGCTGTCGCCAGCAGCGCCGCCCCATTTCCCGGCTTGAGCGATTCGGCTCCAGATGCGTCGATGGAAACATTGGCTGTACCCATCAGATACAGCTCCTTGCCGGCCCGGGTGCAGGCAACGTAGAGCAACCGCTTGGCCTCTTCGCGTTCCAGACGCCGTTTCTGACGCCCAATCCAGCGGTAGTGCGGATCGGCGTCTGCATTCTTGCGCCCGATGGGCGCGACTAGGAATTCGCGCCGCTCGTTTTCCTCCGGCCCCTCCAGCGTGGTGCGCTCCAGCCAACTCAAGAGCGGTGGATCCTGCGAGCCCGGCGCCTTCTGCAGGCCGGGAACCAGCACCACGTCGAACTCCAGTCCTTTGGCCTTGTGGATGGTCATCAACTGCACCCCGCAGCGCTCGTTTGCTTCCGGGTCCGGCGCCGCATAGAGGCGGGCGAGATGCCGATCGAGATCCTCCGGCCCATTCTCCTCCAGCATGCAAAAGAAGGTTCGGACATTTTCGTATCCTGCTCGATCAACGCAATCCCGGCCGCCCAGCGTCAGCCACGCGCGTTCCGCCCACTGGGCAAACGATAGGTGGCTGTGTTTCCCGGCCATGGCTGCCTCCAATGCCGCCAGCACGCGGGTGGCGCGCTGCTTGCCGTCGTCAGCCAGCAGCCCGGTGCGCATGCGCAGCAGTTGGAGGAGAGGCTGTCCGGCCAATTGGCGGTCATCACTGCCGCAGAGCAGATGTAAGTCCTGCAACGTTAAGCCGCACCAGGGGGCGCGCAAAACGCTGAGCCATGCGATCCGGTCCATGGGGTGCGACAGCGCACGGACGAGAGAGGCGGCGTCGAGAACTTCCTGGCGCTCAGCGAGGTTCTCAATTTCCACCGCCTTATAGGGGATACCTGCTTCGCGCATCTTTTCTGCGATCAGCCACAGATGCTTTTTCGCGCGAGCCAGGACAGCAATTCGGAAAGCGCCGCCGGCCGGAGCGGCGGCTTCCACCTGCGGCCAGTGCTTCCGGACGATTTCGACCGCGCGTGCCGCTTCCGTTTGATGGGCCGCAAGCTTCTCATCCTTATTCGCCTTGGGAGGCAGAAACTGCGCCACTACATGCACGCCGGGCGTTCCAAGTGGAGTCGAATCGTTGGCCACCGATGGAGAAAACGCCACGCTGTAGCCGCCTTGGGGAGTGGCGGAAGAAAAAATCCGGTCGAAGATTCCATTGAGTGGTTCAACCAAGCCGGCATGGGAACGGAAGTTCATTTGCAGCCCAAGCGGCGTCAACGGAAATCGCCACGAGTGATCTCCCAATCCGCGCCGGCGCGCGCCCTCAAAGAGCTCGACCTCGGCCTGGCGGAAGCCATAGATCGATTGCATGGGGTCCCCCACGAAGAAGCAGGTTCCGGGCTCCTCTCGCGCCTCCACCAGCAGTGAGAAGAGATCGTATTGCGCGCGAGAGGTGTCCTGGAACTCATCCACGAGCAGGTGCGGCCAGCGCGCGGCCAAATCGACGGGCAGGCGCTCGGTCTCATTGCGCAACACCATAGTAGCGGCCAAGCCCAGCTCGACGAAGTCCATCTGGCTTCGTTCGGCGAAGATCACGCGGAGCTCGGCCATGGCGTGGCGCAGGATCAGCAATGCATGCCGCAGCATCCGCCATTGCTCCTCCGAGTAGACGAGCGGCGGCAGCTCGCGGATGGCGCAGAGATGCTTAAGAAGCTCCGACTTAGCGGAGAGAGCGGTAAGAAGAGTTTTGAAGCGATCGTTTTGCTGACGCCGTTCGGCCCTGCCATTCCCATTTGCCGCCGCGGGAAAGCCCAGCCTGACATTCGGAGCGGCGCGACAACCGCCGGATTTCGTGAGAAGAAAGTCGCAGAGACCCAGCCAGTGACGGTGCTCTTTCATCTGCTCGATTGTGGAGACGCCTTGAAGGGCGAGAACCGGGGAAGTGCGGAGCGCCTCCGCCAGATTCCGGCAGGCGTATTCGAGAAGAGCGAAGATCTCCTGTGTGAGAGCGGGCTCCTGCGCGAAGAGGGGCTGGATTCGGGCGACGCTACGCCGAAATTCCTCGCGAAAAGGCGATTCGAGGATCTCGCGAACCTTCTGCCAATCCGGGTCGCGGATCAACGGCAAGACGCGGCCCCACTGGTCTCTCTGCGCCAACATGTCGGCGATCAAATGCTCGCAGTTACTCAAGCTGGTCTCGCGCAACTCCAGCAGCGAACCGATGGCGGCGTTGAGATCGGCATCTTTGCCGCCGAGGCGGGCTAAGGTCCGGCGCGCGGCTTCGACGTAAAGTGGCGTGGCGTCATCCACCGGCGCGAGCGTGCCGCCGAGGCGGGAGAGCAGCGGCGCCTGCTGTGCGATGGAGAGGCAGAGCGAGTCGATGGTTTGGATGTTCAGCCGCTGAGGCAACTCCAACAGTTTCCAGCCGCGCTGGGCATCGGCGTGCAGCGCCGCGCACGCGGCCGCAGCCAACCGGCTACTCGCTTTCGTAGATGCCGGGGCCTCACGCGCCTGTTCCAGCGCCCGGAGCACACGCGACCGCATCTCCGCGGTGGCGGCGCGGGTAAAGGTGATGGCGAGAATTTCTTCCGGTTCCTGAACCTGGGCCAGCAGTTCCAAGAAGCGGCAAGTAAGCAACTCAGTCTTTCCCGAGCCTGCCGGAGCCTGAACGATGAAGGAGTCTCGAGTATCGAGCGCCCGCTCACGAGCATCTTCGTCGGCGAGCCGTGGCGCCGGAGCAGGGAAGGGAAGCAGAGGCGCATCCGTTAACTTAATCCCCATTCCCGCGCTCCCCATTTCCGGTGTCTATGCTATCGGATTCGTTGTCGAAAGCAGCTCTGGCGCGAGCCGATTCGCCGATCCTGCAAAGGGACGGCAGCGGGCAATACTGGCAGCTGTGGGGATACTCCTTGGGATCGACGCTCGCCTCACCTTTAAGAAAATTCCTCGCCAGCGCCAGCAGGGCGGCCTCCCATTGCGAACGCAGCTCCGGCGCGTAGAGATCCACGGTGGCGCCGCGCAGGCCGGAGATGGCCGGCAGAACGTCATTTTCAAGGCGGCCGGCGAACTTCAATTTCTCTGCCCGAATCTGAGCCAGCAACACGCCGCGAAGCTCCTCCACATTGCCGAAGATGGCATAGAGGGGTAACTGCGGTTCATCGGGACGGTTGCCCTCCCAATCGTCGATGGAGACCTGGCCGGTCTTGTAGTCGATCAACAGTTGCCCGCCATCGATCCGGTCGATTCGGTCGGCGCGGAGCTTCAGCTTGAGATCGCCGACGCTGGCATCGATCGGCGTTTCACGCCATGCCACGGAAAAGGGTGGGCGCTCGGCTTCATAGGCCAGCCATTCCTCCAGCAATCCGATAATGCGGGTGCGCTCGGCCAGAAGATAAGCCGCACTCCAGTTCTCCTCGCTTTGCTGCTCGTCTCCCGTCTCATCTTTGGGGGCGCGCCGTGAGGGACGATAGCGTTTGAGCGCTTGGTCGGTCCACCGGCCAATCATCTCTTTCAAGCTTCCGGCCTGAATCCCCGCACGCAGAGCGTCGCGATTTTTGAGTTCGCTCCATAGTCCATCCAGCGCGTCATGCAGAACCTTACCGCGATCTTTGGGATCAAGCCCCCAGTCGGTCTGCTCAAGCGGCCGGGCGTGAAGCCGGTAATGAGCGAAGGCTTGGAAGGGGCAGGCGGCCTGCATTTTTAGAACGCTGTAGCCGCCCGCCTCCCGCTCGCGCGGCCACGGGACGCCGGCAGTTTGATCGTCATGAAGCTGGAGCAGGGAAACAGGCTGCTCCTCGAGCGGGACGGCAAGATTTTCGCGCATTCGCGCGGAGGAGAGAACCGGCGGGCGCGGCTCCAGAACGGTGGAAGGGCGCAATGGGCCGTCTTTCTCTTGCAGCGGATAGCTGAAGATAGAGTGGCGAGCGCTGTTCTGAATCCTCGCAGTTACCGCGCGGGCCAACTCCCAGTCCGCGCCCGGCGCCGCGTGGGGCATGCCTCGCTCCCGCTGCAAGCGAATGGGGAGAAGCGGATGTGGCCGCGCCGGGGCGGGCCAGCCGCTCTCGCTCGCGCCAAGAAACCATACTGCGTCGAACTCCAGACCTGCAGCCTCAAACGGACCCAGGATCTGAACCGGGGTGTCGCGCGATTCGGGCGAGAAGATGGCCTGCTCCGCTTGCCGCTGCAGGACGCGCAGAAAGTCCTTGTATCCGGCGGCGCGGCCATCGAAGCTGAGCTGAGCCACGCTGTCCAGCAGCCGGTCCCAGCGGGATTTCAGTTGGAAGTCTTCGCTCTGCATGCGGTGAGCGCCGGGCCACCCCGCCTCCGCGAGAATGGCGCGCGCCGCCTCCGCCCACTGCGCGAAACCGCGGGCGCTTCGGTTGGCTGCTTGCCATTCGCGCCGCGCGGCGAACAGGCGATCACGTAGAGCAGAGAGCGCTGTGCTGCCATGCCATCCGCTCTGCCGCAGATACAAATCGAGCGGATAAGTGGGGGGAAGCACTTCGTCGTGCCGCATCTCGGCGTCGAACGCCGAGATAGGAAGCCAGTCTGATTGTTGTCGCCAGAAAAAGCCCGAGAGCATCAGCCATGTGAGCTCCTCCCGGCCGAGAGGCTGCTCCATCCAACGCAGCAACAGCAGCGCCGCCCTCGCCATGGGCGTGCGAGCAAGCGAGACGCCCAGTGAAAACTCAAACGGAAGCGGCTGCTCCGGCGCGGTGACAGCCACCGACTCAGGAGCCAATATCCGGCGGAAGACGCGCGCGATCTCGCCGCGGCGGGCGGCCAGGTCGGGAACCAGAATGCCGATGCGCGGCCTCTGATTCGCGGTGGCAGCCAACTCCATGGTGCGTCTCACCCACCAGGCGCAGACGGAGACCTCATCAAGAGAATCGGTGGCTTCCACCAAGGCCGCGTTCGGGCCGGGGCGTTGCTCTTCGGCCGACTCCGGTTGCGAAGAGCCGCCCCAGCGCCCAATCTCACAGCCGGCTTGTTCTAACGCTGTCAGCAAACGCTGCTGCGCCGGAGCGATGCGATCAAAGCCAACCAAAGTCATGCGCGGAGGGAAGAGCGGCGGATCGGCTGGAGCGCGCCGGGCGCCGCTGGTCTCATTCACGGCAACCTGGCTCTGGGCCAGTTCCCCAAAGATCAGCGGAAGCTTGGAGCGGCTGATCCATCCTTGCTCGCGGCACTGCGTCTCGAAGCTGCGCGCCCAGGCAGAAAAGCTTCTCGCATCGGAGTTAGGCCACTCGTCGCGCAGTGCGCTCAACGCATCATAGTTGCAGAGCAGGGAATAAGCCTGTTGGGCGAGATCGGCAACCCCTTCAATCGCGATCAGGCTGCGGTCTTCAATGTCGGGGCGGATCAGCCGTATCCACAGCTCGTTTTCCTGCAGCGCGGAGAGCACGAAGCGAGACTCATCACCGGTGCGCAGCCGCTGTTGCCAAAGGCTCTCCAGCCAGCCATCCCAGTGGGCAATCGCAGGACTGCGCCATGCGGAGATTCCGCTCTTGCGTTGTTGCTCTGCATAGGTTCTGCGCAATGCGCGGGCTGCACGCGGGCTCGAGGCGATGACCAGCCAGCCCTCCTCAATCGCAGCAGAAAGATTTTGCGGGAGACGCATGGAACGTTTATAGAGCATTCGCGCCCGCGACGTGCAGGAAAGGATTGAGATAGACTTCCGTTATGAGACGATTCGCAGCAGCGATGTTGCTGTGTATTTTCGGAGTACTGTTGCCTTCTGCGACGGTCGTCTCTTTGGCCGCGCCTGCAGAGCTGCTCCCCATCTGCTGCCGCGCTCATGGCGCTCATCACTGCATGATGATGGCCCTGATGAATGGCGCCTCAGGCTCCAATGCTGCCCCGCTATTTCGGGCGTCCGGCTGCCCGTACCGCAACAGCTTCCATCCCTTCACCTCCGGGCCGGTGACGGCCGGCGAGCAGCCGCGATCCAGCGTGACGCTGACGGCAATGCCGTTTCACCCTGTCCTCGAATCGGAAGTTGCCGCAACCCTGCGCTTTACTCGCGCTATTCCGCGCGCGCCACCCATCCCGCTCCTTTCTCAAGCCTGACATTAGGAGCATCTCGTTGGATTCCGCGGCATAGCCGATGAGGCGGCCGTCCGTCCCATGTTCCCAATTTCCGCTGCGCGCGGGGGCCTTCTCACGCCTCATGCCGCAAAGCCGGTGAAAACCGGGCAGAAAAAGGACATCAATGACTCGAACTTTGTGTTTGTTTCTGGGGCTTAGCATTGCCGCGGTGCTTATTTCCGCGACAGCATTAGCGAGCGTGCTGGCTTCCATCCGGGGAGTGGTGCACGACTCTCAACACCGGCCCATTCCTGGCGCTACAGTCACCCTCAAGTCTGCCAACTCCGCCTTCTCCAGAACTGTGAAAAGCGATTCCAATGGCGCCATCGATCTTTCCGCCGCGCCACTGGGGAGTTACACCGTGACCGTCTCCGCCCCCGGCTTCGATACCTTGCAGCAGGAGATCACGCTCGAATCAAGTACTTCGCCGGTCTTTCACTTCCAATTGGAGGTAGCTGCGGCTCACGAGTCGGTGACGGTTTCGGCGGAAGAGAACCCGGTAAATACCGAGAGCGCGACGCCCACCACGCTGATAAGCCGCGAGGCGATCGCGCGCACGCCCGGCGCCGACCGAACCAATAGTCTGGCCATGATTACCGACTATGTGCCTGGCGCCTACATGACCCATGACATGCTGCACATGCGTGGCGGCCATCAGGTGGGCTGGCTGATCGACGGTGTGATGATTCCCAATACCAACATCGCCAGCAACATTGGCCCCCAGATCGATCCGAAAGACATCGATTACCTTGAGGTGCAGCGCGGCAGCTACAACGCGGATCTGGGAAACCGCACCTACGGCATGTTCAATGTGGTTCCTCGCAGCGGCTTTGAGCGCGATCGCGAAGGCGAATTGGTGCTCTCGGGGGGCAACTATGGCCAGACCAATGATCAGATCAGCTTCGGCAACCACTCGGAGAAATTTGCCTGGTTTCTGAGCGCCAACGGCAATCGCAGCGATTATGGTCTGATGCCGCCAATCGCGCACCCGGTCCACGACGCCGAAAATGGTTATGGCGGTTTCGCATCTTTGATCTACAACAAGAATGCGGCCAACCAATATCGCCTGGTGACGCAATTGCGCCGGGACTATTATCAGATTCCTTACGACCCGGACCCCGACAGCTGGCAAAATCAGCTATACGATTCGAGCGGTTTGCGCGACGGCCAGCACGAGACGGATGGCTACGCGACGTTGACATGGGCGCACAACTTCAATGCAGCCACGCTGCTGCAGGTTTCTCCCTTCTATCACTTCAACAGTGCGCAATACGAACCCAAGCCCATCGACCTGCCTACGGCGACCAGCTCGGGGCAAACAGGCAACTACGGCGGAGTGCAATCGTCCATTACAACCAACTTGGGGAAGCACGCGCTGAGCGCCGGCATCTATGGCTACGGCCAGCATGAAAACGATCTTTTCGGGGTGGTCTTCAACGACGGCAGTTTCGACAACTTTTCGCAGCGGCAGATCGCGGGCGGGGGAGTTCAGGAGTCGTTCTTCGGTGACACCTATCGGGTGATGCCGTGGATCACGGTCATTGGCGGCATGCGGCAAACGCATTTTCAGGGGGACGTGACCGAGGATGCCTTCTACCCGCGCCTGGGAGCTACCGTGCGCATTCCCAAGCTGAATTGGGTATTGCGCGGTTTCTATGGCCACTTCTATCAGCCGCCGCCGCTGACCAGCGTCTCCGGGCCGTTGCTGCAATATGCCAATGGAAGCAACACTACCTTCGTGCCGCTGCGCGGCGAGCGGGATGAAGAGCACCAATTCGGG
>JANWJB010000114.1 GCA_025449575.1 Acidobacteriaceae bacterium
TCTCGACGCTGGGATATAAGCCTCCGATCGTGATCGAGGAACGCATTCGAGAGATCGAGTTCGGCATCCTCGATGGTCTTACGGCGATCGGTATTCGCGAGACCTACCCGGCCGAACTCGAGCGCCGCACGAAGGAAGGCAAGTACTGGTATCGGCCTCCGGGCGGAGAATCCCGTCCCGACGTTGCGTTGCGAGTACACAGCTTTTTGGGAACGCTTACCCGCGAATATGCAAAGGCTCGGGTCCTGATTGTCTGCCACAGTGTCGTCGTGTTGATCTTTCGACGGCTGCTGGAACGCTGGCACGAGGAGCAATATCTCGAGGTCGAGAAGGAGCAGGATGTGAAGAATTGCTCACTCACCAGCTATCTATGGAATGGCGAGCGGTTGGCACTCGAGCACTATAACCAGATCTACTATTAGTAGCGGATTCGCGATTGCTATGCTCCGCCGCGGTTCGAGAAGTGCGGCTTTTCTGAACGGAAAAGCCGCGGATGGTCTATTCGCCTCGGGGTACGCCTATCGTGAATCCGCTCTGATCTCACCCATGCACAGGATCAGTAGAAGTGCTATAGAAGGTCGGCTTACGATTGGAACGACGCAACCGCGGCTGCCTCGTTGTCACTGATATCAAAGACGGTGACCAGCTTCGTGATCTGCATCAGACCGTCAACCTTCTTGGTCAAATTCACCAGCTTGATATCGCCACCCCGGTTCTTTACCGAGGAATAAGCGCTGGTGAGTTCGCCGATACCGGTGCTGTCCATGTATGTAACATCGGCGAGGTTCAGCAGGATTTTCTTGTTTCCAGCTTCCAGTTCCCGATGCACCGCATCGCGCAAGCCCACGGTATCTCCTAAAGTGATGCGGCCGCTGACGTCGAGAATGGACACGTCGCCGGAACGACGCACCTTGATTTTTGCGCTCATAAGGGATCCTTCATCAAAAAGATACGAACGCTGCCGAGTGTATCATGCGGCCCCCGAGCGGAAATCCGCCGCTTCCGGCGTCCGCAATGTGCCCCGCCCATGTACTGGAGCGGTTTCACGATTGCTATGCCCCACCGTGGTTCGAGAAGTGCGGTCATGCAGTTCCGGCAAGAGTTTTAACCGCCGATGGGGAGTAAACCGGAGATAGGCCGCCGGTCTCACGCCGCACAGCGGAGTTTGTACGGGGCGCCGGCGGGCCGTGCGGCCGCAAATATCCAGCTATAACCTACCCCCTCAGCCGGGTTCCAGGGGGGCATCGGGCATATCTTGTGTCCATCATGCTGGAATGGCGATAGCAATGCTGATGGGTATCTGCTAGCGTTTTGCCATGTTTGCAAGGGCAGTAGAGGTCCAAGACAAACCGACTGCTTTTTGGTCGCGCCGAATGGAACGTCGCGCCGCCATCGCGGCATTGATCGTCTGCATGGTGGCGCTTCCGCTGCTTCGTTATGCGTTCATGCGCGCAAACGGCCCGACCTTCGACGAGTACACACACTTGCAAGCCGGCTACCTCTATTGGCAGTGCGCAGACTTCGCCGACAATCCGGAGCATCCACCGCTGGTCAAGTTCCTCGCTGCCGCTCCCATCCGGCACTGGAAGATCTCCGGCTATCCGGGCCCATGCGGCGGGCAGGTGATCCAGAGCCGGAACATGGACGTGCCGATCGCCCTCGCCATATACCGGTCTCCTTACGGATCGGTTGTTCTGTGGAAGGCGCGATCGGCGCTGATCCTCTTCCCATTCCTGCTGCTGTTTGGAATCTTTTTCGCCGCTCGCGGCTGGTTCGGCGATCTTGCGGCCGCGATTGCCGTTCTGCTCTTCACCTTCGAGCCCAATCTTCTCTCCAATGGCTCTCTGGTCACCACGGACATGGCGGTCACCGCCTTCATGTTCATCAGCGTCTGGGCGGCGATTGAGTTTACCCGCCGTCCTTCCTGGCTGCGCATGCTGGGCGTGTCGCTGGCTCTGGGGCTGGCGCTCACATCGAAACACTCCGCCGTGCTGCTGCCGGTGATCCTGCTGGCCACCATGCTGGTCGCGCGCATCGTGCCCGGCAACCGGTCGCGTGCTTCTTACTGGAGAATCGCCGGCTCCTGGGTGCTGATGTGCGTGATCGCCGTGGGAATCCTGTGGGCGTCCTACGGCTTCCGTTACACCGCTCTGCCGCACGAACAGCAGTCTTCCTATAATCTTGCCGCTTCCTTCGCCGCGGACCACATGGGGCGTTCCGTCAAAGCGAAAGTGGTTCTTTTCGCCGCGCATCATCGCCTGCTCCCCGAGGCGTACCTGGCGGGTCTTACCGATATCCTCACCACCGACTCCCGTCCCACATATTTCTTTGGGCGCTATTACCCCGCCGGCTTCTGGTATTACTTCCCGGTTGCGCTCGCCATTAAGTTGACCATCGGCATGATGGTGCTGTGCATGCTCGCGCTCTGTATTCCGACGGTCTGGAAAAGGTACGGCGGCGTCGTGGCGCCGCTTCTTGTGCTGCCCGCGATCTATCTCGCAACCGCAACGACGGGAAAGCTGGATATCGGCGTGCGTCATGTGCTGCCGGTAATTCCATTCCTGGTCGTCCTAGCCGGATTGGGAGGCGCGGTGCTGTTGAGGAAATCTCGCGTGTCCGCGATTGTGGGAGCGGCGCTGATCGCATTTTTTCTAGTCTCGGCTCTGCGCGCGGATCCCCATCAGCTCTCCTATGCCAATGAGATTTTTGGCGGGCCCAACCACCTCCACCGTTACCTCGGCGACTCCAACCTCGATTGGGGGCAATCCGGCGATGCCGTGCTCTCCTACATCAGGACGCAGCATCTGGAAAACAGGTGCGCCGTGGCTTCAGGAGCATACGCCCATAGGCTTTACCCTTGCCTTGAACTGCCCAACTTAATATCGGATCTCGCTTCCTCCCAAAGCCTTCCCCCGATTCTTCCCAACGAATTTACCGGAACACTGATCGTGCAAGCGCAGGCCGTCTCCTGGAGTGACGCTTATGTTCCGTTTGTGGCCGGCAAGCCGGACAAGGTTCTGGGCGGGGGGACGATTCTGATCTATCGCGGCAGCTTCGACCTGACCAAGCTGGCGGCCCTTCGCCGCGTCGATCGCGGCATGTACATGCTTGGGCGGATGCATGATCCCCGTCATGCATTGGAGGAGTTTGCGGCAGGCGAGCGGGACTGCCCGAATTCCAACAGGGAGCTATTGAACAGATTGTCTGCCGCGGCCCGCGCGCAATTGCAGGCAGCCGGCGCGAAGTAGCCGGCATCCGACCGGCAGCCCGAGTTCTATGTGTAGTGGAACAGCGCCTTGAAACCAAAGTCCATGTGCTGCTGAATGTGGCAATGGAAGAAGGTAAGGCCGGGCTGGTTGGCGAGCACATCGGCGGAAATGCGCCCAAAGAACGGAACAACAACAGTGTCCTTTACGATGCCGGAGGTCGGCTTGCCGTTGATCTCCACCAGCTCGAAGCTGTGACGGTGCAGGTGCAGAGGATGCGCGTCGTTCGTGCGATTGTGGAAGACCAGCCGGCAGCGCGCGCCTTGCTTCAATGTCAGCTCCTTCTCATGCGGGTAGGGTTTGCCGTTCACCAGCCAAAGGTTAAATTTGCCGGCTCCGCTGGGGATCTTCTCAAAAACCATGTCGATGGTCTGGTCGGGAGCCGGATGCGAGGCGCTGCCGCCAAAGATGGTGTAATCCCACAGCAGGCTTTGGGGCGCGATCCATTGCGGATCGCGATGCTGGTTGGCGTATTCCACCACAATCCCCATGCCTTGACCGCGAATATCATCCTCCGGCGCGCCCAGAATCCAGACGCCCGGCTGGTTCATCGTGACCACAGCATCCACGCGCTCGCCGGGGCCAAGCAGCAGAACCTCCGCCGGCCGCGGCGCGGGCAAGGGATTTCCGTCCATCGCGACGACTTGAAATTGATGTCCCGGTAGCGCCACTTGACGGTTCTCGATGGCGCTGGCGTTGAGCAGGTGCAACAGCACCTGCTCGCCGGGCTTGACCCGGATTGGTTCGCCCGCGCCGAGAGCCTTGTCGTTGATCGAGTACATCAGCGAGGTCGCTTCCAGGCCATTGGGGCGGGTATCGAGAACCGCCGGCCTTTCCGGCTGCAACGTGCCCTGAGTCTGCGCGTCGTTGTCCACCATCTCGGTATAGAAGGGCTCCCAATCGCGTAGCGCGAGGAAGATCTCTTGGTCGTAATGACCGGGATCTGCCGCTCCTTCAACCATCACGAAGCCAAACTGTCCGGTGTATGTGCCGCGGTGCAGATCGCCGTTGGCCATGGCATGGCTGTGATACCAGCGCGTTCCGGCCGGCTTCGGCGTGAACTGGTAGCGGCGGCGGCCGCCGGGCGGAACCGGAGGCGTCCCTTCTTCTTCCGCGCCGTCAACCTCCGGCGGAATGTGCATGCCGTGCCAGTGAACGATCTCGGCCGCGTCGGTGTGGTTGACCACATCCACAGTCACCGGCTTGCCCTCGCGCATGCGCAGCAGCGGACCGGGAACGCTCCCGTTGTAACCGATGGTGCTGATAAAGCGGTTGGGCACCAGTTCCACGGCCACCGGAGCGATCTCAATCGTGAAGTCGGCCTTCCCCTCCGGCGTATTCGCCGGCTCCGATGGTTGAACCGGCCCTCGTCCCCATGCCATGCCGGCCGCACTCGCGCCGAGCGCAGCGCCACCGCCCAGCCGTAGAAATTCTCTGCGTTTCACGGTGACTGCGGCCCCCTGTCCTTCTCCTCATCCTACTCGCGCGACGAAAACGCGGCCTCAAACCTGAAGCGTGTCTCCATCGCGGGCGACGAGCAAATATAGAGCCGGATTGACGAAGAATCCGAGGAGCAGCGGCCAGACTAACCCGGCCACAATGACCAGAGCGAAGGGCTTCTGGCTATCAGAGCCGATGCCGGTCGAGAGCGCGGCGGGAAGCAACCCAAGGCAGGCGACCATGGCGGTCATCATGATGGGACGCAGCCGCAGTAGCGCGGCCTCGCGTGTCGCGGTGCGGATGTCCATGCCCTCCAGCCGAAGCTTGTTGATGAATGAGACGAGAATGACCACCACTTCCACCGATACGCCCATCAGCGCCAGCAGTCCGAGGACGGAGGAGACACTGAATGGGGTATTGGTCAACTTCAGCGCGATCAGCGCGGTTACCGGCTCGGTTATGATGACGCCGAATGCGATGGCGGCGGGGAACTTGAAGTTTCCATACAAGGCGAACAGGATCATAAAAACGCAGACCACCGCCAGCGGAAGGATGATCTGCAATTGCGCTTTTGCCGCCAGGAACTGGCTGTACTCGCCGCCCCAAACCATGCGGTAGCCCTGAGGCAGGTGAACCGCCTGGTTGACCGCTTTCTGGCCGGCCTTCACCGCGCCGGCTAAATCGCGGCCCTCGATGCTGTATTGCACGCCGATATAGCGGGAGTTGTTTTCGCGGTAGATGAAAGAAGCGCCATTGCCTTCGCGGATGCTAGCCAAAGCGCTGAGTGGGATTTGTTTGCCGTCCGGTGTGCCCACCAGCAGGTCACCGATGGCGGTTGCGCTGCTGCGGAACTGAGGCTGCATGCGCACCACCAGGTCGAAGAGTTTCTCCCCTTGGATCACTTGAGTGGCCGCCTGCCCGCCCACCGCCGCCGAGATCACCGCTTCCACATCGGAGACATTGATCCCGTAGCGGGCGATCTTTTCGCGATCCACATCGATCAGAAGGCTGGGCTGGCCAAGCTCGCGTACCACCGTCAGGTCGGTGAATCCAGGAACCGTGGCTAGTGTGTTCTTGATCCGGATGGCCGAGTTCTGCAGCACGTTCAGGTCGCTGCCGTAGACCTTGACCGCCAATGAGCTCTTCAATCCGGTCAGCGCCTCGTCCACGGCGTCCTCGGCCGGTTGGGTGTAGTTGAAGACGATTCCCGGAAAGGTAGTCAGCCGCTTGTTGATGGCAGCAATCAGTTTCTGTTTCGTATCCAGATTGCCGTGCCAGGATTTATCGCCGTATGGCTTGAGGCCGACGTAGAACTCGCAGTTAAAAAAGCCGGTGGCGTCGGTGCCGTCGTCCGGCCGCCCCAGCTCAGAGCCCACGACGGTGACCTGAGGATAGGACATCAGGATGCCGCGAATCTGCGGCGCAATCTTGCTTGCCTCGTCAAACGAGATGGTGTAGGGCATGGTGGCCCGCACCCAGAGCGCGCCCTCGTCCAGATGAGGCATGAACTCGCCGCCGATCGAGGGGATCAACAGAAGGGTGGCGGCGAAGATGACGATGGCAGTTGAGACAACAAGCTTGGGATGATCGAGAGCGCGATCCAATTGCCGCGCATATTTCGCTTTAAACCATTCGAAGATCCGGTTGGGGCGGTCGCGCACTCCCTTTTTGAACCAAGCGGAGCACAGAACTGGAACCAGGGTGAGGGTCAGGATGAGTGCGCCGGCCACGGCGACCGACATGGTTTCGGCCATGGGATGGAATAGCTTTCCCGAAGCCCCGGTAAGGGCGTAGATGGGAAGGTACCCGGTGAGGATGATGGCAACGGAATAGAAGATAGGCCGATCGACGTCTTTGGCCGCCAGCAGGATAATCTCGTGCAGGTTGTAGTCCTGGCCCTCGCGCAGCGCCAGTTCACGATAGATGTTCTCCACCATCACTACGGTGCCGTCGATAACAATGCCAAAGTCGATGGCGCCGAGAGAAAGCAGATTGGCGCCGCCGTGCTGGGCGTGGAGCACGATGAAGGAGAACAGAAGCGCCAGGGGAATTGTCAGCGCGGTGATGATGGCGGCGCGAATGCTGACCAGGAAGAAGATCAGCACGATCAACACCAGGATCATGCCGTGGAGCAGGTTGTGCTCCACCGTATGGGTGGTGAGCGCGATGAGGTCGGTGCGGTCATAGTACGGGCGAACTTTGACGTCTTTGGGCAGGATGTCGCGGTTCAGTAACTTCGTCTCCGCTTCCACCGACTTCAGGACGTTTTGCGTCTGTTCCCCGCGGCGCATCATGATGACGCCTTCTACCGCGTCGCTATTTTTCTCAAAGCCAAATTCGCCCAGCCGCGGCGCATGGCCGATGACGATCTTCCCGATGTCCTTGATCCTGATGGGGGCGCCGTTGAGGCTGCCCACCACCACGTTGGCGATGTCGGCGGTATCGCGCAGCAGGCCGATGCCGCGCACGTAATAGAACTGGCTGCCTTGGGAGTAAAAGCCGCCGCCTGCATTGGAGTTGTTGGCGGCCAGCGCGTTGATCACCTGAGGAACGGTGAGGTGGTAGCCATAAATGCGCGCCGGATCGAGCAACACCTGGTACTGCATCGTGGCGCCGCCAAAACCGGAATCGTCGGCCACGCCGGAAACCGAACGGTAAGCGGGCTCCAGCGTCCAATCTTCGATGGTCTTCAGTTGCTGCGGGGTGCGGTCCGGGCTCTCCAGCACGTAGCGGTAGACCAGACCGCTGGGGCTGAACAGCGGGGACATCACCGGAGTGACGCCCGTGGGCAGGTTGGCCTGCGCCATCCTCTCGAAAACGACCTGCCGGGCAAAGTAGTCGTTGGTGTTGTCGTTGAAGGTCAGGACCAGATCGGAGAGCCCGTAGAGGGAGATGGAACGCATCACGACGACGTCGGGAGTGCCATTCATCTGCAATTCGAGCGGGAAGGTCACCAGCCGCTCGACTTCCTCGGCGGCGTGGCCGGGCCACTGGGTGATCAGTTGAACCTGCGGGGGAGAAAGGTCCGGATAGGCGTCGATGGGCATGCGCTGGAAAGAGATGATTCCGGCGATCATCAAAAATACGCAAAGCATCAGCACCAGGAAGCGCTGACGGAGAGCGGCCCTTACGATGCTATGAATCATTCGGTTGTCGACGCCGTCGTATGGTTCACGGGCTCCCCGGAATTTTCTTTTACCGTTGCAGCGAGTTGGCGAACTGCAGGAAGAGGCTGCCGTTAGCTATGTAGTGGTCGCCAGGGTTCAACCCGGAGATGATTTGCGTTTGCCCGTTCAGGCTCTCTCCCAGTGCGACCTGCCGCCTGCCGAACTGGCCTCCCGGTTGCCCCACGTAGACGAACGGTTGATTGTCGTCGTCGCGCAAGACGGCGGCATCCGGTACGGCAATCGCGTCGCGCTCCGTTCCGGCGCTCACCGTTGCGGCTACATACATGTCTTTCCTGAGTTTTGCTCCCGGATTGGCGGTTTCAATGCGGGCTTGCAAGGTACGGGTGGTGGGATCGAGGGAGGCCGCGATATAGGATATTCGGCCATGAAAGACCTCGGGATAGGCATCGGTGTGGATGGAGACAGCGTCTCCCACCCGTACGAAGGGCAGATCGTCCTGATAGATGTTCACCAGCACCCATACGGTATTCATGTTGGAGATGACGAAGCACTGTGTGGTGGCGGCCTGCAGCAATTGCCCGGCGGAGACGTCCTGCTCCACGATCTGCCCCGCGATCGGCGCTCGGACCGGGACCTCCATAGAGCGCTTCTTGAGCAGGGAGTCCGGATCGGCGATACCCATGACTTTCAGCGCAGCCTCGGCCGCGGCCAAGTCGCCGCCCGCCTGCACTTCGGCGGATTCGCCTTGTTCCAGCGCCTGCTCCGCCAACGCGTGATGCGCATAGAGATCTTTGTCGCGGGTGTTGGTTTTTTGCGCCAAGGCGTATGCATCCTTGGCCTTCAGATAAGTGCTGAGGAGCTGGGAAAAGTCCGGGCTGGCGACATAGAGAAGCGGCTGGCCCCGGCGCACACGCTCGCCGGGAACGACCGCCAGCCGGCTGATGGGTCCGCTGACCTGCGTAATCACCGGCGTGGTCTGGAAGCTGTCATATGCCACCGATCCGGTCAGCCGGAGGCTCCGCGTAAGAGGAGCGGGGTGCGCCGTGAGCACCTGCACATGGGACATTTGGCTCTGCGGGATGGTAAAGAGGCGGGGAGTGTCGGCGTTCTGGGCGGTCCCGGCTGGGGTCCCGGCCGGGCCGGCCGAGCTACAACCGGAGAGCGCCGCCGCCAGCAGGATCGCCCCCGCCGGCGCGGTCCAGCACAGCCGGAGATCTGCAGGCATCTTCACGGGAGGTTCCTCGTTCCTACTGCTTCTTTGAGCTGTTCGACGGCCGTCATATAGGCGGAGAGTGCCTGGCGGTCGGCCAATTGGATTGCCCGGTAACTGCGCTCCGCATCGAGAAAATCCAGCAAGCTGGCCGCGCCGCGCTTGTAGGCATATTGGCTGATGTCGCGCGAGTCCTGCGCCTGCTGCAGATAGCCGGAGTTATAGAGTTGCACCACCTGATCGCTGCTGCGCAGCGCGGAATAGGCGTTGGCGACGTCGGAGAGCACGGCGTCCCCGGCCGCATCCTGCGACTGCCGCGCTTGCGTCAGCGCATATTGCGTGCGGGCAATCTCGCCTTGATTGCGGTCAAAAAGAGCCCAGGGAATGCTTACCGAGATTCCGTTGCTGTTCTCGCTCGACGTGTGCGTGTAGGTAAACCCGCCGCTTATATCCTGCTTGCCGTTGGCCTTGGCCAGGAGAATCTGGCTCTGGGCAGCGGTCACTCCCAGTTGGGCGGCGCGATAGTCGGGCCGGTCCTTCAGCGCCGCGGCTTCAAAGTCTTCCAGATTTCCTTTCACCGGAGTATAGGACAGGTTGCCAACTACATCGTAGGTCTGGGGAACCGCGTCGTAGCCGAGCGTCTGCCGCAGGGCGATGAGCGATTGCACCCGCGCCAGCCGTGCGGAAGAGACATCGGTTTGGAATTGGAGCAGTTGCAATTTGATCTTCAGGAGATCGCCTTCGCTGATCGCTCCAGAAGAGTATTGCGTCTGGGCAATATCGACCGTTTGCTGGAAGCTCTTCAGATCATCCAGCGAAAACTGCAGCGTGGACTCGGCCAGCAATACCGCAACAAACTGCTGCGCGACGGTGAAGGTGAGGCTGCGCTCGGCATCGGCGACCTGAGCGCGGGTCACGTTCGTCTGGTCCCGGGCCGCCTGCAGGCGGCGCTGCCGCTTGTGTCCGCGCTCAAAGAGGTAGCCGATGCCCAGATCGAACTCCTGGTTCTCGTCCAGGGTGGACAGATTGAAGTTTTCCGGACTGAAGATCGGGACGTACTGAGAAGCGAGACTCACGGTGGGGTTGGGCCGGAGATTGGCGGTGATTTCTTCCGCCTGGTTTTGCTGGATCAGCGTGCGGTCGGCCAGCAGGATGTGGTTATGCTGGAGGGCGAGGGCGATCGCCTGGTCGAGATCGATCCGATCCGGTTGCTGGCACTCTGCTGCCGGCGTGGCGAAAAATAGCAATAGCAGCAGCGCTGTTGCCGCTATCCCAATTCGGGTGGCAAAAAATGGACATTTGCAGCGGATTTCGTAACTCCACGGTGACGGTGAAAATGCGCCAGAACATCGCTCCTGCAGGTGCATCCCGGAGCGGCTACGCGAGTGACCCGTCCTTGGCGAGGGAACCCGCGCCTCGCGGCCTGAGGTAAGCCGCTCCGCTCGGGACCTTGCGAGATACAGAAGCAAAAGAGATGCTCTAGAAGGCAAAACACATTGTAAACGCCAAAGTTGCGGCAGTGCGGCCGGGCATCATACCTGTGCCGGCCTGACCCGCCCATTCTCTAGAGCTTTCCTGCACGACGGATGGACGTTTCAAGTCTCAAGACGGATGCGAGATGTGAGCAGATTGTCCGAAAGATTGTTTTAATTGCGGCGATTCGCCCGCCGCCGCGATGTTTTTGATGGCGTGCTAGGTGAGGCGTAGCGGGGCCTGAGGGCGGTCTGATACCCTCCTGCCTATCGAGGTGAGCCATGAAGTTTCCATGGCGTGCAGGGCTCCTGCTTCTCGTTGTCATCGGCATTGCAGGATATGTGCTGGCGCTTCAAGGCGGCGGATTTTTTGGCCGCCGCGGCGCGCCCGGCCCCTCTCTCTCCCAGTCCCTTTCCGGAACGGACAAGGCCGAGTTCTCCTGGTCTCGGCTTCGCTACACTCCCATCGCCCGCGGCTTCGGGGGCGGAGGCGGAGGATTCGGCGGCTTTGGCGGATACCGTGGCTTCGGTGGTTTTGGCGGTGCGTGGACTTGGGCGCGCGATTATCCCAAAGCCGACCGTGAATTCCTGCTGGCCGTCAAACGGCTGACGCGCATTGATGCGCGTTCTACCGAACAGGTGGTGGATCTCGACAGTGACGACATCTTCAACTACCCCTTTGTGTATGCCGTCCAAGTGGAAGATTGGACTTTCACCGACGCCGAGGCGAAGCGCCTGCGCGAATATCTGCTCAAGGGCGGCTTCCTGATGGTGGACGACTTTCATGGCACCGCCGACTGGCAGAGCTTCATGCGCGGAATGCGCATGGTTTTCCCCAACCGGCCGGTCGAAGATCTACAGAATGGCGACGAAATCTTTCACGTTCTCTACGATCTGGACAACCGCTTTCAGGTGCCGGGGGAGCAGTATGTGAATACGGGCCGCACCTACGAAAAAGACGGCTATGACCCCAAGTGGAGGGCGATCCGCGATGACAAGGGCCGTATCGTGGTCGCCATTTGTCACAACATGCATTTGGGCGATGCTTGGGAATGGTCAGACAGTCCTGAATATCCGGAAAAGTTTTCGGCAATGGCTTTTCGTATCGGGCTGGACTACGTCATTTATTCAATGACGCATTGATCCGGTACATTTCTCCTCAGGGAAGCGCGGTTTCCCCCGGCGCTTCGACCGAACCCAGGGTGGTGGCCTTCTCCGACTGATGTTTCGCCTCCTCTTCAAGTATCCGTCCCAGGTATTCGCCAAAGGGCAGTTTGTCCTGCTGGGAAGCTGGCCGCGATGGGTGCTGCTGCTGGCGATCGTGGGTATCGCCGCCGGCATTGCAGCGCTCTTGTGGAAGAGGAGGGCGCTGACGGTTCCTCAATTGAGGACCTGGCGGGCCGGCGTGCTCTGGGCGCTCCAAGCCGCGCTGGCCGCTTTATTGCTGGTTCTGCTGTGGGAGCCGGCGATCACCATCGCCGAGCTGAAGCCGCAGCAAAACATCATTGCGGTGATGGTGGACGACTCCCGCAGCATGGCGATTGCCGACCGCGGCGCGTCGCGAGAGGCCCAGGCGGTCCAGGCGCTGTCCGGAGGTGTCCTCGATGCGCTTAAAAAGAACTATCAGGTGCGGCTCTATGCTCTGGACAGCCGCCCCGCCCGCATCGTCAGCCTCAACCAACTGCACCCTGCGGCCGGAGCGACCCGCATTGGCGGCAGCCTGAAGCAATTGGTCTCCGACACCGGCGATTTGCCGGTGGGAGCCATTGTGTTGTTGAGCGATGGGGCGGACAACACCGGCGGGGTCGGTGCCGATGCTATCGCTGCTCTGCGCAATCGCCGGATCCCGGTGCACACGGTTGGCTTCGGCTTGGAACAGGTGGCGAACGACGTTGAGATCGACGATGCGGTAATCGCTCAGCGGGCGCTGGAAAACTCGCGCCTGTCGGCCACAGTCACGTTTCATCAGCGGGGCTATGCGGGCCGCAAGAGCATGCTGACCATCCGCGATGGCAACCAGTTGCTCGCCTCCCGCCAGATTGCGCTGGCGGCCGACGGAGTTGCGCAGACCGAGTCGCTGCTCTTCAATGCGGGCTCCGCCGCCGCGAGAACGCTCACCATCTCGCTCGACGCGATGCCGGGGGAGACCAACCGCGCCAACAACGCCGTCACCCGGTTGGTGAACGTGGACGCGGATAAGCGCCGCATCCTTTATGTGGAGGGCGAGCCGCGGTGGGAGTATAAGTTCATCCGGCGCGCGGAAGAGGACGATCCGGACATCGAAGTGGCCTCCATGCTGCGCACTACAGAAAACAAGATCTATCGCCAGGGAATCGAGAATCCGCAGGAGCTGGCGGAGGGCTTCCCCTCGCGCGCGCAGGATCTGTTTGCTTACCAGGGAATCATTCTCGGCTCGGTGGAGGCCGGCTACTTCACGCCGGCGCAGCAGGATCTCATCCGCCAGTTCGTCGACCGCCGCGGGGGCGGGCTGCTGATGCTGGGAGGGCGCTTTGGGCTGGCCGATGGCGGTTGGGCCGGCTCGCCGGTGGCGGATGCTCTTCCGGTGCTTCTTCCCGCGCGAAGAGAGACGTTCCGGCGTGACCATGCCACCGCCGAGCTCACCCGCTCCGGCCTGGACAGCTTGATCACCCGTCTGGACGACGATCCGGTGAAGAACGTGCAGCGCTGGAAGACGCTTCCTTACCTGATGGATTTTCAGGACGCGGGGACGCCCAAGCCGGGCGCTGTGGTGCTGGCCGAGATGCGCGCCGACGGCCGCACCTTGCCGCTGCTGATTACGCAAAACTACGGGCGGGGCCGATCCGCTGTGCTCGCTACCTCCGGTACCTGGCGCTGGCAAATGAGCTTGCCGCGGGGCGACCCGACGCACAACGTCTTCTGGCGGCAATTGCTGCGCTGGCTGGTGGTGGACACACCCGGACCGGTGGCTCTTTCCGTCCCTAACCAGATGCTCTTCGACGACGGCCACATCCGTTTCTCCGCCGATGTGCGCGACGCGCAGTACCAGCCCGCCCCCGACGCCCGGGTACAGGCGCATGTGTTGGGACCCAACGGACTCTCCGCCACCGTCGCGCTGGATCCGGTTGCGAACTCGCCCGGCAACTTTGCCGCCGATTGGAATTCGCCGCAGCCCGGCTCCTATCTCGTGGAGGTCACAGCGCAACGCGGGAGCGAGACGCTGGGGCGCGACGTACTGACCTATCAGCGGATGGATGGGGTGGCGGAGAACTTCCACACCGGCCAGAACCGCAATCTGCTGGAGACGCTTGCTTCTGAGACAGGCGGCCGCTACTGGCAGCCGCAGGATCTCTCCAAACTTCCGGAGGCGATTCCCATCTCCAATGCCGGCATTACCGTGCGCGAGACCAAGCCGCTGTGGAATATGCCGGCCGTCTTCCTGTTGCTGCTCGGTCTGTTGCTCTGTCAATGGCTGCTGCGCCGGAAATGGGGCGTGGTATGAGAAGGGCGAGGATCGCCGTGCTCTGCTGCTTTCTCGCGCTGCTTGCGCTGCCGGCGCGGGCGGCAACGTATTTCGTGACCGTCGCCGGGCTGGGCGGCGAGCCGGATTACGAGCAGCGGTTCACGGGCATGGCCAAGGACCTCGACCGGATTTTCAGAGGCTCCGGCGGCGACGCTCACGTTTACACGCTGATGGGCGCCGATGCCACGCGCGCGCACCTGACCGCGGCGCTCGCCGAGGTGGCTGCCCAAGCCAAGCCGGAGGACGATTTCGTGCTCGTGCTGATCGGGCACGGCTCCTTCGATGGAGTGGAGTACAAGTTCAACCTGCCGGGGCCGGATATCCCGGGGAAGGAGCTGGCAGAGCTGTGCGATCGCATTGCTTCCCGGCGCCAGCTTGTCGTCAACACGACCAGCGCCAGCGGAGGCTCCATTCCGGCCCTCCAAAGGCCGGGCCGCGCGGTCATTGCCGCTACAAAATCCGGTACCGAGAAGAATGCAACCGTATTTGCGCGCTACTTTGTGGAGGCGCTGGAAGATCCCGTGGCGGACACCGACAAGAACGAGGCTGTTACCGCCCTGGAAGCCTTCCAGTACGCTGACGCCAAGACGGCGGATTTCTACCGGACACAGAAGCGCTTGGCCACGGAGCACGCGGTATTTGAGGATACCGGCAAGAGCCAGCCGGTGCGCGCCGCATCGCCTGCGGGCGGTGAAGGGGGGTTGCTGGCCAACTTTACCTTGATCCGCATGGGCGCAACCCTGCGCGCCGCCAATGATCCCGCCAAGCGTGCGCTGATCGCCCAGAAGGAGGAGCTGGAGCAGAAGATCGACGTTCTCAAATACCAGAAGGCGGCGATGGACGCCGCCGACTATAAGAAGCAGCTTACCCAGGCTCTTCTGGATCTGGCGCGCGTGCAGCAGGAGCTGGACAAATGAAGCCTCTGGCGCAAATCTGCTCGCTCGCTCTGGCCGGCTTGATTCTCACCGGTACGTGCGCGGCGGCCACGCCGGCCGATTGCCGGCTACTCACCAAGCACGGCCGCCAGGCGGAGGCCGCCAGTTGCTACCAGTCCCTCAGCCAGAGCCGCGATCCCTACCTGCGCGCAGAAGGGGATTGGGGCCTGCGCCGGTATGAGGACGCCAACAACGATTTTCGCGCGGCCGTAGCTCAGTCGCCGGGCAACGCGAACGATCGCGTCCGCTGGGGCCGGCTGCTGCACCAGCGCTTCAACAACGCCGATGCGGAAGGGCTGTTTCAGGAGGCGCTGAAGATCGATCCCAACAACGCGCAGGCCTACCTCGGCATGGCGCTGGTGAGCGCCGACGGCTATGACAGCAAGGCGGTTCAGTACACGGCCAAGGCCATCCAGCTCGACCCCAAGCTGGTGGAGGCGCATGAGCTGATGGCGCAGTTGGCGCTGGAGGATTCCGATACCGCCGAGGCTGCCAAGCAGGCCGACGAGGCGATCCAACTCTCTCCGGATGCGCTGGATGCCATGGCTGTCCATGCGGCAATCGAAGTCCTGGCCGGGCGGTCGCCCGAGGCATGGTTTGACAAAATTCACCAGGTCAATCCTTCCTATGGCGAGGCCTACGCCATCGTCGCCCATCATCTGGTGCTCAATTACCGCTATGAAGATGGAGTGGCCTACTATCGCAAGGCCATCGCCGCCAATCCCGAGCTGTGGTCGGCGCGCTCCGAGCTGGGTATCAACCTGATGCGGCTGGGGCAGGAGGACGAGCCTCGCAAACAACTCCAGATGTGCTATGACAACGGCTACCGGGATGCGGCCACCGTCAACAGCCTGCGCCTGCTTGAGAGCGACAAAGACTTTGTAACATTCACGGACAGCACGACCATCCTCAAGCTGAAGAAGAGCGAGGCCGACCTGCTGCGGCCCTATTTCGAGGACGTTCTCAAGCGGGCGATCGCCGCCTACCAGGCGAAGTACAAGATGAAGCTTCCCGCTCCCGTGCAGGTGGAGGTCTATACCA
>JANWJB010000115.1 GCA_025449575.1 Acidobacteriaceae bacterium
GAACGCCCTTTTTCCAATGCAGGAGCGCATTGTCGGCATCCACCGGCATGGGAAGGTTCCAGATCCAGATCCAGCTTTCGGCGAAGTTGCCGGCGACTTCGGCGTGCTGCAGCCACTTGGGGTCTTTTGTCGCCTCATAGAGACTCAGGTATGCCGCCAGGCTGAGCATGCCCGCTTCTTTGTCGGTGATGTTGGGATTGTCGCTAGCGCCGCCAACAAAGAGGCCGCGGTCTCCAAAGGCATTCCATACATAATCGGCCGCGCGGATTGCCGACTGTTGATATTTCTGATCTCCCGTGATTTTGGTCATCTCCACGAAGAGAGGCACGACGTTGTAGCTTGCCGTTCCCGAGGGCTCCGCCGCTTGGTCGCTGCCCGGCTTCCACCGGCGCGGGAACGAGCCGTCCGGTCTTTGCTGCTGTACCAGCCAGTCGGAATATTGCTTGACCCACGCGAGCCATTCCGGATGCGGGCGCCCCTGGGCGAGTTCACGCTGATAGGCGTACATGAGATCGCGCATGCTCTCGGTGGCGTTGCGCAGGAAGGGAGCCGTGTAATTGTGGTCCCACGGCCGTCCCGAGGCGAGATCGAACCCAGTGGCCTCCAGCGGAACGGTGGGAAGGGCGTGGATCACGGTAGCAATCATCGCCAGGCCCGTCTGGCGCATCTTTTGCCCCCGCGCGCTCTTGTCGCGATCGCCTTCGATCAGCAATTCGTTGGCGCACGCAAGATCCTTGCCGACGAAGCCCAGAGCGATCATCGTCCAATTCCAATTAAGCTGGTCGGAAACCGTGGAGAGGGCAAAAGGCATGCCGGTACGTCCGTCGATGGTCGCGGCGTTGGCCTCCAGCCGGTCCAGCAACACCCGGCGCATCTCCCCAATATTGATAGGCAGGATGGGGGGCTTCAGCGTGTTCCAGGCCCATCGCCATGCATCTTTTTCTACGTCCGGGAAGGATTCATTTTGGCCGAAACGAAAATTTATCCGGTAGTTCTGGGTGAAACCGTTGGAGATCGGATGATAGCGGCGTATCCATTGCGGCTCGGCGGAACGATTGACAAAGCCCTCCGTCGTGCCGGGAAAGCGAAAGCCGAAATCGACGTTTCCATACCGCCCTTGCCATGATCCCATGGCGCCGAACTGGAAGCGCGCGTCGGTCATGACCGGCTCCGTGAGCTTCGACTCTTCCTCCGTCGTGCCCCCGCGCGGCGCGGGGTCCAGCATCGCAATGGAGGCGCCGTTGGGAAAGGAGAGCGCAATCAGGGGCGCCGCAAGAATGTCCTCGCGCATGACGAGGCGGTGCGCTGCGTAGTTCAGCGTTCCACCCGGGGAGCGGGCGCCGTTGTGAGCAGGGTCGCCGTAGATTGCGCCGGGAATCATATATTTGATATCGGACCAGCGGACAGAAGGGCCGAAAGAAAGCGCGATAGACGAATAAAAACCGCCCGCCGCATGACCGCGGACTTCGACACTGCGATTGAGTGAGAGCACTGCCGCGCTGAGGCTCCACTGGTCGTGAACGTGAAAGACGACGCCATCGCCGAATTTGATTTCGGCAAATGCATCGATGCCGGCAGGCGTTTTCTGAACTCTGCTATAGCCGGCGCCGAGTTCCTTGATGCCGGCGCCCCCGCTATCTACCTCGATCTTCGCCGGCTGGGGCTGCACGATGCGCGGTGCAGCCCCTCCCGTAATCTCCAGGCCCCATTCGCGGGAAGTGAAGTGGGTGAAGGATACCTCTGCGCCTGTCTGCAGGCGTCCCAATTCCACCTGCGTGCCGTTTTGTGCGGATGGACTGTCTTGTGCGGACGCCGTGGGCGCTGAGAGCGCCAGAGCGACGGCCAGACAGGCCATCGCCGGCACCGTTCTGCCTGTTCGTAACATTCTTCGTCTCCTTTGCCGGAGGAGTGCTTTTGCACCTGCCCGGTGCCGCCTGAGAGCGACAAATGCAGGACTTCTGCGCAAACCCGCTACAAGCCCATACCATCGTCGATTCGGGTTGATCAGTATGGCCGGGCTCCTGCTGTTACCAGCGGCCAGTCATCCGTTCGGAAGGGACTGGCCGGCAGGCCGGCCTTGTTGAACAAAACTGCCGGCGGGTTGGACTGCCAATCGTACCGGAGTGCGATGGGATTGGCCACCAGACTGGTGGAGACGATCACCGTATCGCCAAACACATGCGCGTCAGCCCAATACCATTTCTGATCTGCTCCGGCAACCTGAAACGCGTGAGGCTGATCCTTCAGGACCAAGCCCCCAGGGGCATGCGAGAAGTGCAGGCGAAAAGCCCCACTGAGGTGGTCGTAGGATGTCATGGTCGGCCCGGAATAGGGAATTTTCCGGCCGTAATGTTGTCCCAGTGCGCAATAGGCCAGACGATCGCCTACCGGTATCTTTTCACTCGGATGAACGGAATTCGCGTCGCCCGTATCGACGGTGACGGCCAAACAGGAGTCCGGCACGGTCGCTGCGGTGATTGCCTGGGACTCTCGTATATCGGCCCATCCATCGTCTGTCGGCGTCGGACTGCGTTGCCCGTTGAAGGGCAGGCTGACGATATAGAACGGGAAGTTCCCCTGCTTGAACAGCTCTCGCCAATCTGCGATCAGCAGAGGCAGAACTTTCCGGTACTCATACCCGCGCCTGACATTGGACTCGCCCTGATACCATACCGCGCCGGTAATGGAGAGCGAACCGATCGGCTCCAGCATGCCGTTGTACAGGACCGATGGAATGACGGGCCAGCTCTCATACGAAATGGGCAGGGGATGCGGAGGACGGGCGTCGACGCTGAGCTTGGCTTTCCATTCACCCGCCATGGGAACGCTGGTTTGATTGCCCAGCTCCAAGTGCAGATCTGAGGGTTTGCCGAGGAAGCCTCCACCCGCTCCCAGTCTCAGGATACGAATCACGAAGACATTTTTCCCCGGTTTCAGCGCACCCCGGAGAAAATAGCGGCGAGGATTCTCGACCCACGAGGTGCCCCCGACAAACCTGCCGTTGACCCATACCGAATCCATACGGTCAACCTCGCCCAGCAACAGCATGGAGCGTCCTGCGGGAAGCGGGTCGGGCAGAGTCACCTCTTTGCGGTACCAGACCACCGACGGCGTATCGGCGACGCCGAGCGCGGACCATCCGTTCATGATGTCCACGGGTTTCCAGCTCGCATCGTTGAACGTGGGATCGAACCACTTCTCTTTGAGTCCAGTGTCGTACTTCTCATACCAGTGCTGGATGTAGAAGCCGTCCTCGGGGGCTTTTTCGTCGATCAGTGTCTGCAGTTCGGCAAGCGGAACTTCCAGGCCGCTGACCTTATGAAGCGCTGCGGCGCTCATCCACGTCTCCACGGGGGTCCCGCCCACGCAGTCTACGACCAGCCCGATGGGGATATGGATGTTCTGCTGCACGCGCCGGGCAAAATAGTACGCAACGGCGGAGAGCCGGGCCGTTGTCTCCGGCGAGACCGCCTGCCATTGGCCGCTCACTACATTCGTCTGCTGGTAGGCAACGTGCTGCCGCACGGTAAAAAAGCGAATCGTCGGGTAATTGGCGGCTTTGATCTCTTCGGGGGCATTGAGCACTTCTCGCATGGAAAACTCCATGTTGGACTGGCCGGTGGCCAGCCAGACATCGCCCACCAGAACGTTGTGCAACTCGACCGCTTGTTTGCCTCCTGTGATCTTGACCGTATAGGGACCACCCACCGGCGGGGCCTCGATCGACACCTCCCAACGGCGATCGGCTCCCGCCTTGGCGGATGCATGCTTGCCGTCGATCTCCACGCGAACCACATCGCCGGGTTCCGACCAGCCCCAGATCTTGTCCGCCTTGTTGCGTTGCAGCACCATGTTGTCGCCAAAGATCGGGCTGACAAATGGAAACGGGTTGATGGGCGCCGCGCTTCGCCGCGAGAAAAAACCGGGACCCGGTGGCGGTTGCTGAGCAAAACCTGCGCTCAACGAAATCGGAAGGAACCCCAAAATCGCGATCGCCAAAATGGTCTTGCGCGGGTGGAAAAGTACAAGGTCTCTTTTCTGCATCAAAGCCTGCGTCCGGATGGAACGGAAAAAACTCAAGCGATTCCGCCTTCGATTGGAGTTGGATCGAACAAGTGCCGACTCGACAACGAAACCATAGTTGACTGCCCAACGAAGGTCAATCGCTGCGGCCGCTTTCCAAAGCGGTTCCGCGCATGCCGAAGGCCTCTCTTCGCCTCGAAAATCTTTTTTGGTGGAAGAGAAAATGCGATGAGCGCTGGCCCTTGGATTTGCAGCAGCAATGAGTCTGTCTCAGCGATGAACGGAAACTAGGCGACCGCGTCAAGGTAGCGCGGGAACAGAGGCCCGGAGTGCTCCTGCATGTAGGCGGTCAGCCGGGACAGCATCCCGCTATAGGCCGCGGCCGCGCGGTGAGCATTCACCGCGGCGCCGGCCGAAGAGGCGGACATGGCGTGTTGCGCCAGAGCCATCATGACAAAGAGGCGAATCTGGAAAGCATCGCTGCGCAGCCGCTCCAACAGTTCTTCGTCTCTGCCGTCGCCGTGTTCAGAAGCGTAGTCGGCCAGATCGACCAGCACCGGGGCGTTCTTATACATGGCCCACAGCCCGCGGCAGCCGGTGATCCGTTGCCAGATGTCTTCGGTGGTAGCGCGAATGCCGCTCTTGTACAGGTAAACTTCGGCGATCTCTTCAATGCCCCAGTCGTGATCCAGAAGCCGGCTCACGATCTGATTCCAGTCCTGTTTTCGACGCCTGAGTTGCTGCCTACGCCAGATACCGGCGTACGTGATCAGAACGGCCGTTGCGAAGATCTGAAGCAAAGGCAGAATCATCAGAGGCCCTATTTCAACTGTGTTCTTGCAAGTGCCGCGCGAGCATCTTGCGCTCGTCCAGATATTGTTAGCAGAAGTTCGCGCATTTGGGGACTGAATTCTCGCCTCTCTGCACCTTTAGTTGTAAAGGCCCACACAAAAAACGCGAGTTCCAGCAGGTAAGCGGCGACTTTCATGTGGTCGGCAGCCTGTACCTGGCCAAAATGCCCCTGCAGGATGCTGGCGATGAGGTCCAATGCGCTGTAAAAGCACAGGCCGGTGGCCAATTGCAGGACCTTATCCTTCCATCCGATGCCTAGAGCTTGCGCAAAAGCCGCGGTGGCGGCGAACAAAAGCATGCGCAACAATCCCACCGTCAAATCCAAAGGAAATTTAATTCGTTCGTAGATTCCGCCGGCGTGCGGATCCACGTGTCCCGCCAGCACAACTCCTCCGATCAGGGAGAGGCAAATCAGAAGGAGAAAGGCCTTGACCGCCTTCGAAGGCAGGGAGGAGCGCACCGGCGCGAGAACGCGCCAAGCGATTTCGCCCAGCACTGCTAGCTCAAGCAGGTACTCCAGCGGCAGCAGCGAGAGAGCCATCCAGTCTGCTGACCTGCCGGTGGTTGCCGTACGGAGGACGGCAACCAGGATGTCGGAGCAGACGTTGAAGGCGACATAGATAGTGAAGACGGGAAATGTCTTGTATTGGCGGCGCCCTATGAGCACGCCCAGCAGAATGAACTCCGCTAGGGCGCCCAATAGATACACCACGGAATAAAACACTTCCAGTGTCACGCTGCACCGTTCCAGATGCAGCATAGATCACAGTGGCGGTGGAGTGGGGCTCGATCCGGTGCGAGTGCCGGATTCGTCAGCCTAAACGCCAGACATCAAGTAAATATTGCAAGGGGCTGGCATGGGCCGCAGCCGTCATCGCCAGGAAGCCGGCGACCGTAAGTACACGAATAAGAGTGATTTTCATCAATGACCTCATCGGAGCGCAGAGGCGCTAGCGAGAGGTTACCTTGGACTGTAACGAATCGCTACAACTTTCAGGTAATTACGAACCAGTATACAGGGATACAACACCCCTCCTTCCCCTCCCACGAGTAGCAATCAAAGGCACTATTATGACCTCGGTACCCATATTTAGTTCTCCACGCCTTTTGGGGGATTCCGCTTTGTTGGAACTCTGGTTATTATTTGAAGATGGATCCCGGGGTTACCACTCCCGTTGCATCGCCGGTTGAACTTCGGGCCGCTGTCCGCTTCCCCCTGTGCATTCCGATCACGGTCTCGACTCCGGAAGGCCAGGTGGATGCGATGACCGTCAACATCTCCGCCAATGGCGTTTTGTTTGAACTCGCCCAGCCAGTCGATGTGGGAAGCTCGGTCAGCTTTACAATTCAAATGCCGGCTGAAGCGATGGGGACTCCCAGCGACGTTCTGGCGAACTGCTCCGGCCGGGTGGTGCGCTGCGCATCTGTAAAGAGCCGCTGGCAGGTGGCGGCTATGATCGATAAGTATTACTTTGGTCACTAACGCTATGGGCGCTGTCAAGCCGAAGTTTCTCGACGATCTTTCGCCAGACGACAGCTTCGCCCCCGACCCCGGGGCCGATACGGCGGCAATTCGCATCGTGCTGGCTGATTCCCAGGCAATCTACCGCGTCGGCATGCGCAAAGTATTTGCGCTCGAAGATGACATCCGGGTGATTGCCCAAGTCGACACGCTGGCCGGCCTGCACGGTGCGATCCAACGTTTCCCGACCGACATTGTGTTGCTGGAAGGCAGCTTGATCGCCGGAACCACCGATGCGATTCCCGAGCTGGTCCGCCGCGCGCCGCAGTTGAAGATCATCGTGCAATCCGCGCTCGCCGACGAATCCAACACCGTGGAACTCTACCGCCGCGGAGTTCGCGGGATCATTCCCCGCTCCATCTCACCCGATCTGCTCGTGAAATGCGTTCGAAAGATCGCCGCCGGCGAAACCTGGATCGACAACCAGTCTGTGAACTGGGTGATAGAGGCCTACCGCTCGCAGGCGACCGCCCTCACCAGTCCGCGCAGCCAGCCCCGGCTCTCGCCCAAGGAGTTGGCGATTATCACCTGCATCACCCAGGGCAAGCGCAACAAAGAGATCGCCTATCAACTGGGTACGACGGAGCAGGTCATCAAGAACTACCTGCGTAAGGTCTATGACAAGCTTGGTGTCTCAGACCGCCTCGAGCTGGCTCTCTATTGCCTGCACCATCAGCTGCACAAGAAGGTTGCGGCTGCCAACGGGAGCGCCCCCGCGGAGCCCGTTCTCCCCAACGCCAAGTCTTAGGGCATTTCTCCTGTAGGCGTATCCATGAACAGATTCGGCAAGCGCGGCTTTTTGCCAGGGAAGGCCATACCTCGCGGCGTTTGGTGGGATACAGCAACAGGAGAAAAAGTCTAGACGCCGGAACACAACCGCAAATTTTCAGTTCCCGATTCCTGTAGGCTCTGGCTCTGCAGTCTCCAGGCTCTGCCATAGTCTCGACGGGCGGCGGCCACTCGATCTCAATCGATATTCGGAACTGGGCGCCGACCGTCGCCGGCGCTGGACCATATAGCTGGACCGTATAGAATGGTTCCACCGTCTTTCGCGACTATAGAGGAGCGCAGCTGCTTGAAACGAGCGTTGGTTACCGGCATTACCGGGCAGGATGGCGCCTATTTGGCGGAGTTCCTTCTGCACAAGGGCTACGAAGTCCACGGCATTAAACGCCGCACTTCTTTGTTTAACACCAACCGGATCGATCATCTTTACAGCGATCCCCACGAGGAAGGCCGCCGCTTCATTCTGCATTACGGCGATATGACGGACTCGTCCAGCCTGGTGCACATCATGCAGAAGGTTCAGCCGGATGAGATCTACAATCTGGCTGCGCAGAGTCACGTCAAGGTTTCTTTTGAGGAGCCGGAGTACACGGCGAATTCCGATGCACTGGGAACCCTCCGGTTGCTGGAGGCCATTCGCATCCTCGGCTTCGCGGAGAAGACGCGCTTCTACCAGGCCTCCACCTCGGAGATGTATGGCCTGGTGCAACAGATTCCGCAATCGGAGACTACGCCCTTCCATCCCCGCTCGCCGTATGGGGTGGCCAAGCTCTATGCCTACTGGATCACCGTGAACTACCGCGAGGCATATGGCATGTACGCCTGCAACGGGATCTTGTTCAACCACGAATCGCCGCTGCGCGGCGAGACCTTCGTTACCCGCAAAATCACCCGCGCCTTGGCCCGCATCAAGCTTGGATTGCAAGCCACTCTGTACCTGGGGAATCTCCATTCCAAACGGGATTGGGGACACGCCCGCGATTACGTCGAAATGCAATGGATGATGCTGCAGCGAGAGAGTCCCAGGGACTACGTGATTGCCACCGGAGTTCAGTACAGCGTGCGCGAATTCGTCACCGTGGCTGCTGAATTCCTCAATATCCAATTGCATTGGAAGGGCGAGGGGCTGGAGGAGCACGCCAACGATCAACACGGTAATTGCGTGGTCGCCGTCGACGCTCGCTACTTTCGCCCCGCCGAAGTGGAGACGCTGCTGGGCGACCCAACCCGGGCACGCGAGGAGCTGGGCTGGAGCCCGCGCACCGACTTCCGGACGCTGGTGGAGGAGATGGTCCGCGAGGATCTGAAGGCGGCCGAACGCGATGCTTTGGTGGCCAGCCATGGCTTTACCGCCTACAGCCACCACGAGTCTTGAGCGGGAGAGAGCAGGTGGAAAAGAGTGAGCGCATCTATATCGCCGGCCATCGGGGACTTGTGGGTTCGGCGATCCGCCGCGCTTTGGAGCGGCAGGGCTATGGCAATCTCCTGCTGCGCACCCATGCGGAACTTGATCTGACGGACGCCGCGGCCGTCGATCGCTTCTTCGATCAGCAACGCCCGCAGCACGTCTTTCTGGCCGCGGCCAAGGTTGGCGGCATCCAGGCCAACAACGCTTACCCTGCGGAGTTCATCCGCGAAAACCTGGCGATCCAGACCAATCTCATCCATTCCAGTTATCGCCACCGGGTAGAGCGGCTGCTTTTTCTAGGCTCCAGTTGCATCTATCCCAAGCTTTGCCCGCAGCCAATGAAGGAAGAATACCTGCTGAGCGGGCCTCTGGAGCCCACCAACCGGCCTTATGCGGTGGCCAAGATCGCGGGCATTGAGATGTGCTGGTCCTATAACCGCCAATACGGCACGCGCTACCTGGCCGCGATGCCCACCAATCTGTACGGCCCGGAGGACAACTTCGACCTTGAAAACTCGCACGTGCTTCCCGCGCTGATACGGAAAGTGGTAGAAGCCAAGGCGGCGGGCAAGAAGCATCTTGAAGTGTGGGGAACAGGCCGGCCGCGCCGCGAGCTGCTCTTCAGCGACGATCTCGCTGAAGCCTGCCTATTCCTCATGAATCTGCCCGAGGCCGCCTACTCCACGCTTTTGACCGGCGATCGGCCGCCCCTGATCAACATCGGCGCGGGCGAAGACCTCACCATCCGCGAGCTTGCCGAGACGGTCTGCGCGGTGCTGGGTTTTGACGGGCAGTTGGCCTTTGACCCATCGCGTCCCGATGGAACGCCGCAGAAGCTGCTCGACGTAAGCCGCATGCGTGCACTTGGCTGGGAGGCGAAAATCCCGCTCCGCGAAGGAGTTCGCCGCGTCTATGAAGCACACTGGTCGGCGCCGGCAGTGAGCCGGTAGAGCATTTCGCGGAAAGAGTGGAACACCTCTGTCCCCCCAAGTCATCTCACGCCGCCGGGCCTGGCGGACGGGAGCCGAAGAGCGCGGTTCCGATGCGAATCCGCGTTGCGCCTTCCTCAATCGCAACCGTGAAGTCGTGCGACATCCCCATCGAGAGCTGGCTCAGATCGAGCGCCGGATACGCCCTTGCCAGGCCGTCGCGCAGCAGACGCAACCGTCGGAAATAGGGCCGCGCGGCTGAGGGGTCCTCGGCATAGGGAGGAACCGTCATCAGCCCTTGCACCTGGAGCGCGGCCAGCTCCGGCAACCGTTCCAGCAGCCCGCGCAGCGCCGGCGATTCTGGGCCAAGGCCGGTCTTCGACTCCTCCTCGCTGAGCTTGATCTCGATCAGAACGGGCAGCCGGCGGCCAAGGCGGCTGGAGGCGTCGTTCAGCCGCAAAGCGAGCCGCAGGGAATCCAGCGTGTCGATGCCGGAGAAAATCTCCGCTGCGCGCTGCGCCTTGTTCGATTGCAGATGGCCCATCAGATGGAAGCGCCCCGGAAATGGGGAAGTTGTCTCCGCATCGGCGTCTCGGAGCTTATAGCCAAGGCGGCCCATCTCCGCATGCTTTTCCTGAAACTCCTGCACGCGGTTCTCACCGAAGAGAGAGAGGCCCAGCGCCGCGGCCTCCAAAATCGTCGAAACGCTGTGCGTCTTGGTGGCCGCCATCAGCGCAACTTCGGAGCGCGAGCGCCCCGCCCGGCGGCAGGCGGCCTGAATCTCATCCTCGAGGCGGGCGAGGTTGTCCGCGAGAGCCGCCGCTGGGTTTCCGTTCATTTGCTCGTCTGCCGGCTGCCGGCAATGGCACGGCCGAACTCGACGCAATCCTGCACCAGCGCGTCGAAGTCTTCCATGCGGCTACGGTGGTTGGTGTTGGCCATGCGAATCGCATACCGGCCGCCCAGAACGGTGCCGGAGACGACGTGTTTGCCCGATTCCTGCAGGCGCAGCACCAGTTCCCGGTTGAGGTCGTTCAGGTCCGTATCCGGCAGCCGGCGATCCGGGGGAACGTAGCGGAAGCAGACGATGTTCATCGTCCGCGGTGCGGCCAATTCCAGTTCAGGGTGACTGCTGACTCCCTCTGCCAGATGCTGTGCCTGGGCTACGTTCTGCTCGATCAGCGCGCCGAAGGCGTCGGCGCCGTGAGTCTTCAGCGACATCCACAGCTTGAGCGCTTTGAAGCCGCGTGTAAGCTCCACTCCGCGATCGGCAAAGATGAATCCTCCGGCGGTTATGCCGCGCTCCGACTCTTGAAGATAGTTGGCTCTCGTGGCAAATGCGTCCACATGCGATTGAGGGTCGCGCACCAGCAGGCAGCCGATCTCAAATGGCAGATACATCCACTTGTGGAGATCGAAGGCCACGGAGTCGGCCCGCTCCAAACCCTCGACGAGGGGCGCGTAGGAAGGAGCGAGCTTCAACAGAGC
>JANWJB010000116.1 GCA_025449575.1 Acidobacteriaceae bacterium
CACGCACTCGATGCTTTTCCTTTTGAACATGGCGGGCCGGAGGTCCTGCAAATAGAGCATTTCACCTCAGATGCAGCCCGGAGGAAGCGGGGCGCCGCTGCCGAAGTTGACGATGGCGCCGCTGCCGAAGTTGACGATGGCGCCGTTGCCGGAGTTGACGATGGCGCCGTTGCCGGAGTTGACGATGAGGAAAGGCAGGAAAGGATCGCGTGCAGATGCCGCGCGGCCGGGTCTGCGCGGAAACGCCGCGAAGCGCCGGGGGGGGGTGTTCCCCGGCGCTTCCGCCGTCTTCCGCACAGGTGGCTCCGAGCGTGTTACTTCACGAAAACGAAAACAATGACGAGGGTGTAGAGAGAGAGGGATTCGATGAAGGCCAAGCCGAGCACGAGCATCATTAGGATGCCGGCTCGCGCTCCAGGATTGCGCGCCAGCGCTTCGGTGGCCGAAGCGGTGGCCCTTCCCTGGCCGACGCCGCAAAGCCCGGCGGCAATGCCCATGCCGACTCCGGCGGCGATGGCGGTGAGTCCGGCGCCGGTACTGACGCCCGCGGTGCTCTGAGCAAACGCCGGCGTCGCCAGAAACAGCGCCGAGAGCGTCATGCAGATGTATTGCAGCTTACGCATACTTCCTCCTTGCTTCCATGATTGCCGCCAGGGGGTGGTTGAGGCTCACCGTGCTGGCCCCCTCACACTCGCGGCCGCCGCGCCGAAGTGAAGCATAGACTCCGGCGGGGTTCAGAACTGCGCCCACAACCGCGCAGTCTAAACTCGTCGAAAAACATTAGTGCTGGTGCGCCACCGCCTCGGCCACGTAAATCAATGTCAGCAGCATGAAGATGTAAGCCTGAATCAGCGCGACGAAGACGTGGAGGCCGAGAAAGAAGCTGGGAATGGCGAAAGGCAAAAACGAGAAGAACACCAGAGTGACCATTTCGCCGGTGAACATGTTGGCGTAAAGACGGACGCTGAGAGAGAGGATGCGCGCGAAGTGCGAGATGATCTCCACCGGCAGCAGCATGGGGGCAATCCACCACACCGGTCCTAGAAAATGCTTGCCATGGCCCAAGATGCCTTTTTCGCGAATGCCCTGGTAGTGGTAATAGAGAAAGACCAGCGTCGCCACCCCGAGGGTGACCGTCTCCTTGGACGTAGGCGTGCGCAGCGACGGCAGCAGGCCCATCAGATTGCACAGCAGGATGAACAGCAGCACCGAGGTGACGAACATCACGTAGCGCTGCGCGGTAGGTCCGATCACCGAGTCGGCCTGGTCGGCCACGAACTCGTGAATCAGCTCCGCTGTCTGCTGAATGGGGTTGGGGTGCTCCACGCTGAGGAAGAGGCGCACCAGCAGAAAAGAGGCCAACAGGATACCGAGCGCCAGAATCTCCATCGCCAAAGTATCCGTGATGGGCGCTTGAGCGCTATAGGGCTGCAGGTGAACGGCGTGCAGCAGGCGGGTGGCCAGCGGTCCGAATTCGCGGTTCAGCAAAGTGCCGAAGGCGGTTTGCGTCATAGCAGTTCCGTCGTCTCAAAGAAAGTCGTTCTCAACTACAGGGCGAAACAGGAAAATGCGGGCAGATCGGCGATAAGCACGGGCAAACCAACCTATGCCGACCATGCGTGGAACAGCCGGAGCGCCTCAATCAACAGGGCGAGCATCGCCAGCGCTAGCCCCAATATGAGTGCAATTGGACTGCCACCTAAACTCCTAAGGCTAACATAGAGCAGCACTGCGGCGGCAAGCAGACGCACAAAAAACCAGACCAGTACGCGACCGATGGCGCGCGGCGGCTGGGTGCCTTCATGCTCGCCGGATCGATCGCCGGCCTCCATCCGGGAAAAGATTGCGGCGCTCAAACGCCGCCATTCGATAATCCCACTGGCGGCTATCGCCGCGCCCAGCAGATAAAGCAGCAGTGACCGCCAGCCCCACGCCCGGGCGATGAAGGGCAGCCCGATCAGCGTGCAAATCGCCACCGTTGTCAGTGCGCGATGAAAGATTGCGCGCAGATCGCGTTCGCTGAATTCGGCGATGGAGTTCATCGAAGAGCCCTTCTTGTCATTTGCTTCCGCCTCCTCTTCGTGTGGCGATTGCATTCTCACTGTGCCCGAATCGCTCAACCGGTGGCTTGCCATCACGGTGAAAGTGCTCTATGGCGTTTTGGAGAGGGTGGCCACCACGCGAAAGACTTCCACGAAGCCCGCGATCGCTCCCACCAGCAGTCCTGCAATTGAGATCCAGTGGTGGCCGAGCCAGCGATCCAGCCCCATGCCAATCGCCCAGCCGATTAGAGTCGCGGCTGGGAGCACCAAGGCGAGCTGGATCAGGCGCTCCGCCTGGACCACCGACTTCAGGATGCCGCTTGCGCCGCGCCGGCGGGATTCCCCTGCTTCATCCGGTTTTTCCGGAGCATTCATTCTGCGTTGTTATACACCAGCCGGATGCTCCAAGCGGTGGCCGGCAAGCCGGGCCCGTGCCAACCGGGTCCGGCGAGCGGCGGCCGAAACCCGCGGCGCATGCAGCACCCCACGCCCCGACTGGCGCTTAGGCGCGCTTTTCAACCCGCTTCCGCGCCCCGGTATACTGGCGTGTTCACCCCCATTTTCCGACGCCATGGCAGAGGCAAGAGGCACCGAGTGTTCGAGTCTGAATTCGAGCGCAATCTATTTGCGCTGCGCAAAGAGAAGCTGAGCCAGATTGCCGCGCTTGGCCAACCGCTCTATCCCAACCGCTTTGCCGCCTCGCACGCGGTTCCTGAGCTTCGGCAGCGCTTTGACTCCGTCACCGGCGAGGCCCTGGAGGCGGCCCCCACCGTGGTGCAGGTGGCGGGCAGGCTGATGGCCATCCGGCCCCAAGGCAAGGCCGGCTTCGCTCAATTGCAGCAGGGCGGCAGAAGGCTTCAAATCTATGTCCGGCGCGATGCGGTCGGCGATGCCGCTTTCGATCTCTTTAAGCTGCTGGATCTGGGCGACCACATCGGCGTCTCCGGATATCTCTTCCGCACCCGCACCGGCGAGCTGACGATCCACGTAGAAACGATTGCATTCCTGGCCAAAGCCATGTTGGCGCTACCGGAGAAGTATCACGGACTGGCCGACGTCGAGCTGCGCTACCGCCAACGTTATCTCGACCTCTTCATGAACGCTGAGGTGCGCGAGGTCTTTGTCAAGCGCGCGCAAGTGCTCAAGGCGGTGCGCAACTTTTTCGACCGCCGGGATTATCTGGAAGTCGAGACTCCGATGATGCAGCCTATCGCCGGCGGAGCCGCGGCCAAGCCGTTTCGCACCCATCACAATGCCTTGGATATGCCGCTTTACCTGCGCATCGCTCCGGAACTCTACCTCAAGCGCCTGGTGGTTGGCGGCCTGGACCGCGTTTATGAAATCAACCGCAACTTCCGCAACGAGGGCATCTCCACCCAGCACAATCCCGAGTTCACCATGCTGGAGTTCTACCAGGCCTATGCCAACTATCACGACCTTATGGATCTAACCGAGGAGCTGATCCCGCACGTGGCGCGCGAGGTCAATGGCAGCGCCATCACACGGTTCGATGACGTGGAGATTGATCTTGCCAAGTGGCGGCGATTCACCATGCGTGAAGCGATCGCTCAGTTCTGGCCGGAGAATGCCGGCCCCCCGCCTGCGGCAAATGATTTTGCCGGGGAATCCGGCATTCAGGAGATGCTCCGGCGGCTGCGCGAAGCCGGAGTGCACGTCGAAGCAAAACCCGGCGAGCCTCTGGGGCAGACCATCGCCTCAATTTTTGAAGCGGTCGCCGAAGAACACCTCATCCAGCCGACCATTATTTATGACTTTCCGCTGGCCGTCTCGCCGCTTTCCAAGCAAAAGCCGGATGAGCCGGAGTGGGTGGAGCGCTTCGAGTTCTACATCGGAGGCTTCGAATTGGGCAACGCCTTCAGCGAGCTGAATGATCCGGAGGAGCAGCAGCGGCGATTCCTCAACCAGCTTGCGCAGCGGGAGCGGGGGGATGAGGAAGCCCACCAAATGGACGAAGACTATGTAAGGGCGCTCGCGTATGGGCTGCCGCCGACCGCGGGCGAAGGAGTGGGCATTGACCGGCTCACGATGGTGCTGACCGGAGCCAAGTCAATCCGCGATGTCATTCTCTTTCCCTTGCTGCGGCCGGCCCAGAGTTCGGCCGCCGCCCAGGGCGACTTGTCTAGCCGCGGAGATGCTTCAGGGAGCGATGGTGCTTCCCGGTAGCCGCCCCCCATCGCCGGCGGTCACCGTTACTGTTTGGGAACCTGGAGAAAAGAGAACCGGCAGCCTGACGATCGAGAGGAGCGAAAAAGACTCCCCTCGGCCGCAGACTACTTCCGCGAGGGCTTCTGAGTCCGCTTGAGGATCTGGGCCAATGTAATGCCCCCAAGCTCATCGCGAAGCGCCGCCATGGAGCCGTCAAATACTCGCTCCAGCGCGGCGTTGACTCGCGCCGGCCCGGCAGCTCGTACATGCGGAGTATGAAAGAGCGGCCCTGTTTCTACCGCTTCATACACCTCCGCCAGTGTTATAGCCTTGGGGGGCTTCAGCAGACGCGATCCTCCGGTCGGCCCCTTTTGACTTTCAATGAGTCTCGCTTGCTGAAGGGAAGCAAGCACGCGGCGAACGACCACCGGATTGGTATCCAATTTCTCGGCGATCTCCGTCGAAGTTCGCAGCACATCCGGCTCTGCGGCCAGCAGGACCAGCACGTGCACGCCGGTGGCAAACCTACAGTTAACAGCCATGTCGGGAACCCTAACACACGCTGGGACGGTTGCAAGTGAACCACGGTGAGAACGTTGGTCACTTCTAAAGTTGCAGACTTACGTTCCGGTAACCATCGATGGATTGTTTCCTGGCTCTGGTCCGAACAATACAGGCTCTGTGGCGTGAGACATGGATTGTCTAAATCTCGATCAAGCCGAGATAGTCATGCGCTCCTCCAGTCGGTTTGTACTCGTGTTAGAGCATTTTCCTTTTACTTTGGACGGGTGAGATTCTATCCAGGCAGCCGCCTTTTGAGTGAATGGCCCGTTCGGCCTTCGCCTGCGCGCTGGCCCAAAATGCTCTAGCATCAGTTTTCGATCATGTTTTTACCTTCCGTCGAGGAATTTTGTGCAGATACTGTTTGTGGGTGACGTTTTTGGGCAGGCCGGGCGGCATATCGTCCGGGAGCACCTCCGGCATGTGATTGAAGAAAATCATGTCGATCTCGTGGTGATCAACGTAGAAAACGCCGCTGGAGGCTTTGGTGTGACGCCCGGTATCGCCGAGGAGATTTTCTCGCTCGGCGCCCATGTGCTCACCACCGGCAATCATGTCTGGGATAAAAAAGAGATTGCCGACTATTTGCAATCCGCGCGCGCCGACGGAGATGAGCAACCGCGCCGGCTGCTGCGTCCCGCCAATTACCCCGGCAGCGCTCCCGGCTATGGGTTTTATGAGGGGAAACTGGGCAACAGCCAGAGCTATGCGGTCATCAACCTGCAGGGCCGCGTCTTCATGGGGAGCTTGGAAGATCCCTTCCGGGCCGCCGATACGCTGCTGGAAAAAATCCAGGCCAAAGTCATTCTGGTGGATTTTCATGCCGAGGCGACATCGGAGAAGATTGCCCTCGGATGGTACCTAGATGGAAGGGTTACTGGAGTAATCGGCACGCACACCCACGTTCCCACCGCCGATGAGCGTGTGTTGCCAAATGGGACAGCCTATCAGACCGATGTGGGAATGAGCGGTCCATTCGACAGCGTGATTGGCGTGCAAAAAGAGCTTGTGCTCGCCCGCTTTCTCACCGGGCTCCCAGGAAAGTTCGAGGCTGCAAAGGGGGATCCGCGTATGTGCGCCTCCCTCATTGAGTGCGACGGCCTGACCGGAAAGGCGACCTCCATACGCCGCCTCATGCTCGGAGAATAGTAGGAATTTCGGCGAGGAAACCGGGTCCCCGCTGCGAGCGGCCTGGCGACGTCTATCGGAGCGGCCGAGCGGAGACGGCATCGCGGCCGAAAAAGCTGATCCCGACCATGGTTTGCGCTTCAACGGCGTGGCCGTCCACCTCATGCGGTGAATAGCGCCATGTTTTCACCGCTGCAACCGCCGACTTTGCCGCCCTGGCGTCGCCGCTCAGCACGTGGACGTCTTTCACCGATCCGTCCGTCCCAATGATCAAGTGCAACTTCACAGTGCCCACAAAATTCGGTTGGGAAAGCGCAGGCGCGGCAACGCCGCTCTGGGGAAGCTCGGAGACGAACGGCCGCACTGTAGCCGGCTGCGGCGCAGAGACCGAGGCCAGAGCCGCTGAGGCGCCATCTTCTAGTGGAACCTCCGGTGAGGCGATCGCCTTCGCTGGCTGCAGCCCGGAGGCCGCGCCAGAAGGCGCGCCGGTGCTGGAGGAAAGGATCAGCTCAGGCGCCGGCGGCAGCGCTGACGCCCCCGAGCGCGTCAGTTTCAACTGATTCGCGGGTGGTTCCGCGAGAAACGGCCGAGCGGCCAAAACGCTTGGCGTGGGCGGCATGGCGGAAATGGGCGGTAGGGCCATAATCGCGGCTTGAGATGCAAAGGGGATGGACGGCTGAGATTGCTGCGCGCTCCCCCCTGTTTCTCTTGCGGCTCCGCTGTCCCCGTTCTTCGCGCTCGGCAAGAGAGAGCGCCCGGACCCGGTCGCGACCGGACCCGCCGGCTCCGCCTGGCGCGTTGCGGGAGCGGCCGGTGGAAGCGCCGCATGCTCCCTGGATGCCCCTGCGTCCCCGCGATCAACAATGTCGTGGACAGAAGCCGATCCCGCCGCGACAAGCGAGGGTTGCGCCGTTGGTGCCGTCATGCTCCGCGATGCGGAGTGCCGGACTTGGACTGGATGCCTGTCATGGTTTTTGACCAGGATGATGGTTAGACAGGCGGCGCCCAGCATTGCAAGCCCCTTCCATTGCTCCGCCCGCCGCCTTGCTGGACGATGGATCATCCAGTTCGCCAGTTCTCTCACGGCGATGATGCCCTCTCTCGCCTGCTGCCGGCCAGGGGAGCGGGCCGACGCGCTCTCCGGCAATCTCGCCGCTCCTACCGGGATAGACCCCTTTCCAGATTTCGGAAATGCTCGTTCGACGATCCCAAAGACCGCGCTGCGCGCGACCGGCTCCCCCGTCGCTACGGCGGCCGAGTGCGTAAGCCTTTCAATTATGAGCCGGTCGCCTCGGCTCAATAGCTCCGGAGGCAGCACGTGAAAATGGCGGAATACCCATTCCAGACGCATGCGCTCCCAGCCCGATGGACATACATAAATGGCTCCCGTCCCCGTCCGCACCTCGAGCAGCCGCGGGCTATTCGTCTCAATCATTGCTGCATATTCTTCGGGAGAATGCTGGAGTGGTCTGATGACCGGGTCTACTGCCGCCATAATGGCCTCCGGCCCGATTCGCTTAGGGAGCGCACTGCGATCCTGTTGTTTGAACGAATCTTCCGCTCGCTAGAAGGGCCGGCGCTTCAGGGCGTTAACCCGGGCCGATACCATTCCGTTGGCGATCTTGCTACGGCAAAACACGCAGAACGACACGAATCGAACCTCTGCTATGTACGATGCGGGGCGCGGGCGGCGGAGCAACTTCTCCGAAGCGAAAAAAATTAGTGGTATAAAACCTAAATTTGAGTTGCGGAAAGCGAACTTTCCCATTCCCGTGCTACCAGAGGAGCGGCGGCCGAACGGCTCAGCGGCCTTTCCAGCCAAACAGTGCGCCGGCCGGCGCCGCTCAGGGCATATCGCCTCGGGCGATCAGGATCGCTATCTCGATTTCCCGTTGGTGCCGTTGCGGTGATTCTTGGCCGGGCGCGTCTGCGAGCAAGACTCCTCGTCATGCCGGTCGGAGACCAGGAAAAAGATGTCGCTGCGGCAATGTGTCACCGAGCGGACCAGCGGCATGTCCCTCTCATCGGAGATGATCCGTTCCACGGTAAGAAGCGGCGCTCCGATACGGGTGTCCAGCAGCCGCGCTACATTCACGCCGGAGAGTGAAGCCCGAACGCTATGCCTGGTGTTCACCATGCGGATTCCCAGTTTGTTGTGCAGCACCTGGGCCATGGGCTCCCTCCAATTCGCCTTGCTGAAGTGCCGGCCAAGTTCGTAAGGCAGTTCATGAACCATGACGCCACAGGCTTCATCCCGATGAGAGCGCAAGCAGCAGCAGCGGGTGAGCGGAGACCCCACGGGAAGTCGCAGCCGGCCGGCTTCCTCTACGCCGGCCTGCACACGGCCTACGGAGGTGACCCTGTTCGTGGTGCTCTTGAGGAAAGAGGTGAAGTCCTCGAGCGACCCCTCCAGGCCAGGCCCCCCACTGGGTAAACCGATGACGAAGGTTCCCCGGCCAGGTTCCCGGCGCAGCCTTCCTTCCGCTTCTAGCGCGGCCAGTGCTTGACGGACCGTGATGCGGCTTACGCCGTAGGATTCGCCCAGTTCCGCCTCGGAGGGAAGGCGGTGACCCGGTCCCCAAGCGCCAGAGGTAATCTTCTCCAGCAGAATGGTCTGCAACTGATAGTAGAGCGGGATCTGGCGGGATACGAACTGAGGCACGCTCTGCTCTGACTCGACTGCTGACAATTTGGCCATGAGGATGTCTTTCGCTTGAATTCCTTCGTGGGGCCTACAGCATCGGGAAATGATGAATGGAAGGGAGGCTCTCCCTTGAGAGTAAATGGTTTAAGGTGACACCTCCATCATTTCCGTTTTCACCCGAAACTCTGAAAGCGCTTTCAATGTCACCGTAGACCCTACATGGCTTGTAGGGCGCTCAATGGTTTCTTCCACTTTATTTTAGCGGCTTGAGCGCCCAGAGGGCTCCTGCTTCGATCCTCCGGGGAGGCCGCCACTGGCTGACAGGGAAACCCAAGCCGGTTCTGGAATCCTTATTTCATGGATGGCGGAGGGGCTGCCGCGGCGCGATGCGGCACCGAGATTCCATCCTCTTTTGCCTGAAAATCGACAATGTTGCGCAGCGTTTCGTATGGCACCGCGCCAACAGGCAGCCCTCGGCCGTTCACAAACAGCGTCGGGGTGGCATCCACACCAACCGCTTGGCCCAACTGGAGTTGCGCGTTGACAGCATCCCTGGTTTGCGGCGTGGACGAGCAAGCCGCCACCTTCGCTGCATCGCCCCCAGCTTTCGTCACGGCGGCTTTCAGCGTCCCGTCAGAGGCTTGCGGCGTGAGGCCGCTCTGTGCCTCAAAAACAGCGTCGGCAAACTTGAAAAATGCCGGGTTGCCGGATTCTTTGGCGACACAAACGCCATAGGCCGCCGCCTTAAATGCCTCGCTGTGGACCTGCACCAGGGGGAAGTTCTCGAAGACGAAATGGGCATCGGGATAATCCGCCAGCAACTTGGTGATGGTGCCCTGCGCCTCTGCGCAATGCGGGCATTCAAAGTCCGCAAACTCCACAAAATTTAAATCCGTCGAGGCGGCTCCTTGAGAAGGTCCACCGGCTTGGCGCAGGCGTTTGCGGTTCTGCTCGAAGGGCTTCGAGCCGAATGGGAGAACGTCTCCGGCAACGATATGCTTGCCATCCGGGAGCGAGAAGAAGACCAGGGAATTGACTTGCTCCTTGGGCTTGCCCTTGTCGGCAACCAGGACGACGATCTTACTCACGCCGTCGACAGGCGTCTTAAGGATGGCCTGAACCTGCCAGATGCGATTGGTGTCATAACCCCAGGAAGCGTGCAAAAAGGCGTCCACCTCCTGCTTGGTGGGGGTAGCCCCCGTGAAGTCGGCGGGAACGGTGGGTGGAAAAGGATTGGCATTGGGGTTCGCGGCAGCCGATGGCGCCGGCGCCGACGGCGCAGTGGCGGAGGGTGCGGGGGCCGAAGGAGTCGATCCGGGCGCTGCTTGAGAGAATGCGAGCGGAGTCAGGGCTGCCAATGTGAAGCCCAACAACAAGCAACGCCTGCCAGTGCGAAAATCCATTGAAAGATCTCCCTAAAACCGCTGAGTTCTCGTCCACGGCTATTACGCTGTTATACCTGAACCTTGACTGCAATTGGAAAGCGGCGGCCGATGCCAAAGGACTTTGCCGTAACCTTGAGCACCAGTGCAGCCTGCTGCCGCTTGTACTCGCTTCGCTCTATCAGCTTGACGACATCGCCAACCATGGCCGGGTCGTAATGGTACAAGGCGGCAATCTCCTCCGGGCTGCGGTAGCGCTCCACATAATCCTCCACGATCGGATCGAGGATTTCATACGGTGGAAGCGAGTCGGTATCCTTCTGGCCGGGACGCAGTTCGGCCGAGGGAGCCTTGTCTAGGATGGCTTGCGGAATCACCGGACGGTTCCGATTGACATAACCGCAGAGCCGGTAGACCTCCGTCTTGAGCACGTCGCCGATCACCGCCAGTGCGCCCACCATGTCCCCATAAAGAGTGCAGTAGCCGACCGCCATCTCCGATTTGTTGCCGGTGGTCAGCACCAGAGCATTGAATTTGTTGGAAACCGCCATCACCAGCGCGCCGCGAATGCGCGACTGAATGTTTTCTTCGGCGATGCCCGGCGCGCGGCCGGCAAACAGCGGCGCCAGAGCCGCATCGTAGGCATCGACCATGGTACGAATCGGGATCAGCTCGAAGGCGATACCCAGGTTGGCAGCCAGCTGCCGCGCGTCTTCCACCGAGCCGGAGGAGGAGTAGGAACTGGGCATGCCGATTGCAATCACGTTCTCCGCTCCCAGAGCCTCGACGGCAATGGCGGCCACCAGAGCCGAGTCCACCCCCCCGCTGAGCGCGACGATCGCGCGTTGAAATCCGCATTTGCGAACGTAGTCGCGCGTGCCCAAAACCAGCGCGTTGTAGACAGCTCCGTCTTCACACTCCGCCGGACCGCAGCCGGTCCGGCTCCGGCTGGCGGAGGGACGATCGGCCGCCTCCGCCGTATCGAAGAAAATCAGGTCCTCTTCAAACGAGCGGGCCTGCGCCACCACCGAGCCGTCCGCGCCCACCGCGACGCTGCTGCCGTCAAAAACCAGGCTGTCGTTGCCGCCCACCTGATTCACCATCGCCACAGGAACCCGGTATTGCTGCGCCAGTGCCGCGATCATGCGGCACCGCAGCTCCCGCTTTCCGCGATGATAAGGCGAGGCGGAGAGGTTCAGAACCAGCGAGCCGCCCTCCCGCATCAGCTCTTCAATGGGGTCCACGGGATAGAGCCGGTTGGGCCAAAAGTTTTTGTCATTCCAGGCGTCCTCGCAGATGGTCACCGCCAGCCGCTGCCCGCCCAGGTCGAAGAGTTGCTGGCTTGCCGCGGCGGCGAAGTAGCGCTGCTCGTCAAACACGTCATAGAAGGGCAGCAGCCGCTTGGACTGGATGAAACGCACCTTTCCGCCCGCTAAGAGCGCGGCCGAGTTGGCCGCGCGCCTGCCCGACTCCACTGGCGCCGCCGTAACCGTGCCGCAGACGATGGCGGGATGGCCGGGACCGCAGGCCGCCTGCGCAATCTCCTCCACCGCCTCCATGGCGCGCGCGATGAACGATGGTTTCTCCAGAAAATCGGCGGGAGGATAGCCGCAGACCGCCAACTCAGGAAACAGCACCAGATCGGCGCGGCCTTCAGCCTGCCGGGCAAAGTCGAGGATCTTCCGCGTGTTGCCCTGAAAATCCCCGACCGTGGTGTTGATTTGAGCGAGCGCGATCCGCACCCGATTAGTGTAACCGGGGCGGGAGACCGGGGTGGGAGACCGGGCGGGAGACCGGCTTCATCCAGCGCCGTTCCGGCTTCTTCCCCTCCCGTGCTCAAAGACCGCTTGCAATACCGAACGGAAGCGGCGAGCCAAGCTCATCGTTTCCCGATCAGCTGCTCCTCGTCTCGTGCCGCACCATAATGAGTGGCGACATAGTCATCCAGGATCTTCTGGAACTCGCTCACGATATGATCCCCGCGCAAGGTGGTCATCAGGCGCCCGTCGACATAGACCGGAGCCTTTGGCTCCTCAAACGTCCCCGGCAGAGAGATGCCGATATTGGCGTGCTTGGATTCGCCGGGGCCATTGACCACGCAGCCCATGACCGCCAGCTTCATCTCCTCGACGCCCGGATAGCGCTCGCGCCACACTGGCATGCTGTCGCGCACATAGCCCTGGATCTGCTGCGCCAGCTCCTGGAAGAAGCTGCTGGTGGTGCGGCCGCATCCTGGGCACGCGGTGACTTGCGGGGTGAAGCTGCGCAGGCCCAGAGATTGCAGGATCTGCTGCGCCGCAAGCACCTCTTCGGTGCGGTCGCCGTTGGGCTTAGGGGTGAGAGAAACGCGGATCGTATCGCCGATGCCCTTCAGCAGCAGCGGAGCCAAGCCGGCAGTTGAGGCGACCAGCCCCTTCATGCCCATGCCGGCCTCCGTCAGTCCGAGGTGCAGGGCATAATCGCAGCGCGCGGCAAGCAGTTCGTAGACTTCAATCAGGTCGCGCACGCCGCTGACTTTGGCGCTCAGAATGATCTGATCATGGCGCAGACCGTAACGCTCGGCGGCCCGCGCCGAGTCGAGCGCGCTGGCGATCATCGCCTCAATCATCACGTCGCGCGTCTCGCGCGGCTGGGCCAGCTTGGCGTTCTCGTCCATCATGCGCGTCAGCAGCGCCTGGTCTAGCGAGCCCCAGTTCACCCCAATACGCACCGGCTTCTGGTTCTCCACCGCGCACTCGACCATGGTGCGGAAGTTTTCATCTCCGCGGGCTCCAATGGACGCGTTGCCCGGGTTGATGCGGTACTTGGCCAGCGCCCGCGCGCATTCCGGATACTTCCGCAGCAGAAGGTGCCCGTTGTAGTGAAAGTCGCCAATCACCGGGACCCGGATGCCGCGCTTCTCCAAACCTTCGACGATGCGCGGCAGAGCCCGGGCCGCCGCATCGTTATTGACGGTCACCCGCACCAGCTCCGACCCCGCCGCGGCCAGCGCCGCAACCTGCTCGATCGTCGCCGCAGCGTCCGCGGTGTCCGTATTGGTCATGGATTGGACCACAACCGGCCATTCCGAACCCACATACAGATCGCCGACTGCGACAGACGGGGTCTTTCTGCGCTCAATCTCCGCCATAAGTCCTCGCCTTCAGTTTACAACCCCGAACCCCGCCGGGCGCTCGAATCAAACGGCGGGTTATGCGCAGAGACATGGCAGACCCCCGCCATAATCTCTCTGCTGCCGGCGGGAGGGGCCTAGAATGGTTACTCGTTTGATAGAGCGCCCGCCTCGCTGCGAAAAAGGAGCCATGGATGAAGCTGAAAGGCAAGGTCGCGATCGTGACAGGTGCGGCGACAGGAATTGGGCAGGGAATCGCTGAGGCATTCGCCGCCGAGGGCGCGGCCGTGGTAGTGGATTATGTCGGCAAGCCGGAGGCGGCCGATGAGAC
>JANWJB010000117.1 GCA_025449575.1 Acidobacteriaceae bacterium
GAAAGGGCGAACTTTCCCGAGTGCTTCGTCCCTCGTCGCTAAAATGCGCCCGGCATTCGTCGCTCCTCACTTCTCGCACTCGAAAAAGTTCGCTCCTTTCGCTGCCGTCCTAATAGTGTTAACAGACCCTAGTTGACCGGCGGTTCCGAGGGGGCGCTATCTTCCATGGGACGGGTCGTCCGATGAGGCGACATCCAGGTCGATAAATGACCGCGCATCGTGCGCCACTCCAGGGGCATAGCAGTTGCCGTCTGGTGCATAGGTGGTAGCGCATTGCCGCGTGAATTGTGGCCGGCGGGGGGATTGCGCATATTGCCAGATCAATGCCGAGGGGACGCCTCGGGCGCTAGCCGCTGCTGCCGGATGGGCCTCGACAGAACAGCCCGGCGAGGGCGGGCATTGGTCGTTTGCGATCCATAAAGCGAGTGGGGAAGCGGTCGGGCGCTGCTCCCGCTCCTTGCTCTCGCGGTTCAAGATGTCTTCCGCGGTTGAGATGCGGCTCGCCCCGTCGCCCACTTCGATGCCGGAGCAATAAACGCCGGGCCGATACCGCGATTTGCGCATTTGCTCCACCCAGGCAAAGAGGTAGGTGGCCTGTTCCGGCAGCAGCCGTCCACCCTCCTCCTGATCGAGGAAGACGATCGCTCCAGCTGGGAAACCCTCTCTGGCGGCGGCGGTGGCGGCGGCTTGCGCGTCGGCGCGGCCCAGCGTGGCGGCATCCTTGCCCCTGCGCGCTGCGTCAAGAAGCATGGCATCGAGGCGGCCATTCAAGAGGATGAGAAAGCCGAAGCCCTGCGCCCTTAAAAGGGCGCGCTTGCCCGTCCAGCTATTCTCCTGCGCTCCGGGAGGCGCGTTGAGCCAGTAGCCGGCAAAGGCAAAGCTGCGATGGAGTGCAGCCAGGCGATCGTCGCCTGGATAACCGTTGCGGTCAAAACCGGTGTAGTTGCGGCTTGCGGCCGCGGGGCTTTGCGCCGCTGCCGTCCGCGTCCCTCCCGCGCCCGCCAAAACGAACAAGCCGAAAAGCAGCAATGGCGATACAAGCTGGAGCGCAGCCTGCCAGGCGGGCCTAAAGTTCTTCCTCGGTCGCTCTTTCTCGCCAAGCACCGCCAGGCACGGGTTTTCATGGCAAGAAGCTGGGTTTGTCATTGCTTTCCACGAACACGCTTGCAGCGAGAATGCTCCACGCTGCGCCCTAAACCAAGCGAACCAGGCGACCAGGCGAACCAGGCGCTGATGGCCGACCTCGTTCCCCTTTAGATCGCGTGGAGCAAACGGGCCGGAAGAAGGATCAGCGCGCCCACAAGCTCCAAAACGCCATGGACGGCAATTCCCGCCAGCCGGAATGGCAGCAGAAGGAGCCAAACGATCGGATACGCCACAATGGCGATCAGGGCCAGAGGCCAGCAGAAAACCAACAGAAGACACCAGAGAAGAAACTTCGTCATACGTCACCAACCTTGCACCGTTCAGGCTTGAACCGGGTCTCATCAACCCGCGGAGCCTGGTAAGGCAAAGCATTCGACCCGCCAAGACTGCGGGAATGATGCCCCAGAGCCACGAACTCCCAGAGGAGACCGGTTACAGGCACATAAAACATTTTACGAGGTGATGTGGCCGCAGGTTCCCGAACGGTTATTGCCCACTGACAACTGCATTGGCATTCGCATGGGCGGCGCTGGCGAATTGCGTCATGGTATCGCGCAAGTACTTGTGGGGATTCACAGGCGTGTCGCGAATGCGGACTTCATAGTGCAAATGCGGGCCAGTGCTGCGGCCCGAGGAGCCGACATAGCCGATGATGTCACCGCGGCTAACGTTCTGCCCGACGGTCACTGTATATCCCGAGAGGTGCGCATAGAGGGTTTCGATGCCATGGCCATGGTCGAGGATAATCTCGCGTCCATAGCCTGTGCCCAGCGACGCCTTGGCGACGGTGCCACTTGCGGTTGCGTGGACGGGGTAGCCCAGCGGAGTAGCGATATCAATGCCGCTGTGGAAAGCTCCCTCGCCGCGGAACGGGTCCAGGCGCTCGCCGAAGGAACTGGTGACTATGCCCTGTACCGGCCATAGGTCCGGTGTATTCGCATAGCCGGCCAAGCCGGCGAAGCTTTCCGTTAAGTCCAGCCGCCGCGCCATTTCGCCCGAGAGTGCCGAGGAGCGTAACGCCAAAAACTGATTGAGAGAGGCGGTGTACTGTTGCCGGCTCATGCCATCGGAACTGGCCGCCGCTCCGGCGAGAACCGGCTGCGCAGCCGCTCGTGCGCGGCGGCTCTGTTCCAGTCCATAAAGCGCGCTAACCTCGCTAGCCAGAGAACCCAGGGAGGCGGCCTGCACGTCTTTTTCATGCTCGACGCGCTCCATGTCCAGATAATCCTTGCGTAGGTTGGCGCTCTGCGCGCGCACTTGATTGAAGCGGGCAGTCTTCAGCAGCATGCGGCTATAGGAACCCGCCAGCCCCATAATGGTGAAGAGGCCGACAATCGCAGCGGCCACAAAAACGTAGCCATAGCGAAGAGGAATCGGAATTTTGCGCAGGGTTCCGTCTTCTTCTGAAGAGACGAAAATGATGTAGTGAGATCGTCTGCGCAAGCTGCTTTCTCTTTTTGGAAGGATGAAAGCACTTCTATTTTTGTGCGAGCGGGACAATGCACCTGACTAGCTGACCGAGGCAGCCGGTCCTGACGCTCTCAAAATAAAAGTACTTTGGCCCGCACGCGAAGCGCTCATCCACGCAAAAGATCGGGCTGCGCGGGGGAGCGGTTAGGTGCAATCACTTTTTTGACCGTAACAGAGAGAAAGTACACGGTCAACCGGATAAAAGTTGCAGGAGGGAGCTCATTTTTATTTACTTTTTCCTCCGGAGTCGCGGGCAAAGAGGTAAATGGACTCGCAGGCGAAGATATATAGAAGATAGGCGGCAGAAAGGCGGCAGCTTGCACAACGAACGAGAGTTGATCCGGGCCATTCAAGCGCGCGCGGCGCGGCAGGGGAGCGCTGCCGGACGCCTGATCAAGCTCGCCATCGGGGACGATTGCGCATTGCTGCGGCCACCGCGCGGCGGCGAGTTGGCGATCACCACCGACCTGACGCTGGAAGGCGTCCACTTCCGCCACGACTGGCACCCGGCCGAGAGCGTAGGCCATCGCTGCCTGGCGCGTGGGCTGAGCGACTTGGCGTCCATGGGCGCGCGTCCGGAGGCGGCGTTCCTCTCGATAGCCCTTCCCCGGGAATTTGGGGGGCGCTGGTTCAACGGCTTTCTCGATGGCTGGATGCGATTGGCCCAAGCGCATGGAGTGGCCCTTGCCGGCGGCGACACGGCGGAGGCTCCGCGCGGCCGGGGAGGGCGACGCGGCATCTTTGCTGCCGACGTCGTTTTGGTGGGCTCCGTCCCGGCGGGCAAAGCGCTGCGGCGTGCCGGGGCGCGTGCCGGAGACATTCTCTACGTCACCGGAGCGCTCGGCGGCGCGGCGGCGGAGTTGCGCGCTCTTGCCATGAAGTCCACGGTAAACAGAAAGCGCGATGCGGAGAAGCATCCACATCTTTATCCCGAGCCGCGGCTGAAGGTGGGTGCGAGGCTGATGCGGTCGCGTTTGGCCACCGCGGCCATCGATCTTAGCGATGGTCTCTCGACCGACCTCACTCATGTATGCGAGGCCAGCAATCTCTATGCCATCGTCGAGCAGGAAGCTCTGCCTATTGCCCCCGGAGCAACACTGCACGAAGCGCTTCATGGCGGCGAGGATTATGAGTTGCTGTTCACTGCGCGTCCGCAGGCTAAGGTGCCCGCCAAACTGTCCGGCGTGCCTGTGCACGCCATCGGGCGCATGCTCACATGCGTTGGCCGCCGCCGCATACCGGGCAGCGCCGATTGCAGAATTGAGCTGCGCGTAGAAGACGGACGGCGCACACCGCTCCCCCCTGGGGGCTGGGAGCACTTCCGCAAGAAAGGCAAACGGGGTAGCGGGTCAACTTGAGTTCACAGTCTTGAACCCGCCCGGAGGCATCGAGATGCGGGGAAAACGCGCGGCCGTGGACATCGGGCGGCCGCGCGGCTTCCAATTCAAATTCGCGCGTCTTTCAGGCTCGCGGCGTCTGCCGGTGGAAGCGTTTCTCCAGTAGGTGCATCCCGGGACAGCTTCGACAAACGCGGATTTTTATCAAGAAAAGCCGCACCTCGCGGCGCTCGGTGGGGACACAGCAACGGGAGAAATGCGCTAAAGCGGCGGTCACCACCCCATCTGTTGCATCCGCCCCAGAATGATTTCGCTGTAGTTGTTCATTCGTGCCGGCCGCCGCCGCCGCGGAGCAGGAAGGATCGCCGCCAGCCGCGCCGCCTCTTGCCGTCCCACCCTCTGCGCAGGAAGATGGTAGTAGTACCGGCACGCCGCTTCCGCGCCATACACCCCGGGCCCCCACTCGACCACATTCAGGTAGAGCTCCAGGATCCGTTTCTTGCCCAGCACCAATTCCGCCACCGGCACCAGCGACGCCTCCGCTATCTTGCGCAGCACCGACCGCTCCGTGCCGAAGAAGAGATTCTTGACCAGTTGCTGGGTCAGCGTCGACGCGCCGCGCGTGCGCATCCCTTCTCTGTCCTCTTTTGCCGCGATCTGGATCTGCTTCCAGTCAAAGCCGTGGTGCTGGTAGAAGCGCCCATCCTCCGCCGCGATCACCGCATGCTGCAGATCGGGCGAAATCCGGCTGAGCGGCACAAAATGGTAGCGCGCGTCGTACGGCGTGCCGTGGATCCATGCCTGCACGCGCCGCTCTACATGAACCATCGTGGTCGGCGGATCGACCCATCGCAGAACCACCAGCGTTAGCGCCGCCCCCAGCCAGAGCATGGCAAGCGCAATAGCCACCCATCGCCCAGCCGACCGCAGGGTCCCCTTCCGTAGCCTGGTTCCTGACCCGGTCCCGAGTCGCGCTGCCTGCTCCGTCGTCACGTCTCAAACTATACTTGGCCCGGATCCGGCTGGGGATGCTCCATCGGGTGGGGCGCCTAAGTATCAAATGCGAGACGCACGCAACAGATTTGAATCAATAATTCCTTGGAAACCTGGGCTACCCTGCTGGGCAGTAAGGACCGCGCACGCCGCTCTCCTTTACGATTCCCGGTGCTGGCGGAAAGGCTGAAACGATGGAAGTCGCCTATGCGAAGGAGTGGCCGGAGGAAACAGGTAAGCTGCGTCAGATCGCTGTCGGCCGCGGCCTCACCGAAGCAGCCCGGGAAGTCCGCGCATACGGTATCCGGGTGACGGCGGATTACGGAATATGACGCGACTCCCTGGCAACTGCATCAGCTACCTGAGATGCTGACACGCTTTCTGTGCCGGTAGGCGGCAACTTTAAGCTTATTGCCGCAGATGTCCATGCTGCACCAGCGGCGTGATCCCTTCTTGCTCGTATCGAAGAAGTGAACGGCGCACGTTTCGCATTGGCGCAGGCGATGCGTCTGTGGCTCACTCAGTAGATCCGCCGCCCCGTCAAGGATGGGTACCCACATGTCCGCTGGCCGATGCGGATCGAAACGCGGTTCCCGGACGATTCTGCCCTTCCGCTTGCGGAGCGCCGTGGCCGGGGGATGCTGCAGCAGACCCCTATTCACCTCTGCGATGAAGTCCTCCGCAGGAGCCGACCCCGCTTCCATACGCAGCACCGCATCCCGCATTCGCTCCCGGAACGAGAGCAATGCTTTAAGAAAGGATGCTGCCTCCGGCGAATGCCGCCAGCTTCGCACCAGGCTTTTCGTCTTTGCCGAAGTCACGATCTCTGAAGCAATCAACCACCGTTCGAGGGCGTGAACATCCGGAAGAAGCTCAGCCGGCCCTTGTGCCAACACGGGTCTCGTGTTCAGCAGGTCGAGGATCGGCCTGTTTGCAACGAAGAGAAAACCATCCACCCATTC
>JANWJB010000118.1 GCA_025449575.1 Acidobacteriaceae bacterium
GCCGGCCATCTGGAAAGGCCAGCGCAAAGATGCGCCTGGCACACGCAAGACAACCACGAGAGGTGCATCCCGGAAAGGGGTTTCCTCATTTTACTCTTGAAAACGTCCTGTTTAGCGGGCTGCCGAGATGGCCGGGAATTCATCCGGAGCGAGCGCCCGCCGAGGCGGTTCGGGCCGCGGCGAGCAGGCGTGCGCTCGCTAGAGGCGAGCTCCGCGATATAAAGCAATCGTCAGAAGCATGGACCAGAGCGACCGTGTGACGGTCGCCAGCTTCTCCATAAGTCCGCCCGGCTGGCCGGGATGCTTATTGAGCCCGAAAGCGGTGAGGAATGCCACCATGAGCAATGCGGTTGCGATGGTGTAGTAGGCCCAGGCTCTCCAGCGGCGCTGCGGCCAGAAACGCCACGCAAAGAGGAGAAGGACGATGAGCGCAGAGATGAACGCAATGAGATCGCAGGTCAGATGAAAAGGATCGTGGACAAACAGACCGTCGCCGAAGACCGCCAATCCGGAAATGAACTGGAAGAGCGGAATAAGACGGGCGCTGCGGCCGCTCGGCAATTCCGCGCGGAGGGCAAAGGCGAAGCCGATGAGCAGGAGGCCAAAGACGATAAAGTTGATCTGTTGGGCGAAGCCCACTGAAGTGAACTCCAGCGAGCTAATGGTTCCTTGCACCGGAATGTAGTTATGGGCTAACTCCCCCAGAACTACGAACGCGGCGATAAAAAGGATACCGGAGAAGCCGCAAAGCAAAAGAAGATTCTGCGTCGAAGACCGTGGCAGATACCCTTTTTTATCCATGAAGACCGGCTGCGCGGCTCCCCTTCCCGAGATACGCCCCGAGCTATGCTGCACGCGGGGCGAGAATTCAGTCGATTAGAACACAGAAGCACGAATGGTTATAGGGAAAACGCGGGCCTGGAGCCGGTCGCCTGCAACTACAATCTTATCCATGAGCAGCAATCATTGCGTGGCCGGGTGATACGGACGGGCTATCTCGGCGCCCATGGGGAAACGAGGGCGGAAACCGTAGAGCGGAAGCCTACCGCTTCTTTCGTGGATTCTCCTGTTTTGCGAGGATATTGACACATGCCTAAGAGTAATCAGCCGGGAGAATGGTCGCGGCGGCGTCTTTTGAAGTCCACTCCTGCGCTCCTTGTTCCATCCGCGCTGCAAGGGCGCGCTGCAAGTTTGGTGCCGCAGAGGACGCGAAAGGCGATGCCTGGTGGCAGGTTGACTTCGAAAGCCGCTGTCGCGTCAGCTCCCTGCGCCTCGTCTTCGCACGCCCCGCCGCATATCGCTTCACCGTCGCGTTGCAGAATGCGGATGGCACGTGGCATGAGGTCATCGACCGTGGCTCCAATACAACCAGCTTGGCTGAATACAAGCAGGCGCTCAACGCAACGACGCGGGTGCTGGGCAAACACGTTGTGGATCAAAAGCTCTTCGAGACGATTTACCAACGACAGATGCAGTTGCGGCGCCGCCGCACCAAAAAGCTGCTTACAGAACCGCCCATAGACTGGAATGGCGGAAGAGCCGGGGCGCCAGCGTCCGCAGCAGAAGCTGTGCGGCGATGCCGCCGCACAGATCAAGCACGACATCGTGAATGGCGGCGCCGCGGCTGGGAAGGAAGCTCTGATGGTATTCGTCAGCGGCGGCGACGATCAGTGTACACACCAGCGCCCACGCTGCAGCGCGGCGCCACAGCCGCCGCGGATCGCTATCGGCGAGAGACGACCTCCAACCATGGAAGCAGGCCAGACTGACCAGACCGTACCCTATGAAATGGCCAGACTTGCGCAGGAAGAAATGAACGACAGCCCAGTGTGCAGCGGTAATCGGGCCAAAGAGGTACACCCAAATGGGCAGCAACCAGCGGCTGGTATCGGAGGCGGACATGGTGGCCGTAGACTCACCGGCGATCATGGCTATGGCGAGCGCCGCCGGCGCCCAATTCAACAGCCATCTCGGAATGCCCCGGCCCTCAGATGCCATGACTATAGATTAACGAATTTTCCGGGGGGGTACGGAGGGCCCGGCTACAACAAAAACGGCAGTAGTACTCATTCTGCTCTACAGAGCACCCGCTCCACGGTCATCGTTCCGAATCCGGATGGCTTCTTCTATCTTGGAGACAAAGATTTTTCCATCCCCGATCTTTCCGGTTCTGGCCGTAGAGGTGATAATCCGGATTGCGGTCTCCGCCAATTCATCGGGAACGACGACTTCCAGCTTAATTTTGGGCAACAAGTCGACTGTGTACTCGCGTCCCCGGTAGAACTCGGTATGGCCTTTTTGCCGTCCGTGGCCTCGGGCCTCCAAGATCGTCATCCCGCCGATGCCCGCCTCCATTAAAGCATCCTTGATCGCGTCCAGCTTGGACGGCTGAATCACGGCTTCAATTTTTTGCATTCTAAAGATCCTCCATGTTGAATCGAGTTGCGCACGAGCGAAAAGCATTCAACCGCGGAAGTATTAGGAAGCCAGGTCGTAGCCCTCCTCGCCATGTTGCGATAAGTCCAGGCCTTCCTCTTCGGCTTCCGGGGAGATGCGAACGCCGATGATGGCATCGACAAAGCGAAGAATGAGATAAGTTCCGACAATCGAGATAGCCCAAGCGATCGCTACTCCGACCAACTGATTCAGCAATTGGCCCCAGCGGCCTTCCAGCGCGCCGGAGGCGAGCACATGTCCTTTGGCGTCTTTAAAGATGGGATTGATCGCGCTGGAGGCGAATAAGCCGGTCAACATCGCGCCGATAGTGCCGCCCGCGCCGTGCACGCCGAAGGCATCGAGGGCATCGTCATATCCGAACCATGTCTTGACCTTCACCACCATGAAATAGCAGAATCCTCCGGCAATCAGTCCAATTACGATGGCCCACATCGGTTGCACAAAACCGGCCGCCGGGGTAATTGCGACCAAGCCGGCAACCGCTCCGGAGATCGCGCCGAGCGCGCTCGGTTTTCCATTACGAAGCCATTCGGAGGCGGCCCAGGCAATCGCGGCTGCAGCCGCGGCGAAATGGGTGTTGACAAAAGCGCTGGTCGCCAACGTACCAGCGGAAAGGGCGCTGCCGGCATTGAATCCGAACCAGCCTACCCATAACAAGCATGCCCCGATGAAGCTAAGCACCATGGAGTGCGGGGCCATCTGCTCTTTCGGGTATCCGACTCGCTTGCCGAGATAGAGCGCACATACCAGGGCGGAGACGCCGGAGGTGATGTGCACGACAGTGCCGCCGGCGAAGTCCAGCGTCGGGAATCGGCCGCCCAGCGAGGCATTGAGCAGGCCGCCCTTGCCCCAAACCATGTGCGCCATGGGCGAATACACGAAGATCGACCACAGGACCATGAAGACCAGCATGGCGCTGAATTTCATCCGTTCGGCGAAGGCGCCGGCAATCAGGGCCGGAGTGATGATGGCGAACATCAACTGATAGATCATGAATGTCTGCACCGGAATCGTGCCGCCGTAGGCCGGGTCAGGGCCGAGGCCGACTCCGCGCAGAAAGACATGGTGGAGCCCGCCGATAAAGCTAAACCCAGAATCGAAGGCCAGACTGTAGGTAACCAGCGCCCAGAGGATCGAGATGACCGCCATCATCGCGAAGCTCTGCATCATCGTTCCCAGGACGTTCTTCTTACGCACCAAGCCGCTATAGAAGAGAGCGAGACCGGGCCCTGTCATCATCAGCACCAAGGCGGCACTGACGAGCATCCATGCATTGTCTGCGGAGGAGATGGCCGGCGCCGCGCCGGTTTGCCCAAAGGCCAAATGTCCGGGAAGCCCCAGGAGAACAAAAAGGGGCATCAGCTTGCACGAAATTCGTCGCATGGATTTCCTTTTGAAAAATATGTGGCGTTCAATGAGCCGGCTGTTGAAAGGCTCAGCTTTTCAATAGCCGGATTTCTCCAGGCGCGCCTAAGGACACGGCTGGGACCAGCGTCAGGAAAGCAGAGGAGTTATAAGGAATCCATAAAGAAATGGAAAATTCTCGGCCGGAGTCGATTTTCTTGTGAAAAAAAGAGCTGGAAATACCGCGCTTCCTGCGCCAAGTTGGCAGAAAATGTGGTCAGCACCTTTTATTTTGTAGCCGTACCGTTGCGCAACCTCCCGGGCGAAGGGTTTGCCCTCGATGCGATGCGGTCCAGGCAGGTGGCCCAATGGCGGCTGTGTTTCTGCATACAGGATTGGCGCTTCACCTCTTCGTCGCGGTGTACTCCGCCGCGAGGCATGCGGGCGGCCTATGGAGCCATGGTCTGGGGGCCTGCAGCCTTCTGGCGCTGTCGCCTGCAGCGATCTTTGCCGGAAGACGTTCGCGGGTTTCCACGGGGGCTGAGCGCGAGGGAGAGACGGGAAGCGGAAATGCAGAGCGGCTTTTCGCCTTCATCCAGAGCATCGCGCGTCTCGATGCGCACCTCAAACCAGGGCCGCAGTTGGCTCTCGTGGTCAAGTCCATCTTTGGGCTGGAGGCAGTCGCTATCCTGGATGCCGACTTACAGGATGTCTATCGGGCCGGCGAATGGTTTGAAGGAATCGAGAATCTGGTGCAAAACACCTATCTTTTTGAGACTGTCCACGAGGACGCGAAGACGGGACTGGTGCGGAGGGTCTTGCGGATGGGAAGCCTGCCGATTGGAGCGATGGTGCTGCGGGGCGAGCCAGGAGCTCTGGTCGCCGATGCGATCGCTTCCCTGGTGGCCATCAGCTTCGACCGCTATCACGCATTTGCCAACGAGAGCCGCACAGAACGCGCGCGGCAGACCGAGCAGCTCCGCACCACGGTGCTGGACAGTCTGGCGCATGCGTACAAGACGCCCCTGACCGCGATTCGGGTGGCCAGCACGGGCCTCAATGAGATGGGCAACCTGACGCCGGCACAGTCGGGATTAGTGGCGCTTATTGACGAGCAATCGGGACTGCTCAACCAATTGACAAACCGGCTGCTGAAGACCGCGCGACTGGAGGCTCAGGAACTCGCACTTGATTGCAGTCTCGTCGCCGTCCTGCCGCTGATCGAGGATGCGGTGGCCGACCTCGGCGATCAACTGGCGGGTCTCTCCGTCCAGATCAACGTGGCCCGTGACGATCTGTCGCTGGTGTGCGACCGCGGATTAGTGGCCGCGATGCTCACTCAGTATCTGGAAAATGCCGGCAAGTATGCCACGGCGGGAACGACGGTCACCGTCGCAGCGGCGGAGCAGCCAGGTGAGATTGTATTTTCCGTGCATAACCTGGGGCCAGCCATTCCGGTTGACGATCACGAGCGGGTCTTCGACCGCTATTTTCGTTCCTCGGCGCCCAGCAACAAGACGCCCGGGACGGGGTTGGGCCTTTCCGTAGCCAAACATGCCGTGCAGATGCAAGGAGGCTCTGTCTGGGTGAACAGCGATGAGCGCCATGGCACGACCTTCTTTGCGTCGCTACCGGCCAGGCCGCTTGTCCCCCTCCGGGATGACGAGGACTCGCGCATATGAATCCCTCTCCTTTGAGAATTCTTCTGGTCGACGACGAGCCGGCGATCCGCCGCGCCCTCAGCACAACCCTGAACGAACTTGGATTTCAGACGGTGGAGGCGTCGCGTGGGGAAGAAGCTCTGCACCTCATCCGAAGTGAAAACTTCAACGCCGTACTGCTGGACGTGAAGATGCCAGGACTGGGCGGCATGCAAACCCTGTCACGGCTGCGTGCTCTCGCACCCCGCTTGCCCATCCTGATGCTCACGGTGCAGGACGCGGAAGAGGATAAGGTAGAGGCTTTGGAGGCGGGAGCCGATGACTATATCACCAAGCCGTTCAGTATGCGTGAGTGCGTGGCCCGCATCCGCTCCGCGATTCGCCGTGCGCAAACGCCGGAACGCCCGGAGGACGCGCCGATCGTCATCGGCGAAATCCAGGTACTTCCGGTCAAGCGATTGGTCAGCAAGCGCGAGCAGCCTATTCATTTAACGCGCAAAGAGTACGACATCCTGCATTATCTAATGCTTCATGCCGGGCGCGCGGTTACTTATGGCAAAGTCCTTACCCAGGTGTGGGGACCGGAATACCGCCAAGAGGTCGATTACCTGCGCACCTTCGTTCGCCAACTGCGAAAGAAGATCGAAGACGATCCGGCAAATCCTAAGTATCTTCTTACAGATGCGTATGTCGGGTACCGTTTCGCCGAGGCGCCGGCCGAGGTGGCCCGGGAGACTCCAGAGATACCTTAGCGTGCAAGGTCACAACCGCCGGGGACAGGGCTACCCGCGGACGAGAACGGAGCTTACCGCGGGTCCACCTGACTTTTGCCGGAACTATCACGATTGCAGCCAGTTCCGAATGGAAGATCCAGCTTCGGCGGCCGGCTTATTCGAGAGGAGATAAAGATTCAGAAATGCGATTGATGGGATTGCTTCTGCTTCCCGCAGGTTGGATTATCGTAATCTCCTCGATGCTCCTGTTTCCACAGGCGGCATTGCGGTGGACATTTGCGCTGGCAGGCGTTTGCATTGAGGCGGCAGGGTTGGCGCTCGCATTCCTCGGCGGCCGGGACACGAAAGATGCGGCAGAATGACGCCGGCGCCCGATCCCGTTTCTCTGACGGCGCCTATCTGCGCGCTGCTGATTGCCTTGGTCCCGCTGGTCCTTGCCGGGCTGGTGCTCATCAACACCGGCTTCGGGCGAGCTCGCGGCGCGGCTTACGCCATGCTCTCGTCACTGACTGCGATGGCAATCGCCGCAGCCACCTACTGCCTCTGCGGCTTTTCCTGGGAAGGCTTCACGGGTCTGCCGGCGAGCATGTTTTCACTGGGCGGCAAGCCGTGGGACTGGATCGCGAAGGAGCCCTTTTTCCTTCGCGGACTGACTTCGAGTCCTTCTCGCGCCGCGCTGGCCGTATTCTTGCAGCTTTTATTGGTGAGCATCGCAGCTCTCATTCCTGTCAGCACCGGCGCCGATCGCTGGAAGTTGCGATCCATCTGCATTTCTACGGCGCTCTTTGCCGGTTGGACCTACCCGCTCTTCGCACACTGGGTCTGGGGAGGCGGATGGCTCGCGCAGCTAGGACGCAACTTCGGTTTGGGCAACGGCTTTCTGGACCCGGGAGGAGCGGGGACCGCACAGGTCTTGGGGGGTCTGTTTGCACTATCGCTGGCCTGGACGCTCGGACCCCGCCGTGGAAAATATCGCGCCGACAGGCCTCCGGCTGCTATCCCCGGACACAACATGGTGTACGTCTTGTTTGGCTGCGTGCTGATCGTACCCGGCTGGATCGGATTAAACGCCGCAGGAGCAATTTTATTTGCGGGAGCGGCCATCCCATCGATCGCGCTGATTGCCGTCAACACGATGCTCTCGGCTTCGACCTCATACCTGGTCGCGGTGCTGGTCACCCGTGTGCGCTTCGGCAAACCGGACGCCTCATTGTGCGCCAACGGATGGGTTGGAGGATTGGTGGCTAGCAGCGCCATCTGCTGCTTTGTAACTCCCATAGTTGCCATGGTGGTGGGAGTGGTTGCCGGAGCCTTGGTAATGGCCGCGGCGGAGGTCCTGGAGGTGCGCCTGAAAGTTGACGACCCGGGAGGAGCGATTTCTGTCCACGTCGTAGCCGGCGTCTGGGGTCTGCTGGCCGCGGGCGTCTACGCTCACATCCCGACCGCGCCGGGTTCCTTTCTCTCCGGTGGGCAAAGGGTCTCCGGACAACTGCTGGCGCAGGTGGTGGGCATCGCCACGCTGGTTGGAATCATGCTGCCCATGATTCACGGCCTGAACTGGGTTCTCAATCGAGTTGATCCCCAGCGGGTCACGCGCCACGGCGAGCAAATGGGCATGGATATGCATGAACTGGGAGGCGGCGCCTATCCGGAATTCGTCATGCATAGTGAGGACTGAGAGGGCCGGTAATAGGATGAAAAGCAACTAATAAGCCCATCGTTGGCCGGTGGTCCGAGGCCTCGCATGGGAAGTTACTCCGAAGCTGCAACCGACTCAGGCTATACTTCGACTACCCTTCCGCCGTGCTGCCAAATTGGGATGCCGGGGAACAGAAGGATAATCTGAGGACACTGCCCGATGAGCCCTCTTGCTGACATCACAGTTGGTCAAGAACTTGACCATTACCGCATTGATGCGGCCATAGCCGACAGCGCGATGGCTACGCTTTTCCGGGCGACGGACATGCGCGACGGCCGTCAAGTCGCTATCAAGGTCCCTCACATGTCGCTGGAGCTGGATCCCGTCGGCTCCGATCGATTCAAGCGAGAGGAGGAGATCGGAAGCACGCTCGACCACCCCAATGTAATGCGATTCTTCAGCGATTCTGATCGTTCGCGCCTCTATATGGTGATGGAGTGGTGCGATGGACGACTGTTACGCACGATTTTATCGGAAGAGGGTAAGTTGCCGCCGGACCGCGCCATCCGGATCGCGCTGGGGATCCTGCGGGCGCTCGGCTACATTCATGGGCACGGCATCGTCCATCGCGATCTCAAGCCGGAAAACGTCATGGTCGACGATCAGGATAATGTCAAGCTCATCGACTTCGGCATCGCCTCTCTGCAAGGAGCGAAGCGGCTGACTTATGCGGGCTATTCGCAGGCGCTGGGCACGCCGGAATACATAGCGCCGGAACAGGTAAAGGGCAAGCGTGGCGATGCGCGCTCGGATCTCTACTCGCTCGGCATCATCTTGTATGAAATGCTCACAGGCAAGACCCCCTTTTCCGGGCCTTCGCCCCTAGCGGTGATGAATGACCGATTGATTAACCATCCGCTGCCGCCGCGGGAGGCCAACCCCGGCATCAGCCCGCAACTCCAGGAAGTGTTGTATCGCGCCATTGAACGAGAGCCAAAGAATCGCTATCCTTCGGCGCGCGCTTTCGCAGCGGATCTGGAGAACCTTGCCCAGGTAGGGGTAGCCGACCGCGCAGAGCTGACAAAGTGGAAGAATCGGCGAACGACGTCATCGCGAAAGATTTTGCTCTATTCGATTCTGGGATTGGTTCCCATCGTTCTGTTTGTGATCATGCTGATCCTGGCGCGCCACCACAGGTAGAGCGCTTCCCTCAGAGTGGATTTCCTCTAAGTGCAACCGAGGACGGCGCCGTCTGCACAGCGTTCCGCCAGGAAAAGCTGCTCGGGGCGCAGCCATTCCACCAGCGGATGCGCTTCCCGAGGACCTGCCCGCACGGGGCCTTCTTGCCGCAGATATATCCACAACACTTGCTCGCTAAGCAATCGTGCCAGTGAAAGCCCGGCCGCTCTTGCAGACCTGCTTCACTCTCCACGAGTAACAGTGTGGGTCCGCACTTAGGCGAGAGCGCGGGGCGAGCAGCTTCATCTTCTTGGGGCGCCTTCGCGAGAACGCCCGGTATCGTAGCATGCTATTCCTGAAGATCCCCATAACTATCTCTGTGGACTTTGAAGATTGTCGCAAAACAACCCTCCCGCTACATTCAGACCTTCTCAAATATGCTGCCGGGGGCAATCTTTATGGATTCCTTATGCGTTCCTAACAAGTCTTTATGAATTCCTCATGTATTATTTGCGTTCCTTGTAGTCACTGGCAGGCGAAACACCCCGTGAGCCAGCCGGACCACTCTGCTAATCGAAATCGCTCTTTATCGCAAGACGAACTTAACGGAGGATCCGCACTTGAAAGCCAATCATGCGTTGCAGGGTATTATGGGCGCTCTTTTTTGCATTGCTCTTTCTGCGAGCGCTCAGACGCCCGCTCCATCGACTCCACCCGCCCCCGCCGCTCCGCCTGCGCCGGCAGCGGCGGCCACATGGAGCGTAGGCTCCCTGGACTTCAGCGGGTTTATCGACGGCTATTACAGCTATAACGCCAATCGCCCTAGCAATGCCGCTAATGGTCAGGTCAACGATCTGTATAACTTTAACGACAAGACGGATCAGTTCAACCTCAGTGCAGCCAAGCTTACTGTCAATCACGATCCCGATCCGATCGGAGTTCAC
>JANWJB010000119.1 GCA_025449575.1 Acidobacteriaceae bacterium
CGAAAGGTTCGGTCAGGTTGAGGAAATCCTTCCCGTAAGCTGCACAGTGTAAGGCCGCGGCAAGTTGGAAGCGCGGGATGGCGATCTTGCGAATATTGATAAATTTCCCGCCTGCTTGCTTACCGCCGCCTGTCCAGCAGTTGGGCCACGGCAGATGCGGGATTCTCGGGGTTCTCGAGAAGCAGCAACCTCGATTGTCGGATATCCCGCCGAAGAAGCCGATAAAGTCTGGCCGGAGACGTGAAACCTGTAGGATAGGAGGCGCTGGCGATCGGAGAGGCAATGAATATTTCGCGCTTGTTTGAGCATCTGGAGAATGCTGTTCGCGGGTTCCGAAAGGGAGGGCGTTTCCTCCCCCACTCACCGGAGCTTTGGCTGTGCGCCTTGCTTATGGCCGGGTGGCTGGGCGGAACGGCGATGGCCCAGGGCGGCCCGCTGGTGCTCCAACGCGATGGGCGCGTGATTTCTCTGGTTCCCTACGCTCCAAACATTGTGCGCGTGACGATAAGCACTACGGCGGCCGCGGCGGCGAGCGCTCCGGGATATGGGTTTATTGCAAAGCCCTCCGCGGAAGGGTGGACGCACGAGCGCGATGCACAAGGAGAAGTCTTCCGGTCGGACCGCATGGTGATTCGCGTCTCGCCGGAAAACGTCCCCAGCGATCAGCGGCCCAAAGCGATGCCCCTCGATGCTCTCAACTACCAATTGCGCGGAATCTATTTCGGCGGCGGGGGTGGTCATCGTCCGCCCAACGACTCGCTCCTGATCTCGACAGCGGGCGGTAAGACGTTGCTGCACATGCAGAGCTGGAGCATGGCGCCCGAGCGCCCGCAGGTGGCCCGGTTCGATGAGGGCGTAAAAGGCTATCGTGTCGGTGCTGTCTTCGACTCATTCGCCGATGAGCACTACTACGGCTTGGGGCAGCAGCAGAAAGGCTGGATGGATCTGCGCGATCATGAGATCCACTGCTGGCATGACTATAACGCGATCGGCGGGGAAGACGTCTGCGTCCCCTTCATGGTTTCCACCCGGGGCTACGGGTTGGTCTGGGACAATCCATCCAAAACGACGGTGGACCTCGGCTTCAACGGGAAGAATGTCTGGTCGTCCGAGGTGGGAGACCGCGTGTCGTATTTCGTCATCGCGGGCAAAAACAGCGATGAGATTTATGAGGGCTACCGGCTGCTGACCGGCGTCTCGCATCTGCTGCCTCGGGCCGTCTACGGCTACATCCAAAGCAAGGCCATTTACCCCACCCAGCAGCAGGTTCTGGATGTGGCGAAGGAGTATCGCGCGAAGAATTTGCCATTGGATGTAATGGTCGTGGACTTCCTCAACATGACCCGGCAGGGCGAACTCGACCTGGACCCCAAGCGCTGGCCCGATCCCGCCGCCATGAATCGTGAGCTGCATGCTATGGATGTCAACACGCTCTTGAGCGTGTGGCCGCACTTTTCCAAGGGCACCCAGTTCTACGACATGCTGCTCAGCAAAGGCTGGCTGATACACACGCCCGACGGAACGCCGGACCAGGGGGGCTATAAGTCCGTCATTGGGCCGAACATCGACACCACCAATCCCCAGGCGGCGCAGTGGTTCTGGGAAAAGATTCGCGACCGCTATGTGAAGCCCTATGGGTTTGATTACATTTGGCTGGATGAAACGGAGCCCGATGTCGACCCGGCGAAGGACGTCTTCTTCATCGGGTCGGGAACGCGCTTTTACAATGTATATCCGCTCTTTCATACGGCCTCGGTATATGAAGGCTTCCGGCGGGATTTTGGAGATAGCCGGAGAGTGATGATTCTGGCTCGCGCGGCCTATCTGGGGGCGCAGCGCAACGGCACGGTGTTCTGGTCGAGCGATATCCGTTCGACCTGGGACATGCTGAGGCGTTCGATTCCGGCGGGGCTGAACTTCACCGCCACCGGACTGCCGTACTGGGACACGGATATCGCAGGGTTCTTCTCTCCCGCGCTCCCGGCCGGCTACCACGCGGAACATAAGCCGTTGATCGACGGATCGGATGTACGCGGCACCATCGGGAATTATGAGGATTATCCCGAGCTCTTTGTGCGTTGGTTTGAATGGGGCGCCTTTCAGCCCGTGATGCGCGCGCACGGAGAGAGGAAACATAACGAAGTGTGGGCATACGGCAAGCAGGCGGAGCCGATCCTCGCCAAGTATCTGAAGCTGCGCTACCAGCTATTGCCCTACACCTATTCGGTTGCCTATCGTAGCTACCAGACGGGCGCTCCCTATATGCGAGCGCTCTTTATGGATTTTCCCCAAGACCCCAAGGCCATGAATATCCCGGACGAGTATATGTATGGGCCGGCTTTCCTTGTAGCCCCGGTAACCGAACAAGGCGCCACGAGCCGGAATGTATATCTGCCGGCGGGGTCTGATTGGTACAACTACTGGACCAATGAACGGCTCCACGGCGGGCAGACCATTGTGGCGAACGCTCCTATCGATACGCTGCCGCTGTTTGTAAAGGCGGGCAGCATCGTGCCTCTAGGAGTGGAGGTTCAGAGCGCGCAGCAGCCGCAAGCGATCGCGTCCGTGCGGGTCTATCCGGGAGCGAATGGGAGGTTCGCGCTCTATCAGGATGACGGCAAAACATACGAATATGAGAAGAAGGGCGGCCAGGTCACGAATCTCACTTGGGATGACGCTGCGCATCAACTGAAACATGAAGGAGCGCGGGCGTGGAGCGGACCGGATTCCTCAGTCGTAACAGTAGTGAAGTGAATTCGATCGAGGCTCGGTCTCCTCAAAGAGGGAAGCATATCCTCCGCGCGGCTCCCCCGGGTGTTCCGAGGGCGGATGCACGGCGCTGGAGAGAATTCGTGAGACCGTGTACTATATTGTGAGATTCGCCTGAAAGCGGGCGACGAAAGAGAGGAACCCTAAAATGGCACGGGTTGAAAGCAACGCGATCTCGATCGACGCTCCAGTGACGCCGGAGTTTGAGCGAATCCTGCAACCGGAGGCGCTCCAATTTCTAGCCGAGCTGCACGCCGTATTTGAACCGCGGCGGCGCGAATTGCTGGAGCGCCGCATTGAGCGCCAGCGGGAGATCGATGGCGGCGCTCTGCCCGCCTTTCTGGCTGAGACCGAATCCATTCGTAGAGGGGATTGGAAGGTTGCCCCCATTCCGCGCGACCTCGAAGACCGCAGGGTGGAGATTACCGGCCCGGTTGACCGCAAGATGATCATCAACGCGCTGAACTCCGGCGCGAGCTGCTACATGGCGGACTTTGAAGACTCCAATTCTCCCACCTGGGAGAACAACGTCTCGGGGCAGATCAACCTGCGCGACGCGATCCGCGGCTCTATCGACTTCCTGAGTCCGGAAGGAAAAAAATATGCGCTGGGCGCGAAGCTCGCCACGCTGATCGTCCGGCCGCGCGGCTGGCATCTGGTGGAGAAGCATGTCACGGTTCAAGGGCAGCCCATCTCCGGATCGCTCTTCGATTTCGGTCTCTTCTTCTTCCATAACGCCAAGGCGCTGCTTGAAAAGGGTAGCGGGCCATATTTCTATCTGCCTAAAATGCAGAGCCACCTGGAAGCCCGTCTCTGGAATGACGTCTTCATCTTCGCGCAGAAGCACATCGGAGTTCCGCAAGGGTCCGTCCGGGCCACCGTGCTGATTGAGACGCTCCCGGCCGCATTCGAGATGGACGAGATTCTCTACGAGTTGCGCGAACACTCCGCAGGGTTGAACTGCGGCCGTTGGGACTACATCTTCAGCTTCATCAAGACGCTGCGCAACTTCAAGGACTACGTGCTTCCCGACCGTTCGGAAGTCACCATGGAGAAGCACTTCCTTAACTCGTATGTCGAGTTGCTGATTGAGACATGCCACCGCCGCGGTATTCACGCCATGGGCGGCATGGCGGCGCAGATCCCGATTAAGAGCGACCCTGCGGCGAACGAGGCGGCGCTGGAGAAGGTGCGCAAAGACAAGTTGCGCGAGGTCACCAAGGGCCACGACGGCACCTGGGTGGCTCATCCCGGACTGGTTCCCATTGCGAAGGATGTCTTTGACGCGCACATGAAGACTCCCAACCAGATCCACAGCAAACGCGAAAAGGTTCATGTCGCCGCGGCCGACCTGCTGCATCCGGAGAAGGGGAAAATCACCGATGCGGGACTGCGCCTCAATATCGACGTGGGCATTCAGTACCTGGAGTCGTGGCTGCGCGGCTCCGGCTGCGTTCCCATCTACAACCTGATGGAGGACGCGGCGACCGCCGAGATCTCACGTACCCAGGTTTGGCAGTGGCTGCACTATGGGTGCGCTCTGGCCGACGGCAGAACGGTGACGCCGGAGCTGATTCGGGAGACCATTGCCGCGCAGCTGCAGAATTTCCGCGCTGCTCACGGCTCGGCTTATGCTGAGGGCAAGTATGAGCCGGCGGCTCGGATCTTCGAGCGCCTCATCATCAGTGACCGGCTCAAGGACTTTATGACCCTGGAAGCCTATCCGGAAATCTAGCCGCGAAACCGCGCTACCTTTGAAAAGCATGCGCAGAACTCTGTCATCTCGACCGGAGCGAAGTGAAGTGGAGAGATCGGCTTCACGCGCCCACGGCAGCGGCGTTGCGGGCGAGGCGACAATGGGTAGACTCCCGAAAGTGGTTGTTCCGGATGACCCAGCAACCTTCTAATCTCAGCGCCACCTCCGCGGCTGCCGGAGTGAGCCCAGCCGTTCTCGCCGAACTACGCTCCATCATGGGCGAGCGGGGATTGCTCACCGCGCCGGTGGATCTACGCACCTATGAGTGCGACGGCCTCACCAACTTCCGCGTAATGCCGCAGGCCGTGGTGCTGGCCGAGTCGGCCGCTCAGGTGCAGGCGGTGGTGCGGCTTTGCCATCGCGAACGGATTCCCTTTGTCGCCCGCGGCGCGGGGACCGGGCTGAGCGGCGGCGCGCTGCCGGTAGCCGATGGAATCGTCATCAGCCTGACGCGCATGAATCGCATCCTCGAAGTCGATCTTGAGAATGCGCGCGTGGTTGTAGAACCCGGCGTGATCAATGCCGATGTGACCTCGCGCATCGCCGCCGCCGGCTTCTTTTATGCTCCCGATCCCTCCTCGCAATCCGTCTGCACGGTGGGCGGCAATGTGGCGGAGAACTCCGGCGGCCTGCACTGCCTCAAGTATGGCTTTACCACCACCCATGTCGTCGGCCTGGAGGTTATTCTGCCCGATGGGCAACTGGTTCACCTGGGCGGCAGCGCGCTGGACCCTCCCGGCTACGATTTGCTGGGCGTCTTTGTCGGTTCGGAAGGCACGCTGGGCATCGCCACTAGAATCACCCTCCGTATTGTGAAGCGCGCGCAATGCGTGCAAACGCTGCTTGCCGCCTTCAACGGCACCAATGACGCAGGAGCCGCGGTTAGCGCCATCATCGCCGCCGGCCTCTACCCGGCGGCGATGGAGATGATGGACCGGCTGGCGATCGAGGCTAGCGAGGCTGCCGTCCACGCCAATTATCCGCCGTGCGGCGGCCTTCTGCTGGTGGAGATGGATGGCGCGACCGCCGAAGTGGAGGCCAACGTCGAGCAGGTGGAAGCGCTGTGCCGCAGCCATGGCGCATGGGAGATACGACGGGCCAAGACCGCGGCCGAGCGAACCTTGATCTGGAAGGGCAGGAAGGCTGCCTTTGCCGCCATGGGACGTATCTCGCCGGACTACATCGTTCAGGACGGCGTGATTCCGCGCACCAGGCTTCCCGAGATCATGGATGAGATCGCCACGCTCAGCGACGAGGCCGGATTGCGCGTTGCCAATGTCTTTCACGCCGGAGATGGCAATCTGCATCCACTGGTGCTTTACGACGCTCGGGTGCCCGGCCAGGAGGCGGCGGCGGAGCGGCTGGCGTCCAGGATTTTGGAGCTATGTATTGAGAAGGGCGGCTCGATCACCGGTGAGCATGGCGTCGGCGAAGAGAAGAAGTTCATGATGTCGAAGATGTTTGCCGAGCCGGACTTGGAGACCATGCAGCGAGTGCGCTGTGCCTTCGATCCTCTGCATCTCTCCAATCCCACCAAAATTTTTCCCCGGCCGCGCCTCTGTGGAGAGAAGGGCGGCAAATATGCGCCGCATCCGCTGGAGACGGCGGGCGTGGCCGAGAGGTTCTAGGGCTGGTGAAGAGTGCGGAAAGGTAAGATCATCCGATGAGCACGCAAACGGCGCCGCCGCTTCTCTCCGGCCCCGAGTTGGGCGAGCGGTTGCGCGCGCTGGCCGGCGTGGATGCCGTGCGTCCGGCCGCCGCCGGCGATGCCATCGGCGGGGTAAGCGCGCAGTGGGTCGTCGAGCCGCACTCCGACCGCGATGCCGCATCCCTGCTGCGCTTCGCCACCGAAGCCGGTCTCTCCGTCATCCCGCGCGGCGGGGGCAGCAAGCTCTCCTGGGGCAATCCGCCGCAGCGCGCCGACCTGCTCCTCTGCACCTTGGGCTTACACCGCATTGTGGAGCATACGTGGGCGGACATGACGGTGACGGTCGAGGCGGGCTGCACGATAGCAGAGCTGCAGCGCGCGCTGGCCAAACACCGCCAGCGGCTGGCCGTCGATCCATTGTGGCCGGAGCGTGCGACAGTCGGAGGCATCCTCTCCACCAATGACACCGGCGCCTTGCGCCTCTCCTATGGAGGATTGCGCGATCTCGTCATCGGCCTGACATTGGTATTGCCCGATGGAACCATCGCGAAGAGCGGCGGCAAAGTGGTGAAAAATGTCGCCGGCTACGATCTTCCCAAGCTGGCCACCGGAGCTTTGGGAACCCTGGGCGTGATCACGCAGGCGATCTTCCGCGTTCATCCGCTGCCGGCGGGCACGCAAACCCTCCAGCTTCAGCCGGCCGGCCTTCCCGGCATGCAGCGAACGATCCTCGATCTGCTGAACTCCGATCTTCCCTGCGCTCAAATGCAGGCCTGCCTGACATCCGGCGCGGCTCCCGCCCTTTACCTTGGCCTGGAGGGGACCGCGGCCGGCTTGGCGGCGCAAGAGAAAACGATTCGAGAACGGATGCAGCCGATGCCGCTCTCTTTTGCCACTGCCGAGGTTTGGCGGGCGCGCCAGGATCTGTGGACGCCGCCAAAGGAGGGCGTCTATGCGGCGGTTGCCAAGCTCAGCGTGCTGCCCTCAAAGCTGATGGAAGTGGCTGCGGCTCTCGATCGGCTGGCTCAAGCGCGCCAGGCGCAGTGGCGCGCCGTTCTTCAGGGGACCGGCATTGGCTGGCTGCGCGTCGAGGCGGCCGAGCCGGCATCGGCCGTAGAACTTTTTCGCGAGATGCGCACGGCAATCGAGAGCGGCGGCGGTTCCCTTACCATCGCGCCTTTGCCCCCCCGCTCCGTCGCGGCGGAGTTGGTGAACGGCGGCGCCACCGCGCTTTCAGCCGAGAACGCTATTGATTTTTGGGGTGGCGCCGGCGACGCGCTGCCTCTGATGGCCGCAGTGAAGCGGCAGTTCGATCCGCAGCGAACCCTAAACCCCGGGCGCTTCGTGGGAGGAATTTGACCATGGCGCAACCCACTGAAAGCGCCGCCGAGGCCAACGCCAAGCAAAGGGGCGAGTCTCTTGCCGCTCCGGCCGGGCATGTTGTGTCTCCCGCCGCAGGCCCCAGCTCATTCGACGGGCATCATCCGCCCTCTCCCGAGCTCATCAGCCAATGCGTACACTGCGGGTTCTGTCTGCCCGCCTGCCCCACCTACATGCTCTGGGGTAAAGAGATGGATTCGCCGCGAGGCCGTATCTACCTGATGAAAGCAGCGCAGGAGGGCGAATGCGAGATCACTCCGGAGTGGGTGGAGCACTTCGACACATGCCTGGGCTGCATGTCCTGCCTCACCTCTTGCCCTTCCGGGGTTCAATACGATGCCCTCATCGAGGCGACACGGGGCCAGATCGAGCGCCTGCATCGCCGCCCGCTGCGCGAGCGGCTTTTTCGCCGCTTGATCTTCAACCTCTTCCCAAAGATTGGGCGGCTGCGCATTCTTCGCCTGGTTCTGACCGCATACCAGCGCACGGGAGTGAGGAGGCTGCTCCACAGATCGGGCGCCATCCAACTGCTGCCCCGCCGCTGGCGCGCGATGGAGGCTCTGCTGCCGCCCCTGGAGCGTTATGAAAAAATTCCCGCCTTCACCCCGGCGATCGGCCCGCGGCGGAGACGCGTAGGTCTGGCGCTCGGCTGCGTGCAGCGCGAGTTTCTCTCCAGCATCAATGCCGCTACCGTGCGCGTGCTGGCTGCGGAAGGGTGTGACGTAATTGCGCCTGGAGAACAGCCCTGCTGTGGAGCCCTGCTGGTGCATGCCGGGGAGGAAAAAGCAGCTGAGGCGTTGGCTCGCCGCATGATTGACGTTTTTGAGCACGCCGAAGTTGAGACCATCATTTCCAATGCCGGCGGCTGCGGCTCCAGCCTGAAGGAGTATGGCCGCCTGTTGCGCGACGACCCGGCCTATTCGGAGCGGGCAAAGGCTTTCGCCGCCAAGTGCAAGGATGTCAGCGAATTTCTGCAGGAGATTGGCTTGCGCGCCCCCCGGCGCCCCCTGGCGCTCCGTGTGGCCTATCATGATTCCTGCCACCTGCAGCACGCGCAGCGGGTAAGCGCCGCTCCGCGCTCGCTTTTAGCATCTATTCCCGGGTTGGAACTTCTGGAGATGCCCGAAGGCGCCATCTGCTGCGGCTCCGCGGGGATCTACAATCTCACGCAGCCGGAGACCGCCGATAGCTTAGCGGACCGCAAAGCCGGACACATTCGCGTTCTCGAACCGGATGCAGTGGCGACAGGAAACCCTGGATGCCTGTTGCAGATGAGCGCGGCGCTCCGCCGCAAGGGCCTGCGAACGCGCGTTCTCCACACCGTTCAGCTCTTGGACGCCTCAATCCGAGGTTAAGGGGTGGTTACTCCGCATTGACCGTTCGATTTTGAGGAAAGCGTGAAGCGGCTTCGGTGTACTCCGGTTTCGCTTGGATAACAGAGCCTTCACTGGTCCGCCGGGGCTTCATTCGCGTCGGATGGGAAGAGCGGCGGGACGCTATCCCACCAAAAAACAACGGTGATTCCCACTTTCTGCAAAATTGAGTCCTCCCCCGAGAATCAATTCGCAGCTAGTGAGAATCACCGCTTGATTGCAAAGATACAGGCTAGAGAATGAATTGCTACAGTTCGTGAGTAACATAACTCGGCAAAATGGTACTCAAATTTGGTAATGCAGGAGGACCTCTCGAATGCATTCCGCAGAGTGCGAAAGAGTGCGAAGAGGGACAGCATTCGATGCGGTTTTCCACGCTTTCAGCGTGACTCACCGCTCGAACACAGTGAAAAGCACACTTTTCCGCTGCGCACCGTCCGCCGGTATGGCTATCCAACCGGCAATGCACGGATGGTTCCCGCTGCGCTGGGCCTCTGCGCCTCTGCTGCTCCGGAGACGCGGAACGGGCAAAGATCGGCTCACATACGCCAGGGACAGAAAAGCCCCGAACCGTCAGGTCCGGGGCTTGGACCGCGAGGTCCTTGACCTCGGCTGGAGAGGCAGGGAAGCGCCCTACATGAGCTCATCCACAAACGACTTCGCCGCATCCTCCGGGATCCGCAAGTCCTGGTGGGCCAGCGGACCGGCTTTGAGCACCGGTTCGGCAGCGTGCAAGCTGGAGACGTCGTTCCGCTCGAAAAACCGTCCGATCGGAATCTCATCGCCCCAGAGCACGGACTTTTCCATTGCCGCGAGCCAGTTCGTTGGATCGTAAGCAGCATCGTCTTCCAGTTTCTTTACCCGTGGCCGGAACCATTGGAAGGTGTTGTCGTGGTTGTAGGTGACGCAGGGACTGAAGACGTCGATAAACGAGAAGCCCTGGTGCCGGATGCCGCGCTTGATCAACTCGGTCAGATGCTTCTGGTCGGCGCTGAAGCCGCGGGCAATGAAGGTGGCGCCCCCCGCTAAGGCGAGCGAAATAGGATTGATGGGCGCTTCGATGTTGCCGAAAGGCATGCTTTTGGTCTTCATGCCGATGCGGCTGGTGGGCGACGTTTGCCCGGTGGTCAGCCCGTAGATCTGGTTGTCCATCACAATGTAGGTGAGGTTCACATTGCGGCGCATGGTGTGGGTGAAATGGTTGCCGCCAATGCCGAAGCCGTCGCCGTCCCCGCCGGTTACCAACACTGTCATCTCATGGTTTGCAAGCTGCATGCCGGTGGCCACCGCCAAGGACCGGCCGTGCAGCGTGTGCATCCCATAGGTCTCGATAAAGCCCGGGAAATTCGACGAGCAGCCGATACCACTGATCGTGATCACTTCATGATTGGGGATCTGCAGCTCCACCAATGCCTTCTGCACCGCGGCAAGCACGCCGAAATCGCCGCAGCCCGGGCACCAGTCGGGATCGACTCTGCCCTTGAGATCTGCCATTGCTACCGGTCTGGGAGGCGCTACTTCTGTCGCCATCTGTAAATCTCCTTAGAACCCCTTGATTTCGTCTCTGCTTCCACTCTGTTGGGTTGACTGGCTAAACCATGACCTCGTGAGCAGGCACGGAGAGCTTGGTCTTGCCGGCAAGCTGCTCTTTGACCGCCTCCACAATATGGTGAGGCATGAACGGCTCGCCGTCATATTTGCGGATGGAGCCGTCGGGAACAAAGCTGGTCTCGCTGCGCAGATAGCGGGCAAATTGGCCGCTAAAGTTGTTCTCGACGATGATGGTGTGCTTCGCCTTCTTCAGGATTTCCACGATGGCGTCGCCGTGCAAGGGGACCAGCCAGCGAATCTGCAACTGATTCGCCGTGATGCCTTCGTCCTTCAGCAATTCACAGGCTTCCTCGATGACGCCTTGGGTGGAACCCCACCCAACCAGAGTTACATCCGCGTTCGCCGGTCCCTGGAGCTTGGGCGGAGCCACGGAGGCCTCGATGCCGGAAACCTTGCGCATGCGCTTTTCCATCATGGCGCGTCGCTTGGCGGCGTTGGTGTACTCGTCGCTGATCAGCACGCCGTCTTCGTCATGTTCATCGCTGGACACCACGTGGGTATATCCCGGAATGCCCGGGATGGCCCGCGGCGAGACTCCGCTCTCCGTGATGAGATAGCGCTTGTAAGGCTCGTGATCGGCCGCGCCGTTGCTGACGATCAGCTCTCCGCGGTCGATCGGGGGCCGGAAGTTCAGAAGCTTGGGATCGACGCTCAGCCGTCCTTCGGCGAGCAGAAGGTCGCACAGCACGATGCCCGGGCACTGGAAGCGGTCGACCAGGTTGAACATCTCGGGAATGAGGGTAAAGCAGTCGCCGATATCGAGCGGCGCTGCGATTGCCCGCGGGTAGTCGCCGAAGGCCGCGCCCAGCATCTGCCAGAGATCGCCCTGCTCGGTCTTGGTGGGAACTCCGGTAGAAGGACCCGCGCGCTGGCAGTCGATCACCACCACGGGAATCTCCGCCTGGGCGGAAAGGCCTAGACCCTCGCTCATCAGCGCGAATCCGCCGCCGGAGGTGGCGCACATGGCTCGCACGCCCGCCTGCGCGGCCCCAATCGCCATATTGATCACGCCAATCTCGTCTTCCACCTGGCGCACCAGGATATTGGCTTTTCGTGCGTGCTCGGCCATCCAGTGCAGAACCCCGGTGGAGGGGCTCATGGGATAGGCGCAGTAGAACTTTACCCCCGCCGCCGCGCCGCCCATGGCCAGCGCCGCGTTGCCGCTTAGCACTGCGTAACGGTTCTCCGTCATCGCCAGGGGCTGGGCAAAGGGCTTGAAGTTTTGTGTGGCGTAATCGTATCCGGCGCGGGCCACGCTGATGTTTTCATCAATGACCGACCGGTCCTTCTTCTTAAACTGCTCCTCCAGCACGCTCTCCAGCGACTGGAAGCCGATGCCCAGCATGCTTAGCGCTGCGCCGATGGCCAGCGTATTTTGCGCCACCTTGTTCCGCGTGATGTCGGCCAGGGTGGCGACCGGCAGCGGGCACAACTGCACCCCTTGCGTCGCCGTGCCCGGCCGGATGGAGTCGGCATTGTAGATGCAGGCTCCGCCGGGGCCCAGCAGCCGCAGATGGCGGTCCATCGTGTCCTGGTTCAGCGGAATCAGCAGATCGAGCTGGTCGCCAATATTTGTGATAGGGTCGGCGCCGGTACGAATCACCAGGAAGGTGTGCCCCCCCCGGATGATGGACTGGTAGGCGTTGTAGGCGTTCAGATGCAGCCCACGGCGGCTGAAGACTTTTGCGAAGATATCGCCGGGGGTCGCAACACCCTGCCCGGCCGCGCCGCCGATTCCGACGGCGAAGGACTGCCTCATAGACATCATCTCCAGGCCAAAACCGAATCCGGATGCCTCGGCGGGTGGCCAACGATCGCAGGAGAATTCTAGTTGGGATGGGCACGGGCAAGCAAGCAGACGCTCGCGCGCCGGCGTTGTCCTGTGAAACGGCGGCTGGTTGAGATCGATCGCCGGCTCAGAGCGAGCGGCAGGCCAGAATCAGGCCGAGTTGCACGGGCGTGGTCCACAAAAGGTAGAGCAGCCGGTTTGCGCACGATCTCATGGCAGGTTCTTGAGAGCTTCGGAATGAATCTTCTCCGGCTTTCGGGCTTCTCGCTCCGGCTGCCGGACCGCCGGGCTTCCCAATCTCCCGATTTCTTCGGGGCTGCAGCGGATCACGATCGGTGTACCCCGAGGCAGATGCGCCATACGAGGCTTTTCCCGTTCAGAAGGGCCGCACTTCTCGAACCACGGTGGGACATAGCAATCGTGAATCCGCTCTATAAGAGTTCGAGCAGCTTTTCAATGAGCTCGGGATATCCAGAGGAGGTAATCACCGCATCGACCCCGTTGCGGAACTGAACCACGCCCACCCCACGTTGGTAGTCCATGGTGAGGCTGACAAGGCGCTCCAGGCTAACGGCGCGAGCCGCGTCGAGCGAGGCTTCTTTGCCCGTTAGGTACTCGCGGTGATTCTGTGCCGGCCACTTCAATGAATCCCTCCCCCGAAGAATCAATTTCAGCAGCCGCACCGAACCACCGCTTGTTGAGAAGCATAGCCGCTTCTGCCTCGCTGACTACAACTTTTGGGTAACAATGGCGGGATTAAAAGTACTCGCAAAGAGTAATGGCTAGGCTTGGAATTGGGGGGCACGCCGCGCTCCCAAGGCCCTAAGAAGAAGGGCCCGGGATGCGGCTGAAAGTCTTTGCAGCAGAAGGCGCCAGGGGGGGCCGTATCTACGCGAGTTTGGCGTCCAGGGTAATTTCCGCGTTGTTGGCGAAGAGCTTCGAGATGGGGCAGCCCGTCTTGGCTTCCTGCGCCGCCTTGTCAAAGGCCGCCTTGTCCGCCTTGGGCACTTTGGCGGTGGTGGCAAGATGGATCTTTGTGACAGCGAATCCCGCGTCGGTCTTTTCAATCGTAACCTTCGCGGTCGTCTCCAGCGATTCCGGTGGCAGATTCGCGTTGGTCAACTGCGCGCTCAACGCCATGGTGAAGCACCCGGCGTGGGCAGCCGCGATCAGCTCCTCGGGGTTGGTTCCAACGCCATTCTCAAACCGCGCTCCAAAGGAATACTGGCTGTCTTTGAGCACGCCGCTCTGGGTGGAGATCTTGCCCTTTCCTTCTTTCAGGCTGCCATGCCAGACTGCGCTTGCTGTGCGATCCATAAACTCTCCTTATGATTTTCGGGTGAATGCTTCGGGTGAATGCCGGGTTCCGACGGTGTGCGGAGGCCTTTGGTGCGAATCAGCCATCCGCGCCGGAGCAAGGATGCTCCCAACCACTTCATTGTATTCAATGTTGCGCGGGCAATGTTGCGGGCCAGGAGCTGCGCTTTTCAATCCAAGAGCTGCCGCTCTTCAATCAATGACCTGCCGCTCTTCAATCCAAGAGCTGCCGCTCATCGATCCATGAACTGCGTTCATCTGGTCCATGAACTGCGTTCTCGTCATTTCAAGAACGACTCCCTTTGGCGGAAGCTCGCCGTCTGATCCTTCTGTGCGGAATCGCTTCCGCCCAGCGCCGTCCATCGCTTACACTCCTCGGATGCGGCCTCAATCATCGGCGGCAGCCTTCACCGGCTCAGTTCCTGACGAGGCTGCTTCTCCGCGTGCCGGGCAGGACGCCGGAAAGGGACCGGACTCCGGTTCGCGGACTCCCACGGAGAAGAATTCCCCGGAAACCAATCTCCCGGAGAAGGGCCACGAGCAAGCCGCTCTGCCGCCGCAGCATCCCAGCTCCTATTGTCCCAACTGCGCGTCGCGCCTGGAGAGCCTGCACTGCAAGATGGTCTGTCCGCTGTGCGGCTTTTATCTGAGCTGCTCTGATTTTTATTGATTGCGGCGGCGTCCCGTTACGCCGGCGGGGCCCGGTACTCCCGCGCCAGAGGCAGTGAAACGTCGCGCGCCTGCTCGTTCCGGTGCAGCGCATCGTGCAGCACCAGCGTCCCCTTCAGCCGGTAGTAGCCCTCCTGTGCGCGGCTAGCGGCATCTCCTCGCACGATCGTTCCGGAGAAGGAGAACCACTCTCCATGAACGCTGTGGGTCCGGAAGCTCATGTGCGGCCCATCCAGCACCGCGGTGGCGAAGAAGAAGGTGAGCGGCTCTCCCTGGTCGGCGGCTTGGTCGCCAAAGCGGGAGATGTAGCCGCCCAGCTGCTCCGGCTGCAAGTCGATCTCGATCGATTCTCCGCTTTTGCCCAGCAGATATTCGCCCGAGACATCGGGTGAAAGCGTGGACCGCCCCCGCGAGGTGGTTTCCGTCTCCTTCTCTGCGAGTGCCTGGCTGTCAGCTCGGCGATGCAACCCGGGCGAGGCGGTAGCGGCTTGTGCCCGCAGAAGATGCGGATTGGCGGCGGCATCAGCCCGCCCCGGCCAGGCTACAGGCCCGAAGAGCCAGACGATGCCGACTGCCAAGATTATTGAGAGGAGGGATGGAAGAAGCGGCGCTGGATGGCGCGCGGCACGTGGAGCCTCCGTAGAGATGGCGCGCCAAATTGCCGGGAGATGAGAGCGCTTTTGCGAAGCTGCCGCCATCCGCTCCTGCCGCGGCTCAAGCGCCGCATGAATCCATGGTAAAGCATCTCCCGCTCCGGCATCGGCCGGTCTATACGCGCGGCTCGCGCCGAAACAGCAGCGGGGGTGCGATTCTGTGCACGCCGGCTATTTCGCGGATTGCAGCTTTGCGGATACTCTTTATGGGCGGCGAGGCGATGCATTTTCGCTGCCGGCAGCGGAGGGAGACGCGGTGCGCTGGCTCAGGTCGACTCTTCGCGAAGTGTGGGGCCTCTTCGTCGACGACGGCAGTTTGGCGATCGCCATTCTCGTGTGGGTAGGTGCGCTGTGGCTGCTTCCGGCCTCCGATGCGCCCGAGCGGTGGAAAGGTCTCATCCTCTTCGCGGGATTGGGTCTCATCCTGATGGAAAGCGCATTGCGCTACGCAAGGAAGAAGAGCCGTATCGGGACGAAGCCTTAGGCGCACCGGAGATCGCGCATCGCCGGCCGTGCCAGGAACTAATTTTAGGCGAGCGCTTCCAAGACCTCAGCCGGCTCCGGCCGCACGCGAAAATCCGCGTGCGCGGCGGCGAAGAGCACAACGCCATCCTTGGAGAGAACATAGGTCGCGGGCAGTGGGAGCCGCCAGCTCTCATCTCCATTGATCAGCGGGATGTTCACCAAAATGCTTCGGTAGTATTCCCGGCCGGCCGGAGGAACCTCATAGGCCAGGCCAAACTCCCCGGCCACCGCGCACCCTGCGTCGCTAAGGATGGGAAAGCTCAGCTCGTGTTGAATCGCGAGGAACTCGTTCTGGCGCGGGAGCTGAGGCGAGATGCCCACCAGCAATCCGCCGCGTTTGCGGACGGCGGAGTAGAGGCCCTGCCAGGTCTCAAGCTCGGTGACGCAATACGGGCACCAGCGGCCGCGGAAGAAATCGAGAACCAGCGGTCCCAGCGCCAAAAGGTCCGTACTGCGGACGAGGCGTCCCGACGCATCGGGAAGAGCGAAGCCGGGCGCCTGCGCGCCCACGGGAAGAATGCGGGTTTCGATGCCGGAAGCGTATAGGTCGGCGACCGCGCGCTCGCTGACGGCAAGCCGCTCCGGCTGTACCAGGCTGCGTGTGCTGGCAGTTATCTCATCGAGCCGATCTTGCAGGTATTCCATCATCCTACCTGGGAAACATAATCCTTTGGATGAGCTTTTGCCGACTCTTGCGAAGGTGCATGATTTCTGTTCGGCAGCCACCCGGCCACCCCCCAACCGCTGTCCTTACCGGCCCATCCCCCGCATCCCGCCCAGGGTATTCATCAGCCGGCGTTGCATGCCGCCACCCTTGGCCACACTCTTGAACATCTTGCGCATCTGGGCATATTGCCGCAGCAATTGGTTGACCTCCTGCACCGTGGTGCCGGAGCCTCGCGCGATCCTTTTGCGGCGCGATCCGGAGATGATCTCGTGATTGTTCCGCTCCTGCTGGGTCATCGAGTTGATGATGGACTCCACCCGCGTGAACTGTGACTCGTCCACGTTGTTGGCCATCTGCTGGATGCCCTGAAAGGGGCCGACCGAGGGCAGCATCTTGAGAATGCTTTGCATGGAGCCCAGCTTGCGTATCTGCCGCAGCTGATCGCGAAAATCTTCCAGAGAAAACCCGCTGCCGGAGAGCGCCTTCTTGGCGAACTCTTCGGATTTGCGCGAGTCCAGCTTCTCCTCGGCCCTCTCGATGAGGGTCAGGATGTCGCCCATGCCGAGAATGCGGCCGACGATGCGGTCTGGGTGAAAGGGCTCGAAGGCGTCCGGCTTCTCTCCGGTTCCTATGAACTTAACCGGCTGTCCCGTGACGTGGCGGATGGAGAGAGCGGCCCCGCCGCGGGCATCGCCATCCATCTTGGTCAGCACCACGCCGGTCAAAGCCAGCCGCCGGTGAAATTCCTCCGCGGAGCGCACGGCGTCCTGTCCGGTCATGGCGTCGGCGACGAAGAGGATTTCCGGCGGGTTGAGCAGGGACTTGAGGTGCTGCATCTCCTGCATCAATTCCTCGTCCACATGCAG
>JANWJB010000120.1 GCA_025449575.1 Acidobacteriaceae bacterium
GGTAAAAAGCCGCGGGTAAAAAGCCGCCTCTGTCGAAGCTGTTCCGAAGTACACCTGCAGGAGAAACGCTCTAGCTCAGCCGCCGGGCCGCCTGCTGGGCGAAGTAGGTCACGATGAAGTCGGCGCCGGCGCGGCGGATGGAGATCAGCGTCTCCATCATGGCGCGCTCGCGGTCGAGCCAGCCCCTGGCGAAGGCGGCCTCCAGCATCGCGTATTCGCCGGAGACCTGATAGGCCCCCAGCGGCACATCGAATTGCTCACGCGCCGCGTGGATGACGTCCAGGTAGGGCAGAGCAGGCTTCATGAGGATCATGTCGGCTCCCTCTGCCAAATCCTGATCGATCTCCCGCATGGCCTCGCGCAGATTGGCGCCGTCCATCTGGTAGGTGTGCCGGTCCCCGAATTGCGGCGCCGAGCCGGCGGCCTCACGAAAGGGGCCGTAGAAGGACGAAGCGAACTTCGCGGCGTAGGAGAGGATCGGCGTCTGGTCGAAGCCTGCCTCGTCCAACTCTCCGCGAATCACGCCGACCCGGCCATCCATCATGTCGGAAGGAGCCACGATGTCGGCTCCGGCGCGGGCTAGAGAAACCGCCGTCTTGGCGAGCAGCTCCAGGCTGGCGTCATTCTCGATTTCGTAGTGCTCTCCATCGCGCCGGACCACGCCGCAGTGGCCGTGCGCGGTGTATTCGCAGAGGCAGACATCGGCGATGAGCAGCAGCTTGCTTGCCTGAGACTTTAAAGCGCGCAGCCCTTGCTGCACGATGCCATCGTCGGCCCAGGCACCGCTGGCCTGATCGTCTTTGGAAGCGGGCAGGCCGAAGAGCAGCAGGCCCCCCAAGCCGAGCGCAGCAGCCTCCGCGGCTTCTTTCACCGCTTCATCGATGGACAGATTGAAGACGCCGGGCATCGAACTTATCTCGCGCCGAACCCCTTCGCCGGGACAGAGGAAGAGCGGCAGGATCAAAGCACCGGGGTGCAGATGCACCTCGCGCACCAAGGAACGCATGGCTGCGCTGCGCCGCAATCGCCGCATTCTTGTAATAGGGAATTCCATCATCCTTGATTTTACCGGGCTGGGCGGCGGCGCGTCATCGAGCACGAATCCTTTCGCCTGCGACCAGTCCCCTTTCGTCTAGCATGGTTGGGTGAGCCTCTTTGCTTCGATTCCGTCGGTGGTCGAGGAGTGCAGCGCGGACGCCCTGGAGTGGAGCCGTTTGCGCGAGCTGGTGGCAGAATTTGCCGTCTCCGGCTGCGCCCGCGAATGGCTGCTGGCGTTGGAGCCCTCCCGCGATCCGGCCTGGATCGCGGAGGAGCACCGGTTGGCAGCCGAGATGGGCCGCCTCCTCAAAGAGGGCGCTGCGCCTCCTCTCCAAGGCGTCTTCGATCCCACATCGCTCGTGGTTCGCGCTCGCATTGTGGGGGCGGCGCTAGAGCCGGAGGAATTTCGGGAGCTGCTGCTGCTGCTGGATTCGATTGCCGCATGGCAGGCCTTTCGACCGGCGGCGGCTCAGGCAGCGGAGTTGGCCGAGCTGACCGCGGTCTTTGCACCCCGCATGGGCAGCGGAGTCGCGGCGCTGCTCGGCTCACTGCGTTCCCGGCTCAATCCCGATGGCTCGCTTGCCGATGGCGCCTCTCCCGGCCTTCGGCGCGTCCGCCGGGAGATGGAGCGCCAGCAGCATGCAATTGAGGAGGGCTTGCGCCGAATCATGCGGAGGCTATCCGAGGGCGGAGAGACGCAAGAGGAGATCGTCACCATTCGAGGCGAGCGCTTCGTGATTCCGATAAAAGCGGAGTTCAAACGGCGCATTCCCGGGGTGGTGCATGGGGCCAGTTCCAGCGGACAAACAGTCTATCTGGAACCATTGGAAACCATCGAGCAGAACAATGAGCTGACCCGGCTGGTGGAAGAGGAGCAAGCCGAGATCAGGCGGGTGCTCGCGGCCATGACACGGGAGATTGGCCTGGAAGCGGAGGGCATTCTGGAGGGCGCGCGCGCCTTGGCCCGGCTGGATACGCTGCGGGCACGAGCACGCTTTGCGGCCAGCTTCGACTGCGTAAGCCCGCGCTTTCTGGTCCCTGGCGAGGCCGGCCGCGAACCTGATACGGCAGGGGACGCCGAACTCCGCTTGGAGCTGAAGGAGGCGCGGCATCCGCTGCTGGAAAACCGGATTCGCGCGCGCGGCGGGACGGAGGGCAACGGCCCGGATTCCCGGCCTCGCGGCATTGTGCCGCTGACGCTCAGCCTGGAAGATCGCGCGCGGCAGGTTGTCATCAGCGGACCGAATACCGGCGGCAAAACGGTTGCGCTAAAGACGGTAGGCATGCTGGCGATGATGGCGCAGTCCGGCATTCCCGTTCCGGCGAGGGAGGCGGTCTTCCCGGTCTTCGACGCCGTTCTCGCCGATATCGGCGATGCGCAGTCGATCGAAAATGACCTCTCCACCTTCTCTTCGCGCGTGCTCAATCTGAACCGCATTGCACAGCGGGCCGATGGTGAGTCTCTGGTGCTGCTCGACGAACTGGGATCGTCGACGGACCCGGAAGAAGGGGCGGCGCTGGCCGTCGCGCTGGCCCGGCATTTCCTGGACCGGCGGGCGTGGTGCGTGATCTCCACTCACTACACGGCGCTGAAGATCTATGCCGCGGGAAACCGCGGTGTGCTCAACGCCGCGGTCGGCATCGATCCGGAGACCCTGGAGCCCACCTATGAATTGCGCATGGGAGTTCCCGGAATCTCGGCGGGCATCAATGTCGCCGAGCGGCTGGGGCTGGACCCCTCCATCGCCGCGCAGGCACGGCGGCAGCTCGACTCCCACGCCAAGGATGTCTCGCTGTTTCTCGATCAACTGCATGCGCAACTGGAGGCCATAGAAGCTGAGCGCGAGGGCTTGCGGCGGCGGGAAGAGGAGGTGGTGCGCGAGAAGAGACGCCTGGACGCCGAGGGGCTGAAGGAATGGCGAGCGAAGGTACGCGATTTGGAGGGACAACTGCAGTCGTTGTTGAAGGATTTTGCCTATCGCGTGCGCGAGAGCGTGGCGGCAATCGACGAGCGCGCGGGGCAGCAGAAGCTCTCAAAGGAAGCGGAGCGCCGCTTGGCGCGTTTGCGGCGTGAGTTCAGCGAGCAATTTGACGCTGCCGTGGTGGCGCAGCACAGCGGCGCCGACAAAGGGGACCGCGCCGCCCAGCCGCACTTGGTGCGCGAGGTCTCGGTGGGGGATACGGTCCGGCTGAAATCACTGGGGAAGAGCGCCCGGGTGCTGCGGCGAATCGACGCGGATACCTTTGAGGTGGCGGTGGGCGCGATGAAGATGCGTGCGGAGCGCAGCGACATCGCCGCCGTGGAGCGTCCTATGGCGCCCGCCCCGTTAAACCCCGTCGTGGCGGCACGCCAGCGCGGCATCTCGGTAACCCTGACCCGCCCGGAAGCGGCAAGCTCGGAGATCAATGTGATTGGCCGCACGGTTGAGGAGGCCGGCGAGGAGGTCGATCGCTTTCTCGACCAGGCTTTTCTGGCCGGCATGCCGCGGGTGCGGATCGTGCACGGGGTGGGAATGGGTGTCTTGAGGCGCGCACTACGAACTCAACTCGCGCAGCACCCCCACGTCCAACACGTTGCTGAGGCCACGCAAGCCGAAGGCGGCGCGGGCGCTACGGTCGTCGATCTGCGGCCCTAAACGTCCTAGATTCCGACGCCATACTCCGCTGTGGGGACGCTGTCGCCGGCGTGGGCGAAGATATCGTAGGGAGTGCGCCGTCTGAATTTATAGCGCGAGCGCAATTCGTGTCCGATATAGACGCCGAGGGCAGTAATCCCCAGCACGACCGACACCCAGCCGACGACCCGGAATGTCTTGCAGCCTTCGCGGGAGTCCAAAGTTTCCGTCACCTGTTTCCACCTCGCCGGCCGGAGTCAATGGCCGACCTTATGCCGTCATAATAGCTCAGCTCCATGGGCTGCGGCGATTCCCGCGAGGAGCACGGAAGAGCTACTCCATCTGCTCAATTCGATGCAGAAGAGCGACCTTTCGTTCCGCGGGCAAGAAGCTGGCTTCGACGGAATTCGCCGCCAGTTCCCGCAGGTGCTCCTCCGTAAACCAGAATTCCGCCGCTGCCAGCCGGTATTCACCCTCCAGATCGCTATCAAAGAGAGCCGGATCATCCGAGTTGAGGGTAATCATCAATCCCGCGTCAAAATAGCGGCGCACCGGGTGGTTGGCGAGCGTGGCGCAACAACCGGTGCGGAGATTGGAGGAGATGCAGATCTCAATCGGGATTTGCCTCTGGGCCAAGACCTCCATCAACTCGGGGTCCAGATGCGCCGACAGTCCGTGGCCGATGCGCTCGGCGCCGATGTTCAATGCGCTCCAGATGCCCTCCGGCCCAACCGTCTCCCCGGCGTGGGCAGTCAGACGGAGCCCGGCTTCGCGGGCCTTCCGGTAGAGCTGCGTGAAAGGTTCGGCTCCGGTCCGCCGCTCGTCCCCGCCGATGCCTATGCCTACAATGCTGGGCGATTCCCGCCGCAATTGCTCCGCGGTATCGAAAACACGCGCGGCCGCCTCCACACCGAAGTGGCGCACCGCGTCGAAGATCCAATAGGCCGTGATGCCGAACTCCTCCTCGGCTTGCCGCCGCGCCCGCTCAATGGCGGCGAAGATGGGTGCAAAATCCACGCGCTTCCAGTAGTAGATGACACCGACGGAGATATACACCTCGGCGTGAACTACCCCCTGCGCAGCCAGACGCTGCAACATGCGTGAGGTGATGAGCTCATAGTCCTCCGGGGAGCGCAGGCGCTCGGTTACCGCCTTGAATGCCATCAAAAAGCCCGTGAAATCGGTGTACCGGTAGAGAGCCTGGGCCTGCTCCAGCGTGAGCCCGGAATCGGAATGCCGCTGGTCCAGCTCAACCAGGGTTTCCGGCGAAACCGTTCCCTCCAGATGCAGGTGGAGTTCAGCTTTGGGCAGCCGGCGCAGCCAGTCCGCGGAGGTTCGCACAGCCATCATCGGGGAGTCTCCTTGGTAGGGGTGGGCGCAGCGGCGGCCACTGCTCCGGCTAGGGGTGAAAACTCGCTGTGTTTCCGGCTGTAGAGAAAGTAGATGGCGAGGCCCAGAATCAACCAAAGAAGGAAGCGGACCCAGGTCACCACCGGCAGGCCGGTCATCAGCAGGACGCAGCAGAGAACACTGAGCAACGGAATGATAAGACCGCCGGGAACGCGGAAGCCCCGGCTTCGCTCCGGTTCGCGAATGCGCAGAATGACCACTCCGATCGAGACCAGCACGAAGGCGAATAGCGTTCCAATGTTCGATAGATCGGCGAGCGTTCCAATGTCCAGCAATCCGCTAGGGATGGCGACGACGATGCCGGCGATCCAGGTGGCGGTAGCGGGGGTGCGGAAGCGCGGATGCACCCGGCCGAACCAGCGCGGAAAGAGCCGGTCGCGAGACATGGCGAACCAGACGCGGGCCTGACCCAGTTGGAAGACGAGGATGGAGGAGATCATGCCCAGCATGGCTCCGCAGAGCACAGCCAGACGAACCCAGTTGAGAGTCTGCGACCCGGTGGAGTGGGAGAGCCGGCGCAGGCTGTTGACCACCGGGGCCGCGTCGTCCACCAGGCTTCTCCATGGCACCAGGCCGGTGAGCACGATGGCGACTCCAGCGTAGAGCAGACCACAGATCAGCAGAGTCGCCAGAATGCCGATGGGGAGATCGCGCTGCGGCCGGTGGCATTCCTCCGCCGTAGTGGAGATGGAGTCGAAACCGATGTAGGTGAAGAAAATGATGCTGCCGCCGGTGAGCACGCCCGGCCAGCCGTTGGGCGAAAAGGGATGCCAGAGTTGGGGATGAATGAAGTGTGCGCCGGCGGCAATAAAGATGAGGATGGCGGCAATCTTGAGCACCACCATTATGTTGTTTGCGCGGGCGGATTCGCGTATGCCGCGCACCAGCACCACGGTGATCAGCATGACGACAAGAAACGCCGGCAGGTTGAAACCTAAATGCCATCCCGGTTTGTAGAGGACATCGCCGGAAAAATCAGTCAGGCCGGAAGGCAGGAAGGCCGGCGAGATCCATCGCGCGCTGGGATGGATGCCGAACCAGTCGAGAAAATCGACCAGATGAGCGGCGAAGCCGACGCAGACGGCCATGTTGCTGACGGCATACTCCAGGATCAGATCCCAGCCGATGATCCAGGCAATCAGCTCGCCCATCGTGGCATAGCTGTAGGTGTAAGCGCTGCCGGCGATGGGAATCATGGATGCCATCTCCGCGTAACAAAGCCCGGTGAAGGCGCAGACGATGCCGACCAGCAGGATGGAAATGGCCAAGGCCGGTCCGGCGCCCGGCCGCCCCGCCATGGCGTGGTGGTGCACCAGGTAGTCCAGCAGCGGCGTGCTCAGGATGGAGGAAGTGTCGAAATGTTCCCCCGCAATCGCCGTGCCGATCACGGTGAAAATGCCGGAGCCGATCACCGCGCCAATACCCAGCGCGGTGAGCGAGAGCGGACCCAGCGTTTTCTTCAAGCTGTTCTCCGGCAGCTGGGAGTCGCCGATCAGCTTGTCGATCGATTTGGTCGCGAAGAGTTGTTTGCGCAGCGGGTCCGCCGTTCCGGCCTAACGCTTCGATTGGCCGCGCGTCGCCTTCTTGATCTTTTTCTTGTTGGAGCCGCGCGCCCCGGTCCGCGGAGCCTTGGGGGCAGCTTTTTTGCGCGCTGTCCGTTTGATCTTCTTCCGCTCGACCTTGTCTTCCACTTTCTTCGTGTTGGCCATGGTTCTCCTAAACGCGCTCCAAATGCGCGAATTTCTCTACTAATTTTTTCATGCCGAAATCTCGAAATTGTACCGTAATCTTCGCGTCATCACCTTCGCCTTCGCGCCGGGAGACGATGCCTTCGCCATATTTTGGATGCCGCACGCGCTGGCCATTGGTGAATCCGCGCGCGCCGGACGCCGCAGGGACGCCGAGCGAGAGCTTGCCATAGCTCTCCTGGCGGCCCGCTTTGCCCTGGCGCGATCCAAAAAATTGGGCGATGTTGTCCAGCGATCGCTCGCGGGGAGGCGATTGGCTCCCTGCGGAAGCGCTGCGGCGGGAGTAGCCGCTCTGGGGCCGCGCGCTCTGGTCTTCATCTTCATACCGGTAGTGAGGCGAGGAATCGAAATCGTCGCGGCCGCGCCGTCCATATCCCTCCCCAAAGGATGCGCGGCCACCGGAGCTGAGATCTTCCAGCAGGTGAGAGGGAATCTCCTCCAGAAAACGCGAAGGCATGCTGGCTTCGGGAAGATCATTGCCATAGCGGCGGCGGTAGCGCGCGCGCGTGACAATGAGCGCGTCCATCGCCCGCGTCATCCCCACATAGCAGAGCCGTCGTTCCTCTTCCATCTCGGCTGGATTGTTGAGGGTGCGCGAGTGCGGGAACAGACCCTCTTCCATCCCGGTCAGCAACACAAGAGGAAACTCCAGCCCCTTGGCGGCGTGCAGGCTCATCAGCGTTACGTGGGACTCGGGATCGTACTGATCGGCGTCGGAAACCAGCGCGGCGTGGTCGAGAAACTCCGCCAGCGTCTCGCCCCGCTGCTGCGCGTCTTGCGCCGCATTCGCCAGCTCCTTGAGATTTTCAATGCGGGAGAAGGCCTCCGGCGTTCCCTCGTCTTCCAGGGCGCGAATATATCCCGTGCGGTCGATGAGAAAACGGATCACCTCGGGCAGAGTTGCCGGATCGCCGGGCTTGCGGAAGCCGGGGAGACGAGCGTCGTCATCCGTGCCGTCGTTGTTGGCGGCGACGGTCTCGGCCGGTTGGTCGTCGCCGGCTCGGGCGTCGGGGAAGCCCGGGTCCATCGGCAGAGCGAACTGCGCCGGATCGAAGGCCGTCTCTTCCGCTGTCGCATCGCTGTGCGCCATCTCGCCCAGCGCCATCTCGCTCTGCACCATCTCACCGAAGGCGAAGCCGGCATCGCCGGCGGCGGCGAGCGCCGCGTCTTGCGCGGGAGGGCGGCCCTCTTCGACGCGCGCGTCCGGGACCGCGTTAGCGGAGAGCTCACCGGCGAAGTCACGGCCCAGCATCGACTGAGCGTCAAGGATCAATCGCCGGAAGCCGGCCAGCGCCAGGCAGGCCCGCTGCGGCAGCAGTTGATCTTGCAGCGCCCGCTCGATCCCATTCCAGGTACTCATCCCCGTCTCCAGGCTGAGCCGCTCCAGCGTCTCCATCGTGGTTTTGCCGATGCCGCGCACCGGGGTATTGACCACCCGCGCCAGCGCAATGGAGTCATTCGGGTTCTGCACCAACTTCAAATAACTCAGCAGGTCCTTGATCTCCGCGCGCTCATAGAAGGAGAATCCTCCGACCATGGTGTAAGGAATGGCATAGCGGCGTAGCGCCTCCTCCACCAGCCGCGATTGTGCGTTGGTGCGGTAGAGTACGGCGACCCGAGGCGCGACCGGCTCATCGGCCCGGGCCCGCATGAACTTCTGGATGTAGTCGGCGACGAAGAGTGCTTCATTCTCGCCATCGGGCGCCTCGTAGTAACCGATCTTCGCCCCACCCTCGCGCGAGGTCCACAACGTTTTTCCTTTGCGCTGCTGGTTGCGGGCCACCACAGCCGAGGCAGCTTCCAGAATGACCTGGGTGGAACGGTAATTCTGCTCCAGGCGGATGGTCTTGGCGGCGGGGAAGTCCCGCTCAAATTCCAGGATGTTGCGGATGTCGGCGCCCCGCCACGAATAGATGCTCTGGTCCTCGTCGCCGACCACGCAAACATTCTGCTCCGGCCCGGCCAGCAGCTTGATCAACTCATACTGCGGACGGTTGGTGTCCTGATACTCGTCGATGAGCAAATAGCGGAAGCGGCGGCGGTAGCGCTCCCGCACTTCGGAGGAGGCGCGCAGCAAACGCACCGTCTCCAGCAGCAGGTCGTCGAAGTCCAGCGCGTTGGCCTTGCGCAGCTCCTTGCGGTAGATCTCATAGACGTGCGCGATGCGCTCACTTATGGGGTCTGTGGATTGGAGGTAGACCTCCTGCGGATCGAGCATGTGATTTTTGGCCCAGGAGATACGCGAGAGCACCGTCCTGGGCGTCAACTGCTTGTGATCCAGGCCCAGGCGCCGCATCGCCTGCTTCACGACGGCCTGCTGGTCGGCCTCGTCATAGATGGCGAAGGTGCGCGTGAGGCCCTCATCGCCGATGCGCAGCGCCTCGATGTCGCGCCGCAGCACGCGCACGCAAAAGGAGTGGAAGGTGGCCAGCAGCGGTTTGGAGAGGCTCCTGTGGTCGAGCAGACGGTCGACGCGCTCGGCCATTTCCGCAGCCGCCTTGTTGGTGAAGGTGACGGCCAGGATGGAGTCCGGTGCTGCGTTGCGCTCCTCGATGAGGTAGGCGATACGGTAGGTGATCACCCTAGTCTTGCCCGAGCCGGCTCCAGCAAGGATCAGCAGCGGACCGTCGACTGCTTCCACCGCCGCGCGCTGCGGCGGGTTTAATTTGTCGAGTAGCTGCTGCACGCCGTATCCCCGGGAACATCTCTCTGATGCATATGAGCTTGCGATCTCCTCTTAAGTGTATCTCCGCTTCGCGCAGTCATCCCGTTGTGGTGAAATCATGGATGGATGAGAAATATGCGCAATCAAACACGGCGCCGGGTGTGCGTCTTCTGCGCCTCGGCGAGGGGGAATGCCCCGGAGTTTTGCGCCGCCGCATCTGCTCTGGGGCGGGCGCTGGCGGAAGCCGGTTGGGGCTTGGTCTATGGCGGCGCCCAGGTGGGATTGATGGGGCTGCTGGCCGATGCCGCCATCGAGGCGGGCGGCGAAGCGATTGGCGTGATTCCAAGATCGCTGGAACAAAAAGAAGTAGCGCACCGGCGGCTGGACAAGCTCTA
>JANWJB010000121.1 GCA_025449575.1 Acidobacteriaceae bacterium
ACGCCGGCGCCGCCAAACAGGCCGATCTTGCCCCCCTTCAAAAAGGGCTGGATGAGATCGATTACCTTCACGCCGGTCTCGAACATCTCCTCGCTGGTGGACTGCTCTTCAAACGAGGGCGCCGGGCGGTGAATAGGCCATCTCTCCTTAGCGTTGACCGGCCCCAGCTCGTCCACCGGTTCGCCAATCACGTTGAGGATGCGCCCCAAGGTGGCATTGCCCACCGGCATCGTGATCTGGCTGCCGGTATCGGCGCATTGCATACCGCGCACCATTCCCTCGGTCGATTCCATAGCGACGCAGCGGACCCGTCCGCCGCCGATGTGCTGCTCCACCTCCAGAATTACGTCTACCGGCTTGGGGACGTCGAATCCGTCGCTGCTGACGCGCAACGCCTGGTAGATGGGCGGCATCGCCGACTCTTCAAACTGCACGTCGACCGCCGGGCCGGAAATTTGCACCACTTTGCCGATGTTCTCTGTCATACCTGTCTTTCCCGCCGGCTCATGGTCGCCGAACGGTTCTCCTGTTTTTCCTAGATCGCCGCCGCTCCGCTGACAATCTCGATGATTTCCTTGGTAATCGCCGCCTGCCGTGCGCGGTTCATGGTGAGAGTAAGCGAATCGATAATTTCCGAAGCGTTGTTGGTCGCCGCATCCATCGCCGTCATGCGCGCGGCGTGCTCGGCGGCCACCGACTCCGTCATCGCGTGATAGAGCTCGGTGGTTACGTATTGGCGCAGCAAGCTGTCCAGCAGTTGAGCGGGAGGCTGCTCGTAGATGTAGTCCACCTCGGCGGTGCCGAATTTATCCGCCTCTGCCTCGATTTCAGACGCCTCCGGTTCGTAGAGCGTCACCCCGGCGGAGAGCGCGGCTTTGGCCGCTCTTTCGCGCTCCTCCAATTCCATCTCCTGCGCTTGAGTAATCTCTTGGCGGCCGACCTCGACGATGGGCAGAATACGCTCCACCACCACGCGCTGTGCGATCACCGACTTGAACTCGTTGTAGACCAGATAAGCGGCGTCGATCTCCGCGGAGACATAGCGGTTGATAAGGTCCCGGCTCAACACGGCCACGCGATCGAAGCTGAGCTTGTCCAGCATACCGGGATAGTCGCCGGTTACCTCGATTTGGCTTCGGCGTTCGGCACGCCGCCGCTCCGGCGCCTGCTCCGCGGTGTTTTTCGCGGGGCTGGTGTCCGCTTCGCGAACGTCCTCGCCTTGCTCGGCGGCAGGAGTCTCTCCGGTGGCAAACGCGGCCATGCCATAGCGCCGGCGGAAGAGGTCGCGGCCCTTACGGCCAATCGCTTCAATGTCGATGGGCTGCGAGTCCCTGGAGGCAATAAAACGGAAGGCTGCCTTGACGATGTTTCCATTGAAAGCACCGGCAAATCCCTTGTCACCGGATATGACGATGAGGGCGACCGTCTTCTCCGGCCGGGAAAGCAACAGAGGATGGCGGAGGTCCCCGGTTTGCGGGTCGAAGAGTTCGACGCGGCGGCCCAGCGAGTGGATCACGCTGGCGATCATGCGCGCATAGGGACGGGCGGCGATCGCACGCTCCTGCGCCCGGCGGAGTTTGGCCGCCGAGACCAGCTTCATGGCCTTGGTGATCTGGCGCGTATTCTTCACGCTGCGGATGCGCCGCCGCAGATCCAGAACGCTGGGCATGGTCTAGCTGGTTCCCTTCGCGTGATTCCCGGCTTCCGAGCCTTGGCCGCCGGTCTTGGAGCCGCGCTCTTCCCCGCCGTGCTCGGCAAGAAAGTTCTTCTTGTGCTCGTTGATAGCGTCCTTGAGGCGTGCCTTCAGGCCGTCGTCCAGAGCCTTCTTCTCAATGATCTCCTTGAGCACATCGGCGTGAGCCGCATCGAGGTAGGGGTGGAGCCCCTCCTCAAATGCGCGGATCTGCTCCACTTCCAGATCATCCAGGAGTCCGGTTCCGCCGGCGAAGATGATGGCAATTTCCTGGGCGGTGGAGAGAGGCGAGAACTGCGGCTGTTTCAAAACCTCGGTGAGACGTTTGCCGCGGTTCAACTGATTCTGCGTCACCTTGTCCAGATCGCTTCCAAACTGGGCAAAGGCGGCCAGTTCACGGTATTGCGCCAGATCGAGCTTCATGCTGCCGGCGACTTGGCGCATGGCCTTGATCTGAGCGTTGCCGCCGACACGGCTCACGGAAAGGCCCACGTTTACGGCCGGGCGCACGCCGGAGTTGAACAGGTCTGTCTCCAAATAGATTTGGCCATCGGTAATGGAGATCACGTTGGTGGGAATATAGGCGGAGACGTCGCCGGCTTGCGTCTCAATAATCGGCAGAGCGGTAAGCGACCCGCCCCCCTTTTCCTTTTTCAGCTTGGCAGAGCGCTCCAGTAGCCGTGAATGAAGATAGAAGACGTCACCCGGATAGGCTTCCCGGCCCGGTGGGCGGCGCAGCAGCAGAGATATCTCGCGATAGGCAGTGGCGTGCTTGGAGAGATCGTCGTAAACGATCAGCGCGTGGCGGCCGCTGTCGCGAAAATACTCGCCCATCGCTGTAGCCGCATAGGGAGCCAGATAGAGCATGGGAGCTGGTTCGGAAGCCGAGGCGGCGACCACGATGGTGTGCTCCATTGCGCCATACTCTGTCAGGGTCTGCACCACATGGGCGATGGAGGATCGCTTCTGCCCAATAGCGCAGTAAATACAAATCAGGTCGTTGCCGCGGCTGTTGATGATGGTATCCAGGGCTACCGCCGTTTTCCCTGTCTGACGGTCGCCAATCACCAACTCCCGCTGTCCGCGCCCGATGGGGATCATGCTGTCGATGGCCTTCAGTCCGGTAGCCATCGGCTCATTTACGCCCTGGCGGTCCACCACCCCAGGGGCCAGGCGCTCGACCGGCGCTCTCTCCGTTCCCTCAACGGGACCGCGATTGTCGATCGGCTGACCCAGCGCATCGACCACGCGGCCGACCATCGCCTCACCCACCGGCACGCTCATGATTTCGCGGGTGCGCTTGACCTGATCGCCCTCGCGCAACTTGGTGTAATCGCCAAGAAGGACGCATCCCACCTGGTCCTCTTCGAGGTTCATGGCCAGGCCATTGACGCCATGAGGAAACTCGAGCATCTCGCCCGCCATTACCTTATCCAGTCCGTAAAGACGGGCAATGCCATCGCCCACGGAGAGAATGGACCCGACCTCATCCACGCTGATTTCCGAGCTGTAATTCTCAATCTGCTCGCGAAGGATCTCGGTTATTTCGTCTGCCTTGATTTGCGCCATACCCTGCGTTCCTGTCGTCGCCTTCCCTATCTGCATTCGGCGAAGGCCCCGCGCGGAGCGTGGTCCTGCCGGCCCAATCTCTTACTCTAGTTCGCCGCCAAGCGCTCGCGCAGCCGTTCCAGGCGTCCTCGCACGGAACCGTCGTACACTGTACTGCCCATCCGTATTCTGGCTCCTCCGATCAGAGAAGCGTCTTGGCGGAACGTGGCGCGAACCTCGCCGCCTGCGAGCGCCGCCACGTGGCGCTCCATCTCTCCACGCTCTCTGTCGTCGAGCTTCCGTGCGGTAACCACCTCCGCCTCCCGAACGCCCAGGCGGCGGTTGGTCTCCCGCTTGTACTGCTGCAAAATCTCGTCGAGCGAGCCCAGCCGGCCGTGTTCACTCAGAACAGCCATAAAGTTTCTCACTTGGGGTTCCGCGCCCAGCTTGCCGCAAACCGCATCCAGCACTCCGATCCGCTGCCTGGCGGAAAGCGACGGATTCAGCAAAGCCTCGCGCAGCTCACGGCTGCCGGCGAAGACCGCGGCAAAATCGCCAACCTGCCGCTCCACTTGCAGCGGATCAAGCCTGGCATCCGCCACCACATCGGCCAAGGCCCGGGCATATTGCGCTGCAAACGCACTCATTCGTGCCTTCCCCCATTCCCAGATTGCTCATCCAGGCTACCGGTGAGTTGGCGCAGCAGCGCATGATCGCCCTGCTCGGTGACGGAGATCATGCGTTCGGCGCGATCGACGGCCAGGTCGCTTGCGAAGCGCTTCAGGTCGCGGCGCGCCGCCGCAACGGAGGAGCGAATCTCCTGATCTGCCGAGGCGACAATGCGTTGGCGCTCCGTCTCGATCAGAGCCTTCATACGAGCCTCCTCAGCCGCGCTCTCCTGCTCCGCCTGCGTGCGAATCCTGGCAATCTCTTCCTCTAAACGCGCGAATTGGCTTTCCACCGCCTGTAGACGATCCTTGGCCTGTTGAGTAGCGGTACGCGCCTCGGCCAGGTGTTCCTGGATCCTCCGGCGCCGGTCGCGCAACATCTTGGGGAAATACTTGAAGATCAGAATCAGGATAAAGATCGCAAGTATGGCGAAGTTGGAGTACTCAAAGATCTCCGCTGCCGCTTCCGGATCGATGTGCAGTATGCGGGCAATGGCGCGCACCGCGGTCGAGTGCCGGTAGATGTCGGTGTCGACTTCGCTGCCTGAGTTCTGCTCACCCTGCGCGGGCTGGGCGGCGGCGGCAATCATGCTGTAGGAAGAGGAGGAAGCCGCCAGCGGAGCCGTCATGCGCGCGGAGAGAACCTGGGCTCCCAGCATGGACGAGGGGGCCAGCGCGAAGCTCATCGCAGAGCAAAGACATACGGAGAGGAATGAAAGGCGCTTCAATGGCTGCTCCCGGAAAGAGCCAGATCGGAGGCCGCATCGGAGGCGGGAAGAACGGCTCTCACGACATCCTTCGCCAATGCCTCAGCGGAAACTTCTATTTCCCTGCGCGCCGTCTCTGTCTCTTCATCGATCGAAACCTTGGCGGCGATAATCTTCTTCTGTGTCTCGCCGTGGGCAGAGGTCAATGCCGCTTCGCGTTCCTCATTCCACTGGCGCAGGCGCTGCCTCCGCGCTTCGGCGACTGCCCTGCGGGCTTCCCGCAGCTTCGCCTCGTAATCCTCTGCTCTCTGCGCAGCGGCGGCAATGGAACGGTTGGCCTCCGTCATCGCTCCCTCGGTGCGTTCGCGCCTTTCTCTGAGCACCCTTGTGAGAGGACCATAGACCAGGTAGCGATAAGAAACCACTACCAGCAGGAACACGATCATCGTCGGAACCGAGCCGAGGAAGAGTTCGCCGAGTTGGTGCAGTATTTCGTCCATGCCTACGCGAGGTTGATGTTCAAACTATATGGAGTCAACAAGTGCTGGGAAGCGGTCTTCGGTCTTCCACCGCGGTTGCGCTG
>JANWJB010000122.1 GCA_025449575.1 Acidobacteriaceae bacterium
GAAATTCCTCCGCGGAGCGCACGGCGTCCTGTCCGGTCATGGCGTCGGCGACGAAGAGGATTTCCGGCGGGTTGAGCAGGGACTTGAGGTGCTGCATCTCCTGCATCAATTCCTCGTCCACATGCAGGCGTCCGGCAGTATCGACGATCAGTGTGTCGCAGCCGGAATTGATGGCCTCCCGCCGCGCCTCCTTGGCGAGCCTCTCCACCAGCGCCGTTCCCGGCCTCTCTCCCTTTAGATCGCCGACGTAGATGTTGGCTTTGATCGAATCCGCCACCACCTTAAGCTGCTCGCGCGCCGCCGGCCGGTAGACGTCGACGGAGACCAGCAGAGGACGGTGGCCGCCCTTCTTGAGCCAGGCCGCCAGCTTGCCGGAAGTGGTGGTTTTGCCGGAGCCTTGCAGCCCCGCCATCAAGATGACCGTTGGAGGCTTGGAGGCGAAGTTGAAGCGCGCCGTATCCTTGCCCAGCAGCGCGATCAGTTCGTCGCGAACGATCTTGATGACCTGCTCGGTCGGCGAAAGAGCCGTCATCACCTGCTGGCCCACCGCTCTCTCGCGAATGTGCTCGACCAGTTCCTTGACGACGTTGAGGTTGACGTCGGCCTCTAGTAACGCGACGCGAATCTCGCGCAAGGCCTCGCCGATATTTTCATCGGTGATCACGCCTTGCCCGCGAAGGGTTTTGAAGGCTCGCTGAAGTTTTTCCGAGAGCGTCTCGAACATAGCTGTGTTTTAAGTCTAATCGAGACGGAGGCGCTGCACGGGCCGTTCCGGAGCCCGCGGGTGTCCGAAGGCTCCGGCCGCGGGTGTCCGAAGGCTTCGGCCGCGGGTGAAGCACCCGAAGAATCGCCCGTTGCCCGAGGGATTCCCGGCGCCGCCTAGACCTTTCTTGTAATGGGCCGCTTCGGCTTCTGGTTCACATTCGGCACATCGATGCCCAGCGCGGTCGCCAGAGCGATCTGGTGATCCTGCTCCTGCATCAGGATCTCGCGGATGTGTTCCGCAATCGCGAACTCGCCCAGTGCATCGCATTGGCGTACCCGCTCGCGGTAGTTGCGCACCGTCTCATTCTCATTGTCCAAGTCGAAGCGGAGCATATCCTCCGCCTTTTCCGAAGTCTTGACCGGCTTGGGAGTGACCGTCGGCATGCCTCCCAGGTAGTCGATCTGGTTGGAGATGTCGAGGGCGTGCTGCAGCTCCTCTTGGGCGTGGACCGCAAGTTCGGCGGCAATGTTCATATACTGCGCACCCTTGAGCACCTGGGAATAGACAACATAGGCAATGATGGCCTGGTACTCCCGCGACAGATCTTCGTTGAGCAAACCAATGAGCTGCTCGCGCGTAACCGGCGCGGCAGTGCCGGCCTCGGCAGCGAAACGTTCGTTCGGCATAGAAAACTCCTTCAAACCATGCAAGATAGTGGTAACACCCTCTTGGGAAGCAGGACGGCCGCTTGAGGTTGCTGCAATGAACGAAGGATACGTTGCCCATGCGGACTCCGGCTGTCGCGACGAAAGCTTTGGGCGCCGGGATACCATGCAAGAAGGCGGCATTTTTCAGTGGCATCTTCGTACCACCCACAAGGAGAAAGAGATTTCACCCAAGGCATCGCAGGGGATCGCCGGTGGCCTGCCGCCGGATAGGCCGGGCAGGGGCTGGGGCGGCGGCGTCTCCCATGGTTGGCGAGCTTTGCGGCATCGGAACTTCCGGCTGTTTTTCAGCGGCCAGAGCGTTTCTCTGATCGGCACGTGGATGACGCGCCTGGCGACCAGCTGGCTCGTCTACCGATTGACCGGCTCAGCGCTTTGGCTAGGCGTGGTTGGTTTTGCCGGACAGATCCCGACTTTTTTTCTGGCCGCGGTGGCCGGCGTATGGGTGGACCGCCTCAATCGCCGCCAGGTGCTGGTCTGGACGCAGGCGCTGGCCGCGGTCCAATCCCTCGCCCTGGCCGCGCTCACGCTCTCGCATCGAATCACCATTCTGGAGATTGTTCTGCTCAGCGTCTTTCAAGGGCTGATCAATGCCTTTGACATGCCCGGGCGGCAGGCTTTTCTGACCGAAATGGTCGAAGGCCCGGAGGACCTGGGCAACGCCATTGCATTGAACTCCACCATGGTCAACCTGGCGCGGCTGGTGGGCCCGTCCTTGGCTGGACTCATCATCGCCGGCTTCGGCGAAGGCTACTGCTTCCTCATCGACGGCATGAGCTACTTCGCCGTGATCGCATCCCTGTTGGCGATGCGCATGAATGCTGCTCCGGTCAAGCGGGCAGCGGCCTCCATGGGAGAGCAGCTCAAGGAGGGCTGGGCCTATGTTTCCGGCTTTGCTCCGGTGCGCACCATCTTATTGATTTTCGCTCTGGCCAGCCTGATGGGCATGCCGTATTCGGTGCTGATGCCGATCTTCGCCTCCCGCGTCCTGCATGGCGGCGCGCATACCCTCGGCTTCCTGATGGGCGCGGCGGGCGTGGGAGCGCTGATCTCCGCTATCTCGCTGGCTCTCCGCAAGACGGTGCTGGGGCTGGGCCGCATGATTCCCATTGCCTTCGCAACCTTTGGCGCCGGGCTGGTTCTGCTGGGCCTCTCCCACGTCCTCTGGCTGTCGCTGCTGGTGATGCTGCCGATCGGCTTCGGCATGATGCAAGGAATGGCCTCCAGCAACACCATCATCCAGACCGTGGTGCCGGAAGACCGACGGGGCCGCGTGATGAGCTATTACACAATGGCCTTCGTCGGCATGGCGCCTTTCGGGAGCCTGCTGGCAGGCGCATTGGCGCACCTGCTGGATGCCCCGCGGGCCGTGATGATTACCGGCTCGGTGCTGATTGCCGGCTCCTTCTTGTTTGCCACCAGACTGAAGGAGATTCGCCGGCTGATTCGACCCATTTACGAGGAGAAGGGAATCCTGCCGCCTTCGCTGACTCCCGCCGCGGAAGATATCGGCGGGGCCGCTCCCATGTAGGTGCGCCTCATCTTCTTGAGCAGCACCCGCCGCGCCACAGGTTGCCCGGATTGCAGGGAAGAATCTTTTGCTTTAAGAATGGATTGCGTGGTACAACTACGTTATGCGAAGTAGTACGCGACACGTAGTTAAGGCGGAATCGCACCCGGAGCTCGGCCACTATTCCGATCCCCCGCTTCTGGTTCTTGCAAGCCTGGCAAGCGGCCCCAAACATGGGCACGCCATGATTGAAGACATCGCGAGCCTTTGCGGGTCGCGCCTCGGCCCTGGCACGCTCTATGGAGCGATTGCCCGCCTTGAGACACAAGGTTGGATCGAGCCGCTACCGCCGGAGGACCGCCGGCGCCCCTATCGCATTACCCTCGAAGGTGTGCAGGTTCTACGAGCAAAGCTCGCGACGCTTCAGCAATTCGCCAAAGCGGGGCTCAAACGCATGGAGGCCTTGTGAACGAGCGAATCGCCCATTTCGCAACTCACCTCTACCCGCGTTCCTGGAGAGCTCGCTATGGCGAGGAGTTTGAAGCGCTCCTCACGGAGGAACCTGGTTCGTTCCTGACCCTCCTCAACGTGGTCCGGTCGGCCCTCCGGGAGCGCTTCGTTCCGATCCATCCATGCGCCGAGACACAATTTATCCCATCCTTCGGCTTGATTGTGAAGAAGCCGAGTGCAGTCATTCCGATGGCGATGTCGCTCGCCGCATTGGGAGTCGTGATCGCGCAAATCGCCATGGCGGGAGTTGCTCGTCAGGCCGATGAAGGGGCGGCGGCGCATAGTTGGCAACTGCTTATGGCCACGCAGATGCCGGTACTCCTCTTTTTCGCGGTCAAGTGGCTGCCCAAGGCTCCCCGGCAGACGTTGTGCGTGATCGCCTTGCAGGCCACGGCAGCCGTCGCGGCGATGGCTCCCGTCTTCCTGCTCAAGTGGTAGCTCCGGAGAAGACATGCGCCCGCTAAGAAGAGCGGTCAGAATCCTGGTTGCAATCGGACTCTGCGCTTTCGCCGGGCTCGCACTTCTACTGGGTGGGTTGTGGCTTGATCATCATCAAGAGACAATCCTGCTCGCGCCCAGCGGAAAATTTGCTGTGGGGCGCGTCACCTATGACTGGCGCGACCCCAATCAGCAGGAACTTCTGGCCCCGCATGCAGGAATACCTCGCGAGATCTTTGCGTGGATCTGGTATCCCGCCTCGATGCAAAAATCTGCAGAACCGGTGGACTACTTTCCACGCTCGTGGCGGAATGCGCTGGGCCGCCAGCGGGGATGGCTCTTGACAGAGTTCATGTGGAGGGATTTTTCGCGCGTCCACGCACACAGCCTCGAAGCGCCCTCCCTCGCGGCCGCACAACGGCGCTACCCGGTTTTGCTCATGCGTGCCGGATTGGCTGCGGAGATTGCCGGATACACGAGTCTCGCGGAGGATTTGGCGAGCCACGGCTATATTGTCGTTGGTTTCGACGCGCCCTATCGCAGCACTTTGGTGGTCTTCCCGGACGGGAGGGTCATCGCTAGAGTGCCTCAAAACAATGCGGACCTTTTGAGCGGAGACCGGCAGAAGCAGCTCGCAGTCAGGCTGATGCAGGCGTGGAGCGCCGATATGAGTTTTGCTCTCGATCGGCTGGAACAATTGGATGCATCCGATCCCTCCGGCCGCTTTAAGGGGAGGCTCGATCTCGCGAGGGTGGGCGTGTTCGGCCATTCGCTGGGCGGTGCTACGGCGCTGCAATTCTGCCATGACGATGTGCGATGCAAAGCGGGCATTGATATTGATGGTGCTCCGTTGGGCAGTGCTGTCACGGATGGAGTGAAGCAACCATTTCTCTTTTTGCTAAGCGATCACAGCCGAGAACTAAAAGCAGAAACCGCTCCCGTCATGGCCGATATACGGTCCATTTACGACCGTTTACCCAAAAATGAAAGACTCTGGATTGTGCTCCGGGGCGCCGGGCACTTTGGCTTTGTGGATTTGACTCCGTTACTTTCGCATATTGCACATCTTCTGAATATTGTCCCGATGAGCGGCAAGCGCCAGATTGAAATCACTCGGGACTGCCTCCGTACCTATTTCGATGTCTATTTGAAAGGCGCACCGCCATCTATCTTGTCCAACCTGACTAATTATCCAGAGATCGAATACGCGCGCTGAGATTCGCAGCGGCGCAAACGAGGTATAGGGTTCGCCGGCGGGTAGTTGTCGGGCCTCCCAACGCTCCCGGGATGAAGAGTGTCAAGAGATTCGGCAACAGCGGGTATGCCGGGTGTACACTGACCCCCAACCGGGAGCCAGAATGCGAGTCCCGGTGGGCCGGATAGTGCCAAGTTGCTGATCGCCCCTATACCGAAAATCGGGTCTCAAGCGATCGCGCGCTTGTAACCAGAACCTGTCAAGCGTGTCATCGAAAGGGAAAGCGCAGAGCGGGCGTCGAGGAGCCGCCACCTTTACCGGTGCGGGCAGCCCACATTGTAGGAAGACTGCAAGGGGGGCAATGAGGTCGGGAGCCGCTGATGAAGGCCGGGAAATGGCACGAGAACACAACGCAGGACGAATCGCCCCCCTCATTGATCAGCCTTTGGGCGCGCGCCATTGAGAGCGCGGAGTTCGCCGCTCGCCTGCAACAGCCGGAGTCGAAATCGGACGCAGGTCAGCGGCCCCAATCTGCGCCAGACGAGGAGCCGGATAGCCAGGAAACCCGCGCCTCTTTGTTGCGCGCCATTGAGAGCACGGAGTTCGCCACACAGCTGCAACAGCCCGGTCAATTCAGGCCCGAGCCACCGTCGTCCGAGCTGACGCCGTCTAAGCCAACGCCGTCCGAGCCAACGTCGTCCGAGCTAACGAAAGGCGCTAGCCTTTCTGCCTCGACCTTCCCCGTGGCTAGGGCGCCGTGGGATCGGCGAGTCGATCGCCCGTTGTCCGCTGCGCTCCCGCCGGAGGCAGCATCTTCGGTTCAGCAGCCGGAGCTCCTGCCGGACCATCCACGTCTTCCGGCGCCCGCTCCGCAAACGAAATCGGCCGCGCGCCTGCAACAGCCGGAGTCGAAATCGGACCCAGGCCAGAGCCCCCAATCTGCGCCAGACGAGGAGCCGGATAGCCAGGAAACCCGCGCCTCTTTGTTGCGCGCCATTGAGAGCACGGAGTTCGCCACA
>JANWJB010000123.1 GCA_025449575.1 Acidobacteriaceae bacterium
AATGCTCTTCTCCTCCGCGAACCGGATCGTCGATACGGTGATCGGCGGATGGCAATTGGGCAGCATATTCATCTGGCAGTCGGGAACACCGCAAGGCGTGCCAGGGTATTATCTGCACGACGCCAAGTTGAGCCGTCACATCCAGAAGAACAATGGCTACATCCGCGTATTCGCCCCGTTTGCCGAGTCCTACGTAAAAACCAACGGACAATATGTCCTCACACCATATGAGGGCCGGATGACTGGATATCCACCACACCAGTTCAATTATGACTATGACGGATCCAACCCCGGCACATCGAACTTCATGGATGTACCGAGTTACGCCCCGGCCTCGGTGATCGACTACACCGGTATGCGCACCGCCGGCTATCGGCAGTTCGACACCAGCTTCTCCAAGAGCTTCGCGCTCTACGAGAATTTCAAATTGCAGATGCGTCTCGACGCATTCAACGTGCTGAACCATCCTGAATGGACCCAGGGTGCCGACACCGGTACCAACTTCGACGCCAATCTCGGCACCATCACCAAGGGGCCGACCGGACCAAACAATACCGCTCGGGAAATGCAGATTTCCGCCAAGATCGTTTGGTAGATCGCTGTATTTTCTGAATTCAAAAAAGGAGAGGCCTCTGGCCTCTCCTTTTTTTTCTCGCGCCGACATCCTTATCGCTATTTTTCCGGATCGCCTGGCCCCAGAAATGCCCCCCCTTCCCACCCATCCACTCGCCTTAGGACATGAAACCGCGCCGCATCCCATAAGACGGGCGCAACCGTTAAGCTGGTGTCATGCCAAGAATTCCCTACCCCGAACTCCTTCAAACCCTTTCCCGCATTCTTGAAGGCAAGGGCTTTACTGCCGCGCGCGCGGCGGAGTGCGCCCGGCTCTTCGCGGAGACCACCTGCGACGGGGTCTACTCGCATGGTGTCAGCCGTTTTCCGCGTTTCCTGGCAATGATTGACAACGGGACGGTGGATATCCGCGCCCAACCCGAACTGGTAACAGCCGGGGCAGCTCTGGAGCGCTGGAATGGGCGGCATGGGCCCGGCAATCTCAACGCCTTGGCGTCCATGACCCGGGCCATCGAGCTGGCCCGCCAGTACAGTGTCGGCTGCGTGGCACTCGCCCACACAAACCACTGGATGCGCGGCGGAAGCTATGGCTGGCAGGCGGCGGATGCCGGCATGATAGGGCTCTGCTGGACGAACACGATGCCCAATCTGCCTGCCTGGGGCGCCACCGCCGCGGTCCTGGGAAACAACCCGATGGTGATCGCCGTGCCTCGCGAAGGCGGCCATCTGGTGCTCGACATGGCCATGTCGCAATTCTCTTATGGAGCGCTGGCTGGTTATCGAGAACGCGGTGAGATGTTGCCTGTCGATGGCGGCTTCGATTCGAGCGGAAAGTTGACGCGCGACCCGGGAGCAATCGAAGAATCGCACCGCGCGCTACCCATCGGATATTGGAAGGGTTCTGGACTCTCGCTGGTGCTGGACGCCGTCGCCGCCGGCCTCTCCGGAGGTCTGGCTGCGTTTGAGATTCCCCAGGACCCCTTGCGCGAGGGCGATCTTTCGCAGCTCTTTTTGGCCCTTGACCCGTCTAAAATCGGCGCGGGCATGGAGATTGTGGATCGAATGATCGGTGCGCTCCAGCAGACGGAGCCTGCACTGAATGTTCGTTATCCGGGCGAGAAGATCCTGAAAACCCGAGCGGAGAATCTGGAGCAGGGCGTGCCCGTCGATGCCGCTCTCTGGAGCGAACTGCGGCAACTTTGAACGCCACCGTCCTTCCGGATCGGTGGCTCTTGGGCCTCGAGCGGCCGTCGTTTGCCCTGGCGCGGAAGGGAGTGTATCCTGTTCCCAATGTCGATAAGCTTGCAGAGCGCGACGCGGGGTTGTTGTTGTACGTGTTGTGGATTACCTGCGCTCTGGTAGGACGGCCTGGACATTTTTAGCTGCACTGCGCGGCTTAGAGTTTCAGAAGAACCACCTCCAGAAGCGTTCTGGCAGGTGGCTTTTTTTTGCCCGCGTCATCCCCTCGAATTTCACAGATCTTGAAGGAGAAGATACATGGCTGAATATAAGCATCCGGAAGTCTTGGTCTCGACGGAATGGGCTGCCGAGCACTTGAACGACTCCAAGGTTCGTTTTGTGGAGGTGGACGTCGATACCACCGCCTATGCACAGGGACACATCCCGGGAGCCGTGGGCTGGAACTGGCAGACCCAGTTGCAGGACAACGTCCGACGCGACTTGATCGAAAAGCAAGCCCTCGAAGAACTGCTGGGCAAGTCCGGGATCTCCAATGACACCACCATCCTGCTCTACGGCGACAACAACAACTGGTTCGCGGCCTACGCGCTCTGGCAGCTCAAGTATTACGGCCACAAAGATGTCAGGTTGATCGATGGAGGCCGCAAGAAGTGGGTAGCGGAGAAGCGGACGCTTACTACCGAACCGGCGAAGGTCACCCCGGCCACTTATCATGCGAGCGAGCCGGACGAGTCGATCCGCGCCTATAAAGATGACGTCCTCGCGACTATCTCCAAGAAGAAGGGCGTCCAGCTGGTCGATGTGCGCTCGGTCGATGAATTTACCGGTAAGGTGATTGCGCCTCCGGGAATGTCGGAGACCGCGCAGCGCGGAGGCCACGTCCCGGGCGCGGCAAACGTTCCTTGGTCGCAAGCGGCCAATGAGGATGGCACATTTAAATCGGCGGATGCCTTAAAACAGCTCTATGGCGGCAAGGGTGTGGATGGGAACGGCGAAGTGATCGCCTATTGCCGTATCGGCGAGCGAAGCTCGCATACCTGGTTTGCGCTGAAGTATCTGCTCGGCTTCTCCAACGTCAGGAATTACGATGGCTCGTGGACCGAGTATGGCAACCTGGTGGGCGCGCCCATCGAAAAACAGGTATAGCGCAGCCGCTATTGTTTGAATGGGGGGACCTGCTTTTGTGACCTTCTCGCCCATTCCGTTTTGGGCGGAGAGAAGCAGGTCTTTCCGCTCCACTTCGGGCGCGATTCCAGTGCTTTCGCTTCGGCAAAGGGCTACTCGTCGGTCACGCAGCCAAAGCTGGCGCTCTTGACCAGACGAATGTATTTGGCCAGTGTCCCCCGCTCCGCCTTGTAAGGGGGCATCTTCCAAGCGGCGCGCCGGCTTTTGAGCTCCGCCTCGGAGAGCTCGACATCGATGGAATTCTTTGTGGCGTCGATGGTGATGCGCTCTCCGGTTTTGACCAGCGCGATGGGGCCGCCCTCCTGCGCCTCCGGCGCGATGTGGCAGACGATAAATCCATGCGAGCCGCCGGAGAAACGGCCGTCGGTAATCAAAGCCACATCTTTCCCCAGCCCCGCCCCAACAATGGCCGACGTGGGCGTCAACATCTCCGGCATCCCCGGACCGCCCTTCGGGCCCTCGTAACGAATCACAATCACGTCGCCTTTCTTGATCTTTCCCTCCTCCAGCGCTTTCAACATCTCCTCTTCACTGTCGAAAACGTTGGCGGGACCGGAGAAGCTGAGTCCCTCCTTCCCGGTGATCTTCGCGACAGCTCCCTCGGGCGCGAGATTTCCCTTGAGAATTTGCAGATGGCTGGCCGGCTTCAGCGGGTTCTTGATCGGCCGAACGATAGGCTGGCCGGCCTTCAGGCCGGGAAGCTCCCGCAGGTTCTCCCGCAGCGTCAACCCGGTGACGGTCATGCACTCGCCGTGCAGCATGCCTTCATCCAGCAGCATCTTCAAAACCGCGGGCAGGCCGCCTACCGCGTGGAGATCCTCCATCACATAGGCCCCGCTGGGCTTGAAGTCGGAGAGCAGAGGGGTGCGATTGCTGACGCTTTGGATGTCATCGAGAGTGAACGGAACCTGGACCGCGCGCGCCATGGCAATCAGATGGAGCACCGCGTTGGTAGAACCGCCCAGTGCGCAAACTACCACCGTGGCATTCTCAAAGGCTTCTCGCGTCATGATGTCGCGTGGCTTCAGGTCCAGTTCCAGAAGGCGCCTGACGGCTGCACCGGCGCGAAAACACTCGTCCAGCTTGGCCGGATCTTCTGCCGGAGTGGACGCGCTATAGGGCAGGCTCATGCCCATGGCCTCGATCGCCGATGCCATGGTGTTGGCTGTATACATTCCACCGCAGGCTCCCGCTCCCGGACAGGAGTGGCGCAGGATCGACTTGCGCTCGCCTTCATCGATGGAGTGCGATAGAAACTGGCCGTAGCTCTGGAAGGCGGAAACCACATCCAGCTTCTGCGACCCAAGGTGTCCGGCGTGAATCGTTCCGCCGTAAACCATTAGGCCTGGCCGATTCAGCCGGCCCAGCGCGATGATGCTGCCCGGCATGTTTTTGTCACAGCCTGGAATACAAACGCAGGCGTCATACCATTGCGCGGACATCACCGTCTCAATCGAGTCGGCGATAAGATCGCGGGATTGCAAAGAAAAGCTCATCCCGTCGGTTCCCATGGAAATGCCGTCGCTCACGCCGATGGTGTTGAAGCGCATGCCCACCATGCCGGCGGCTACCACGCCTTCTTTGACTTTCTCTCCCAGGTGGAGAAGGTGCATGTTGCATGGGTTGCCTTCAAACCACATGCTGGCAATGCCCACCTGGGGCTTGGCCATATCTTCTTCACGCATCCCGGTGGCATAGAGCATGGCCTGCGATGCGCCTTGCGATTTGGGCTGAGTGATTTCGGAGCTGTATTTATTGAGCGGTTTAGCCATACAAGAAGAGTCTATCAAGGCGGCAGTATCCGGGTGCCCGCGTGCTGCCGCGGTAAGACCGTGATCTACGCGCTGGAGGGGCCGGCGGCCGGTCCGCCGTCGATCCCCACGGGATGTAAATCGGCGAAGGCGAACTGATCACGAACCACAGTCTCGCCCACGGCAAGCAAAACCGGTGACCGCAGCATAGGGCCGTCGTAGACAAAGGAATGGAACTCCCCGCGCTCACCGCAAGGATCGATCTCCGGCGGCAGAGATTCGAGCAATCGGGCATCGAACTCGCGCCCCGCAAACCCGGCGTCGAGCTTCTTGGTGTCCACGCAGGTTAGTTTCGCCTTCATTCCGCTTCCGATCATCTCCCGCGCCAGGTCGCCGGTCGGCAATCCCCACAAGGGGAAAACGGGCTCCAGACCCGAACCCATCAACTGCTTTTCGCGGTAGGCGCGCACGTCCTCCAGAAACAAGTCGCCAAAGGCGACCGCTTCGACGCCTTGAGCAACCGCCTTGGCGCAGGCGTCGCCCATCAAAGCCTCGTACTGCTCATTCGAGCAGGGCCAGGGCAGCGGTATGGACCAAAGCGGCAGACCGGCCGCCGCCGCCTGTTGCCGCACCAGTTCATGACGAACACCGTGCATTGCAACACGGTCGAATGCCTGGTTGAAGGTGGTGAGCAGGCCGGCCACCTCAAATTGCGGCCGACTGCGGAGCAAATGAAGCGCCCATGCGCTGTCTTTGCCGCTGCTCCAAGAAAGAAGAATGGGCCTTGGCCGCGATG
>JANWJB010000124.1 GCA_025449575.1 Acidobacteriaceae bacterium
TCTGGCGACCGCGCAGCAGGAGGTTACTGTCAGCAGCGGCCGAGGAGCCGGGCTCAGCACCAGTCCGGATAACAACGCCGGAGCCATCGTGATTAAGGGCAAGGCGCTGGACGCGCTTTCCGACGACCCCGACGAATTGCAGGATGAACTGACGGCGCTGGCTGGTCCGGCTGCCGGGCCGAATGGCGGACAGATCTATATTGACGGATTCTCCGGCGGCCAACTCCCGCCCAAGTCTTCCATCCTCGAGATACGCGTCAATCAAAATCCGTTTTCCGCCGAGTATGACAAGCTGGGTTATGGCCGCATCGAGATCATTACCAAGCCGGGCACCGATAAGCTGCACGGCTCCTTTATGATTGACGGCAACGATTCGGCCTTCAACTCGCTGAATCCCTTCGTTACCTCCGAGCCGCCCTACTACTCGACTTTCTTACTGGGCAGCCTCAGCGGATCGCTGGCCAAGAAGAGCTCATGGTTCCTCAGCGTCTTCCAGAGAAACCAGCAGACCAACTCCATCATCAACGCACAATTGCTGGATCAGAACGGCCGGCCCTATACCTACAATCAAGCGGTCTCGGCTCCGACCATGCGTTTGCAGGTGAGTCCGCGCTTTGACTTTCAGATCGCTCCCACCAATACACTCACCGTGCGCTATGGCTATGGCCGTTCGACGGCGACCAATAGCGGTGTCTCGCAATTTGCCCTGCAGAGCCAGGGGATCAATTCAACCAGCCAGGAAAACACGCTGCAGCTCAGCGATACGCAAATATTGAGCAATCGGCTGGTCAACGAGACGCGCTTCGAGTATCTCCGGGACCGCACCAACTCGACACCGGTCGACTTTAGTCCCACGATTTCCGTTCCGGGAGCATTTACCGGCGGCGGCTCCAATGCCGGAGCTTCCCGCGAGAGCGAAGATCACTATGAGCTGCTGAACCTCACAACCTTGGCCCTGGGAACGCATTCGGTCATCTTTGGCGGCCGGCTGCGTCTGGTGCGGAACTCCAACTATTCCACCGCCGGCTTCAACGGAGACTATACATACACCTCGTTGAGCACCTACGCCGCCGGGACGCCTTCGCAATACGTCGTAACCACCGGTAAGCCCTCGGCCAAGGTGAACCTCTTCGACGCAGGGGCATACTTCGAGGACGACTGGCGCGTTCGCCCTAACCTCACCTTCGGTTATGGCGTCCGGTTTGAGGGGCAAAACCGCATCTCTGATCATGCCGACTTCGGGCCGCGGTTGTCGGTGGCTTGGGCGCCATGGTCGCACGGCAAGGGCCCATCGAAAACCGTCATCCGCGCCGGCTATGGATGGTTCTTTGACCGCTTCGAGGGAGGTAACGTTCTGCAAGCTATCCAACAGAACGGAATCAACCAGCAGACCTACGTCGTGATCAACCCGACCTTTACCAGCAATGCGCCGCCGCCCAGCCAACTGGCCGGCGCAAGCAAGCCGTCTCCGACCATCTACTCGATCTCTCCGCATCTTAAGGCGCCTGTGAACATGCAGGCGGCGATTGGGATCGAGCACCAGTTCGGCAAGGCGGTGACGCTCTCCAGTACCTACATCAACTCGCGTGGCGTGCATCAGCTATACAGCGACAACATCAACGCCTTCCTGCCCGGGACATACGACCCTCAGACAGGGACCGGCATCCGTCCCAATGGGATCAATGAGAACCTTTACCAGTTCCAGTCCGGCGGCATCTACAACCAGAACGAGCTGACCACGAACTTCAGCGTCAGTAGCCGCAAGCTCACGCTTTTCGGCTACTACGCTCTGAACTTCGCAAAAGGGGATACCTCTGGCGCGGGATACTTCCCATCCAATCAGTTCGACCCCAAGGCGGACTATGGCAGGGCGACCTTCGATACGCGCAACCGATTTCTCATCGGCGGCAATTACACTCTTCCCTTCGGCATTTCTGTCGCCCCGTTCATCGTGGCGAATTCCGGCAGACCCTATAACGTGACGCTGGGCTACGATCTGAACGGTGACAGCCAATTCAACGACCGGCCCGCCTATGCAACCAACTCCAGTTCGGATGTGAGACAGACACAGTTCGGACTGCTGGACCTGATGCCTGGCGCTGATGAAGCGCGCATTCCCTACAACATTGGCACCGGTCCCAGCCAATTTTCCACCAACCTCCGGGTCAGCAAAGTGATCGGAATCGGACCGAAGGTGGAGGGCGGCAACGCGGGCGGCTTCCGCGGAGGCTTTGGCGGAGGCGGCCATGGCCCGCACGGCGGTGGCGGTCTTGGGATGGGCGGCCTGAATGGCGGCGGCGGAGGACCCAGAGGCATGATGGACGGGGGAACGACCCCGCGGAAGTATTCGCTTACCCTCACCGCGCAGGCCCGCAACGCGTTCAATAATGTGAACCTGGCTCCGCCCGTCGGTGTGCTGTCGTCGAACCTCTTCGGAGTATCCAATTCGACGGTGGGCGGCTTCTTCTCCTCCGCATCGGCAAATCGCAGCATCGATTTCCAGATGAGGTTCAGCTTCTAGCCGTACCCTGCGGATCCAAAAGAAAGCGGCGGCCACGTCCAACCAGGCGTGGCCGCCGCTTCTTTGTCGCTACTCTTCCGGGGAAAGACACTCGGAGAGCAGCCCGAACCCATTCATCACCCTGAGGGCCCGGCGAGGCGATAGAGCGCATTCACGATAGCTGTACCCCGAAGCGAATGCGCCATACGCCGGTTTTCCATTAGGAAAGCCGCACTTCTCGAACGGTAGTGGGGCATAGAAATCGTGAATCCGCTCTAAGCCCCGGCCTGCCGGCGCGTGTCTAACTTCCACAGCCTACTGCGGGGTGGGGTTCGGTGCAGTGAATGGTGAGCAGCAAGGCGGCTTAACATTGTTAAATTCCATCAACTCGACCCGCGTGCCGTCAGGATCATACAGGTTGAGCTGCCACTTGCCGTCTGCCCCAATTTTGGGGCCCCCATGACTGGCGTCCAGATGCCCTGCGCTGCGTAGCGCGGCGGTGGTTGCCGCCATGTCCTTTACACCCAACGAAAAGTGATTGAGCACGCCCAGCGCGCTAGCCGTCGTAGGGGGATGCCCGTTCGTGGTCAGCATATATTCCAGCCAGTCACGTCCATTCGGAACCTGTTGCGACACCCACGCAACGACGTCTTCGCGCGGGCCTCCATACCAGTAAGGCCGGAAGCCGAGCACATCCCGATAAAACGAATCCTCATTGGCACGGCTTTGCACCAGAAAGCCGGCGTGGATCATGTGGTCGCCGATGGGATGCGCCACCGGCCGGGCCGGCAGCCGCGCGGGGTTTTGTACAAACTCGACCACGTTCCCTTCAGGGTCGTCTACGCGAAACCGCAAAACGCCGTCGCGGTCCCGTTGCAGCTTCGCCGGAGCCGCAACTCCGTGCGCTGCGAGATAAGCTCGCATCCGGCGGGCATTGCCGGTTATGTATGCAATGTGATCAAGGCTCGCCGGCGATTTTCCTGACGGCAACGGCAGCACTTCCACGAATTGAGTGGGGTTGACGTAATAGCGCTGTCCGGCAGGATTTTCAGGATCAGCCGCCTTGCTCAATCCGATGATCGTGACAAAGAACTCTCCTGTTTTCGCCGGGTCGGTTGCGTAAACGCTAACGTGCGAAATGCCGGTGATCGGTGGCCGCTGCAGGGATGTTTGCGCGTTGGCGGAGAAAGCCCAAACGGCGAGAGACAAGAAGAGAGCAGTGGATCGTGTGCGCATAGACTCCTATAGAAGAACGACCCAGGATATATCCGGGGTCGGCCGGGAGTCGAGTGCCGCTGTGGAGCATTGGGAGCAGGGGCGGGGAAGTGGAAGACGTGCTTGGAGGTTAGGCCCCGGTCATGGCCCCCGACTCCAAGCATGAAGCGCTTCGAGTCGGGGGCCATGACGGGAGCAAAACGAAAGAAAAATCCGCCTTAAGCGGATTCACGATAGGTGTACCGCGAGGCAGATACACCCAGGCGCGGCTTTTCGGTTAAGAAAAAGCCGCGCTTCTCGAACCGCGGTGGGGCATAGCAAGTGTGAATCCGCTCTAAGCCTTACCGGTTTCCGCCAGGCGCGGCGCGCCGGTCTGGCTGTCGACCGTGACAGTTACAGGATCGAGGAAGGGCATCTGAGAACGTAGCTTCGCTCCAACCGCCTCAAGGGGATGGGTGGCTTCCTTGGCGCGCATTTTCTCAAATTCTTTGCGTCCAGTCTCGTTCTCCTTAATCCAGTTTTTGGCGAAGGTTCCATCCTGAATCTCATTGAGCAGACGCTTCATCTCAGCGCGGGTGGCGTCGGTAACCAATCGCGGCCCGGCGGTGTAGTCGCCATATTCCGCGGTATCGGAGATGGAGTAACGCATGTAGGCGAGGCCGCCCCGGTACATCAGATCGACGATCAGCTTCAACTCGTGCAGGCATTCGAAGTAGGCCAGCTCCGGCTGATAGCCGGCAGCGACCAGGGTTTCAAAGGCCGCCTTCACAAGCGCGCTGGTTCCCCCGCACAGCACGGCCTGCTCGCCGAAAAGATCGGTTTCCGTTTCCTCTTTGAAGGTGGTCTCCAGGACGCCGGCGCGGGTGCACCCGATGCCCTTGGCATAGGAGAGCGCGAGGTCGTGGGCTTTTCCTGAGGCATCCTGGTGGACGGCCACCAGTGCGGGCGTTCCGCCTCCTTCGGTGAAGACTTCCCGAACGCGATGACCGGGAGCCTTGGGCGCAACCATGCTGATGTCGATATCCGCTGAGGGAACAATGGTCTCGTAGCGGATGTTGAAGCCGTGCGCGAACATTACCGTCTTGCCCTTCGTGAGATGGGGGGCGATGTGGTCGCGGTAGAGAGCAGGCTGAGAGGTGTCGGGGGCGAGAATCATAATGACGTCGGCCCATTTGGCTGCCTCGTCCAGGGAGAGCGTCTGCAGGCCGGCGGCCTGAGCCTTTTTGATGGAGCGGCTATTAGCAGGCAATCCGATGCGCACATTCACGCCTGAATCCTTCAAGTTCAGCGCATGGGCATGGCCCTGAGAACCGTAGCCGATGATAGCTACCTTTTTGCCCTGAATCAGGGAGAGATCGGCATTCTGGTCGTAGTACGTCTTTGGCATTGTGCTTCCTTCTGTTCTGGTTTTTTTAGCGATAGTTCTTGTCGGGAAAATCAGGATCGGCCGGGATGTTCTCCGGTTCCCCATCCGCAGAGGCGGAAAGCTCTTCTTGGGGGCCGGACTCCGACGCAGGGAATGGCCCGGCCTTGGATCCGACGACACTCTCAGTATCGCCTAAGGCCTGCAGCACGCGGCTGGTGTGGTGGCCGCGGCGCATCACCATTTGACCGGTGCGGCAGATTTCGAGCACGCGATCCTCGCTCTCGTTCAAGACCTGCAGCAGCCCCTCGATTTTGCTTTCGGTTCCCGTGATCTCGATCATCATCGATTCGGTAGCCAGATCGACGACGCGGGCGCGGAAAACCTCCACCAACTCGAAGAGGTGAGAGCGCGTGCTAGGAGTGGCGGCAACCTTGATCAGCGCCAGCTCGCGGCTGACGGAAGAAAATCTACCGACATCATCCACTTCGATTACATTTTCCAGTTTATAGAGGGAGGCCATGATGCGCGGGCCGGCGGCGGGCAGTGCATCAGAAACGATGGTCATTCGGGAGGCGCCCTGGCGCTCGGACCGGCCCACGGTAAGCGACACGATGTTGATATTCAGCCGGCGGAAGAGCGACGCCACCCGGGTGAGCACGCCCGGCTTATCTTCCACATAGGCGACGAATGTATGCTGCATGCTTGCCTTTCAGGACGCGGTTATGTATCCGACGCGGTTTCGACCAGCGGATTGGCTTGTGGACGGCGGATCATTTCGTGCAGGGCGGCTCCGGAGGGCACCATCGGGTAAACGGAATCTTCCTGCTCCACCAGGAAGTTGATCAGGAAGGGTCCCTGGTGTGTGCGCGCTTCCTCAACCGCTCCACTGACTTCCCCGCGCGTGCGTACCGCGGCGGCGCGGATGCCATAAGCCTCGGCGAGCTTGACGAAGTCGGGAGAGAGTATGGGAGTGGACTGGTAATTCTTATCGTAGAACGCCTCTTGCCATTGCCGGACCATGCCCAGATAGCCGTTGTTGATGATGGCGATGTTGATGTCGAGGTGCTCCTGCGCAATGGTGGCCAACTCCGGGCTGGTCATCTGGAAGCCACCGTCCCCGGCGATGGCCCAGACTTCTTTTTCGGGGCAGGCGATCTTGGCTCCGATGGCGGCGGGGAGCGCGAAACCCATGGTGCCCAGGCCGCCGGAGGTAATCAGCGAGCGCGGCGTCTCATGCTTGTAATATTGCGCCTCCCACATCTGGTGCTGGCCCACGTCGGTGGAAATGAGCGCCTGTCCGGAGGTGGCATGCCATAGGTCGTGCATCACGTGAGCGGCATAGAGATGCCCGTTGTCGGGCATGTTTCGAATGTCGCGCACGGACTCTGCTCCCTTCATCGCGCGGATGGCCTTCAGCCATGCCGAGCCGTCACGGGAGGGAAGCCGCGGCAGTAGCGCATCGAGCACGGCCGCCAGATCGCCGATGAGTGCGATATCGGCATGCACGTTCTTGTCGATCTCGGAAGGATCGATGTCGATGTGGATCTTCTTCGCCTGCGGCGCATAGGTGGCCAACGAGCCGGTTACGCGGTCGTCAAAGCGCATGCCGCAGGCAATCAGCAGATCGGCCTGCTGAATGGACTGGTTGACGAAGAACTCACCATGCATGCCCATCATGCCGAGGTTCAGCTCGTGCGAGGCGGGGAAGCTCCCCAGCCCCAGCAGGGTGCAGGCTACCGGGATCTGCGCCCGCTCCGCGAGGGCGCGGACCTGGCTCATCGCGCCGGATTTCAGAATGCCGTTTCCAGCTAGAATGACCGGGCGGCGCGAGGCGCGGAGCAACTCTACCGCCTGCGCGATCCGCTCCGGCGAAGCGTTGAGCATGGGATGGGGCCGTGCGGGCCGCGGCGCAGCGGCCGCGAAGTCGAACTCCGCCACCGCCTGCTGAGCATCTTTCGTGACATCCACCAGCACTGGTCCCGGACGTCCCGACGCGGCGATGCAAAAAGCCTCGCGCAACGCCGGGGCAAGGTCTTCGGCTCGGGTCACCAGATAGTTGTGCTTGGTCACCGGCAGCGTGATGCCGGTAATGTCCACTTCCTGAAAGGCATCGGTGCCCAGCACTTTGCTGGAAACCTGGCCCGTAATTACCACTATGGGGCTGGAGTCCATTTTTGCGGTGGCTAAGCCGGTCACCATGTTGGTGGCGCCGGGGCCGGAGGTGCCCACGGCCACGCCCACGCGGCCGGATGCGCGCGCATAGGCGTCGGCCATGTGCACCGCGCTCTGCTCATGGCGCACCAGGATATGGCGGATGGGAAACTTGCGCAGCGCATCGTACGCGGGCAGAATCGCGCCGCCCGGATAGCCGAAAACCTCGCGCACGCCTTCGCCTTCCAGAGTCGCCCAAAGGATCTCCGCACCGGTGAGCCGGGCGGGATGGTTGAGAATCGCAGAGTCTCCATTCTTCATAAAATGTCCTCACTCGACGGCTGATGAGTGTTCTACCGGCCGCCTTCAGCCAGCTGTTGCCGCGGTTGCCGCCGGCGCGGGTGCATGCTGCGCCGGCCGGGGAGTAAGCCAAAAGGCCTGGTCGTGCTGCCGCTCAAAGTCGTCCAGCACCTGCGAATGACGCAGCGAGAGCCCGATATCGTCCAAGCCTTGCAGCAGGCAATCCCGCAGAAAGGGATCGATGGTGAAAACGGCGGAAAAGCCGTGGTCATCGGTGACCGCCTGCTCCTCCAGAGAGACGTGGAGGCGGTAATCGGGCAGGGAAGCGGCGCGCTGCTGCAACGTGCGCACCTGCTCTTCGGGCAGAGTGACCAGCAGGATGCCGTTCTTCCCTGCGTTGGAGTGAAAAATGTCGGCGAACGTAGGCGCGATGACGCAGCGGAAGCCATAGTCGTCCAGCGCCCATGCTGCATGCTCGCGCGAGGAGCCGCAGCCGAAATTCTTTCCCGCGATCAGAATCTCGGCTCCCGCATAACGCGGCTGGTTGAGCACGAATTCGGGATCGGGAGCGCCCGCATTGGGGCCGTCTTGAATTCGCCGCCAATCGAAGAAGAGGAATTCGCCATAGCCGGTGCGCTCGATCCTTTTCAGAAACTGCTTAGGAATGATCTGGTCGGTATCCACATTGGCGCGGTCCAGCGGAGCGGCGCGTCCTGAAAGTGTGCGAAAGGGTTTCATGCTAATTCCTCGCTGCCGCGGTAGCGGATTCCACTTCTTTGAACTCCCAATTGCGAACGTCGGTGAAGTGGCCGGCGATGGCGGCCGCGGCGGCCATTACCGGACTTACAAGGTGGGTGCGGCCGCCGCGGCCTTGCCGTCCCTCGAAGTTGCGGTTACTGGTGGAGGCGCAGCGCTCGCCGGGAGAGAGGATGTCAGGGTTCATGCCCAGACACATGGAGCAGCCCGATTCGCGCCATTCGAAACCGGCAGCGCGGAAGACGCTGTCGAGTCCCTCCTGCTCCGCCTGTTGTTTAACCTGCTGCGATCCGGGAACCACCATGGCACGCACATGGGGATGTACGCGGTAGCCGTTGACAACGTGGGCGGCGGCGCGGAGATCTTCGATGCGAGAGTTGGTGCA
>JANWJB010000125.1 GCA_025449575.1 Acidobacteriaceae bacterium
AGTCCCGAGCGAGGCGCAAGATAATGTGTACTGCTCCAGACGCCGTCCCCACATCCTGGATGCTCGACGGGAGATGAACATGTTTTTCAACACTCCTAGAACGGCTTCGCGATAGGTGTACCCCGAGGCGGATGCACCATACGCGGCTTTTACCAGGAAAAGCCGCACCTCGCGGCGCTCGCTGGGACACCGACTGGACAAATGTTCTAGCGCACCGCGGTGGCGGCGAACTTCTTCACCATGGCCAGCAGCAGCTTGCGATCACTGTCGTTCAGATTGGTGGAGTAGCGCCGGATCTGCGTGAGGAACCGCAACTCATCGTCGGTAAGCCTTTGCGTGTTCATCTCGTGGCCCAGGGAATCTTCCGCGAAGAACTGCGCCAGTGGCATATCCAACGCCTGAGCGATTTTTGCGAGCGTATCGAGGGAGGGAACGGTATGGCCGTTTTCCACTCGCGAAAGATAGCAGCGCAACAGGCCTGTGCGCTTCTCGATGTCTCCTTGGGAAAACCCCTTTTGCAAACGGTAGCCTCTGATCGTCGTTCCAATTTTCATAAGCTAGGGTGTTCGTTCACGCTTTCCCTGCGAAACCATGCAGAATAGGGACCCGTTCTTAGTTTGGTGTTAGCTGCATGGTTAACATCCGGCCCCGGTCACAGGCAAGAGAATTTTTCAAGCCGGGGGTAACCTCGGTGGGTACTTGCGCGAATTCACTACAAGCCGTCCTCCCCCGGAGCGCCGAGGGAACCGGCGGCTAATTCATGAATAGGCCGCCGTTCACGTCGAGCGTGTGTCCGGTGATGTAGGCCGCCTCGTCCGATGCCAGAAAACAGATCGCCCGCGCGACATCCAGGCCGGTGCCGGCCCGGGCCAAGGGCACATGCGCGAGCAGCGCTTGGCGCTGTTTCTCATCGAGCACCGCCGTCATTGCAGTTTCGATGTAGCCCGGCGCGACCGCGTTCACCGTGACGCCGCGCGACGCCACCTCGCGCGCCATCGACTTGGTAAAGCCGATCAGCCCCGCCTTGCTCGCCGCATAATTCGCCTGGCCCGCCTGCCCGGTCTCCGCCACAATGCTGGCAAGGTTGATGATCCGGCCCCAGCGTCCCCGCATCATGGGGTTCAGCAGAGCTTGGGTCATGAGAAATGCGCCGGTAAGATTGGTGGTCAGCACGTGGTCCCAGTCCGCGCGCTTCATCCGGAGCAGCAGAATGTCTTTGGTGACGCCGGCGTTGTTCACCAGGATCTCGACAGTGCCGAAATGCGCGATCGCAGCCTTGGCCGTGGCATGAATGGACTCCTCACTGGCCACGTCCAGCACAAATGCCTTCGCTTCTCCCCCGGCTGCAGCGATCTCTGCCAGAGTCTCCCCAAGCTTCGTTTCATTGCGGGCCGCCAACGCGATGCGCGCGCCCCGGCGCGCTAACTCAACCGCGCAGGCGCGGCCAATGCCCTGCGACGCGCCGGTGACCAGCGCGGTTTTACCTTCGAGATTGCCCATAGGCCTTCCGTTTCTCCTGAATTTGGATCCCTCTTTAAGAAGGTACTGCAAGGCAGCGGCTGCGGGCTAAACCTCGGCGGGGCGAGCCGCCGCCGCTTCCAGCGCCTTCAGCCGGCTGAGGACGGCCTGCTCCGGAGTCCAGGCGTAGGCGACCAGCTCGCGCGAGTAGTGCAGCAGCGGCGCGGTATCCGGCAACTGAATGCCATAGGTGGCCGGCAAATCGTTGATCTCGATCTCGGCTTCCGCCAGCTCCAGCGGCCAAGGCTCGTGGTGAATATCGCCCTGCAGCAGCTCCCCGCGTCGATTGGTGGTATAGAGGCAGTAGCGCTCCATGAGGAAGTGCTCAATGGTTCCCGGATGGCTCAACCCTGATTGGCGGATCTGGCCCAGGCCCCGGTAATGGGCGCGGAAGCGGACCGGACGCCGGCTGAGGATACGTTGGCTCTGATACGTAAACTCCCGCTCGCTGCGCTGCCGGATAGACATCCTGGCCCAGTGATAAGGCAGATGGAAGGCGGTGCGCGCAACCGCTACCGCCAGCGGGCTGGCCGCCTCCAGGCAAAAAAAGTAAATACCGGCCCGGTTCGTATTGCGTTCCCGTACATAGGTGCGCAGGTTGAGTTCAGGGAAGCGGCTGGCTCCCGGAATCCGTGGCATTCCCCGCATCTGCACTCGGTCCATCCAAAAGGGGACTACCCCTATCCACGCGGATTGATCGAAGATATCGATCTGCAGCCCGGAAGGGACGAGCGGCACTAACGCCTCTGCTGGAATCGGCCAATGGGCGAACAGGAGATCCCGCCATCGCTGGGTCATCCTCCAGGGGCGCTTGGGGAGCGCATAGGGACGATGCCCGGTCACCGAGAGCGTATCAGGCCGAGACTCATGCCTGTTTTCCATGCGGAGAGACTCACGCAATCCAACGTCGCGCATTTTCGCAACCACTTTCAGAGACGGGGCTCCAGTTGCAGAGATCACTTTACGCTAATTTGCCGGTTCGCGATGCCTTATCCTGAGGGTCACCTATGATTGAAAACGAGCTGAAATCCGCCGCCGCCCCGGCCGAGGAATCTCCGCGAAACCGGACCGAGGTTTATGCCGTCTACGGAGCCGAACCGGAGGTGCTGGCCTACGCCATGGCCAAGTATTCGCGTTCCTCCTTGTCCATGAAGGAGTCGCTGAAGGAGATATCTACCCAGCGCGCCGAGCAGTTCTTGAACACCTTCTATTTTCAGTATGGTCATCGCTCGATTGCCGATCTGGCCCATGTTGCGTTTGCCATTGAGCGGCTCTCGCTTTTGGCCGCCATCTCCCTTGTAGACGAGCAGCGTTGGGACGGCCAGGAACGCTCGACGCGCTACCAGAACTTTCGCAAGAGCGGCTGGTATCTGCCCGATTTCGGCGGCCACACTGCCGCGCGCGAGGATTTCTCCCGCGCCATGGAAGCGCTATTCGCCGAGTACCACGCGACATCGGAGCGCGTCTTCGAGTTTCTCTGCGGACAAGTCGCGCGGCCTGAGGAGATGAAGCAGGAGGCCTACGCGCGCACGCTGCGCGCCCGTGCCTTCGACGTCGCCCGCTACCTGCTTCCGCTGGCCACCAATACCTCGCTGGGGCAGATCGTCAATGCCCGCACGCTGGAGCAGCAAATCTCTCGGCTGCTCTCCAGTCCGCAACCCGAGGTGCGCGAGCTGGGCGAGCGTCTGCGGCAGGCGGCAGCGGGTCCCGCGTGGAACGCGCAGGGGGAGGCAGGGGCCGCGCTCCAGCGGGAGATTGCCGCGGCTGATCCGGCGCTCGGCCTGCGCGCCGAACCGCTGCTGAACCGTGAAGTTAAAACCGCCCCCACCCTGGTGAAATACGCTGCGGCGAGCGAGTATGTGCTGCAAACCCGGCGCGGTCTGGCTGAGGCCGCCGCGGCCTTAATGCGCGGAGTCCCCATCGATCCCCCGGCCGTCTTGCCTGACGGCGAGCTTGCCGCCGTCGATCTGCTGGACGACGAGCCGCTGGAGATCGAGATCGCAACCACCCTGCTCTATGGGGCCTGCCACTACCCCTATCGTCAGGTCCGGCGGCAGGTTGCCGCTCTGGACCAACCGCGCCGCGACGAGATCGTCTCGCTCGGAGCGCGCCACCGCGGCCGCCACGACGAGCTGTTGCGCGAGTTTTCCTCCGGTGGTGGATTGCGTTTCGACATTCTTATGGACATAGGGGGCTTCCGTGACATGCACCGCCATCGCCGGTGCGTGCAGATTTTGCAGCCCTTTACCAACCTCCACGGTTACGATATGCCCGCTGCTCTCGCCGATGCCGGGCTCGCCGGCCAATATCGCGCCGCCATGGATAGCGCTCATGCGTCTTTCGACGGCCTCGTCCAGGCTGGGTTCCCCGAGCAGGCCGCCTACACCTTGCCTTTGGGAACCCGCAACCGCGCGCTGTTCAAAATGGATTTTGCCGAGGCGCTGTACATCTCCGAACTGCGCTCAGCCACTGCCGGGCATTTCTCCTACCGCCGCGTCGCCTGGCAGATGTTCCGGGCGGTAGCCGCCAGGCATCCTTCGCTGGCGCAGTATTTCCGGACCGCGGACGTGAACCAGCCGATCGACCTGCTGCAGCGCTGAGGCGCCGGCCGGCCGCCGCGGTTTTTCTCCCACGGTTGTTCCGGTCCGCTTTCCCGGACGGTAATCTTCACCGCCCGCCGCGCGGTGCTATGATCCATTTTGACCCGCCGCCCACCGGCGATTATTCTGTGGGCTTACCCCTCATCTTTGGAGATTCCTGTGGCAGATGATCGTTCCCGCGCCGTGGATTTGGCGCTCGCGCAAATCGAAAAGCAATTTGGCAAGGGCTCTATCATGCGCCTCGGCAGCAAAGAGGCCATCGTGCCCATCGCGGTGATCTCCACCGGCTCGATTTCTTTTGACGCTGCCCTGGGAGTGGGCGGCGTTCCCCGCGGCCGGGTGATTGAAATCTTCGGCCCCGAATCCTCCGGCAAAACCACCATTACGCTGCAGATCATCGCCGAGGCGCAGAAGCAGGGCGGATTGGCGGCCTTTGTCGATGCCGAGCATGCGCTCGATCCCGGTTACGCCAAGAAGCTTGGCGTCGATGTCGACAACCTGCTGATCTCGCAACCCGATTATGGCGAGCAGGCGCTGGAAATTACCGAGGCCCTGGTGCGCTCCGGAGCCATCGATGTGCTGGTGGTCGACTCCGTCGCCGCCCTCGTCCCCAAGGCCGAATTGGACGGCGAGATGGGCGACTCGCACATGGGCCTGCAGGCCCGCCTCATGTCCCAGGCACTCCGCAAGCTGACCGGCACCGTCTCCAAGTCCCGCACCTCGCTGATTTTCATCAACCAGATTCGTGAGAAGATCGGCGTCATGTTCGGCAACCCGGAGACCACCACTGGCGGCCGGGCGCTGAAGTTCTACTCCTCCGTTCGCATCGACATCCGGCGCATCGCCGCAGTGAAGGAAGGCGACACCGTGGTCGGCTCCCGCACCAAGGTCAAAGTCGTCAAGAACAAGGTTGCCGCGCCCTTCCGCGAGGCGGAGTTCGACATTCTCTACGGCGAAGGCATCTCGCGCGAGGGAGATGTGCTCGACTTGGCGGTCACGCATAACATCGTCGAGAAGTCCGGCGCATGGTACAGCTACTCCGGCGAGCGCATCGGCCAGGGCCGCGAGAACGTCCGCTCCTATCTCAAAGAGCATCCTGAGACCTACGCCCGCATTGACACGCAGCTTCGGCAGAAACTTGGTCTCACCGCGATCAAAGAGGCGGTGGTGCCGCCAGTCCCGCCCAACGGCGCGGTTCAGGCCGCCGAGGCGGTCAAGGGCGCTGAGGCGGTCAAGGGCGCTGAGGCGGTCAAGGGCGCCCGCAGGTAAGCGCGCGGCGAAGGGTGCAAGCTGGTTGTTAAGCCTTAGGCTTCGGCCTGGATTTCCCGCCGGAGGTTTTGCGCCCGCGGCCGGCGATTCTGTCATTCCGGCGGAGGCGCAGACATGGAGAAGCCTGCTGTTCTTCTGCCTCCGCCGGCCCAGGAACTGCCGCTCGCTCCGCTGCGCCTGACGGATGACCGCTATCCAAACAGGGCTCGCGGACTTTCCAGGTTTCAGCGGCTCCGGACCCGCGACCGGTTCTAATCGAAACCCGCGTTCATTTCCTCGCTCCTTGTAAAACCCCATTTACCACGCCTATCAT
>JANWJB010000126.1 GCA_025449575.1 Acidobacteriaceae bacterium
CGCCATCGAGCGTGATGGTTCGGCCAATGATTTCGCGATCACCGCCCATCTGTGTCTGCCAGATTCCGTAGCTGAGGATGGCGACATGAGCGCCGCTGCCGGTATTTTCTTCGGCAAGAAAATCGCGCCCCAACACCGGCTTTATCCCCAGCACACGAAGGTAATCGGTGGAAACCGGTTGCCCTTTCACGCGCTCAGTTTTGTTGCCCGCGCTGAGGTTGTAGCCCTGAAGGGTGTAGCCCGTAAGAGATTGAAATGGAGAGCTGTGTTCTTGCAGGAATTGCAGTTCCTGATAGGTCACGTCCTTTTCATCAATGCCGCGGGGCGAAGATTCCGTAAGCTCGACAATCCTCTGCGGGTGCGGATAGGGAAGCGGACGAAACACGACTCCATAAACTATGCTGAAAATTGCGGTATTCGCTCCGATCCCCAGCGCCAGTGTGATCACCACGGTGGCCGCAAATCCGGGCGACTTCCGAATTTGGCGGAGTGCGTAGCGCGTATCTGCCCAGAATGAACCGAGAAAAGCAATGCTGTTCCGTTCGCGGAGCTGCTCTTTGATTTGGGTAATGCCTCCAAACTGGCGCTTCGCCGCCAGCAGAGCTTCATCCTTCGCCATCCCTTGGCTCATGAACCGGTCCGCCAGCATCTCCAAGTGAGACTGAAAGTCATCGTCCATTCCGGTATCGAAATGTTTGCGCCGAAATGACCCAAGCAGCCGAGAAGCGAGAACTCGCATTGCGGTCAGCATGTAACTAACCTCCAGCTTGCATCTGCAGGATCCTGCCGATTACTTCGGAGAATCGCTCCCAATTTTCAGCCTCTCGCGCCAATTGTCGGCGGCCGGCAGCAGAGATCGAGTAGAAGCGAGCCTTGCGATTGTTTTCAGAGGTGCCCCACGCGGATCGAATCCAGCCCTTTTGTGAGAGTCGAAGGAGAGATGCGTAGACAGTGCCTTCATTGAGGCGCAGTAACTGCTCGCTCATTTGCTCGATTCGGCGGGCAATGCCATATCCGTGGAGCGGACCCAGAACTTCAAGGGTCTTGAGCACCATAAGATCAAGAGTTCCTTGAAAGACTTCCGACTTGACTTCTGCCATTCGTCCACACTCCTTTGCGATCCACAAAGGAACGGTAGCACGCTTCCTTTGCGATGTCCATAGGTCGCACGGCGGATGCGCCCACTGACGCTGAATCGGAAGAAGCCCAAGCACTGCGTGCGACAGAACGCTCCGTTGCGCCAGTACACGGCTGCGAACCAGGAGTGGGCTTTGGATGTTGCGCACGACGCGATTGCCGCTGGGCGGGCGATGGCGGCTCAGGTCGTATGATGTATCGTGCGGAAAATGGGGCAGGTCAATATATATTGAGGAGAAATCCCATATGAAATTCCTGCGGGTAGGCAATGTTCGAAAACTGATAGGGACAGTCGTCTTTATAGCCAGTTGTCTGGGCATGCCGACCGCGTTGATGTGGGGCCAGACGGACGCCGGTCAAGGGGGTGCCGGTGCTTCAAAGAAATTACCCCAGTTTGAAGTGGCGTCTATAAGACCATCTAAGCAGAATGGAACGTCGTGGCAGAATTATCCGGGTGGCAGGGTTGTCGGGGTGCAAACTGTAGCTAACCTCATTGTGCTGGCATATGAGGTTCGAAAAGACCAGATTGAAAATATGCCAGCATGGGGAAAAAGCGATCTATACGCCATTAAGGCCATACCTCCCAAATCGTCACAATCCTCCATGCAAAAGTATCGGACGGTATTTCCGAGTGAGGAAGAGCGGGAGATGCTGCAATCCCTGCTGATCACGAGGTTTCATCTGAAGTTCCATCCGGAGTTCAGAGATGAGAGAGCTTACCTTTTATCATTGAAGAATAAATCTGTTGAGATGAAGCTCCAACCACCCAAAGGCGATCATGCGCCGCCATTTGTGTCAATGCATCCTTACAGCCTGAAAAGTGGCAGTTGGGCCCTGATCGCTCAAAATTGTTCCATGTCGGCATTTGCACGTGACGTTGGCATGCATACCAACCTCAATGTAATTAACCGGACAGGGCTCGCCGGATCATTTGATTTCATTGTTCCTTTCTATTATTCCCAAGAGGAAGAAGGTTCTGACTACAGGGCTTCTGTTCTTGCCGGCCTCGGAACCTTTGGCTTCAAGGTGAAATCCGTGAAGATGCCAATCGAGCATATCGTCATCGATCATATAGAGAGGCCGTCCCCGAACTGAAAGCCCATCCAAGGGAGTTCGAGGGGACCTGCTTTCCACAATCTGCCACATCACCAAGTACGATTGTCATATTGTGACGGGGAGAGAGACGTCGAAGAGCAGGCACACGGAGGCGCGGATGATTGCTGCGCTGACGCAGTTGGAGGCGGGCCGCACGGCCGAAGATGTGGCGCGGGAGGCCGGGAGCCGATGCCATTCATCCTAGAAAGAGCACAGCGAAGCACCCGATCGCAACGAGCGCCGCGGCTTCCGCTAAATCAAAGCCGATGATGAACCGGTCAACCTTGCGGGCGGTATTCGTCTGCGCGCTTCCGATGTTGAGATGGAAGAGGCGCATCTCGCCGGCTGCCCAGATGCTCAAGTGAATCACGGCGAAGACCACCACCATGGCCTTGGCCGCGGATCCGGGCCAGAGACGCCAGCTTGCAAGGGCCAACAGCCAGTAGAGAGCCTCGACCTGGAGCAGCCGTTGCGGCGGGAATCGTTCTTGAAGCCAGGATCCGGGCCGGCTCCACTCCTTCAGAATCTTTGATGTCGATAGGTGGATCAGCAACATCACGGCGCTGTACGCGAGCACGATTACGGCAAGAAACCTCATAGGACTTCCACTGTACGGCAGATTTGCCATGGCTTGCTGCACCACCGCCCGCGGATGCCGCGCAAACCCCGATTTGGCTTGAATGGCAAGAACATAGGGCCCTATTTCAATAGTGATTTATATAAAGATACGTGGAAATTAAGAGAAATCACCGTAAGTATCTATCTGTTCAATAAGATACGGGTGTCGGCCTCGTGCTCGGGATTTCTTGCATTTTGCGTCCGGCGCCGCTACTCGCTGCTATCCGCGGAGGCTGCGGCGCCGGTGGTGTCGTCGTCTTCCACCAGCACAGACGATAGCCCAACCAGCGCGTAGCTGACCGCTGCCGTTCCCGTGCGCTGGAAGGTGACTTGCAGCGGCTCGCGCTGCCAGATGGCGGGGGCGCAGGCAGGGCGGACGTCGGTTCCCGGAGTCCAGGTAGAGAGCTTTTTAGATAGCAGAGGCCGGTGGGAGCCAACCTGAGCCACCATGGCATAGAGTCCCTTTCCGCTGGTGTTGAGCCCGCAGTAAGCGGCGTAATCGCGGAACCACACAACATCGGAAACGGCAGGATCGTAATCGGGCAGGCGGAGCACGGTGATGGAGCCTTTGGTTCGGTCCACCAGCAGCCATGGTCCCCGCTGCCATACCCAGCGCAGGGTTTTATCGCCAGGCAGGGAGTCGTTGACGCGGAGGGCGCGGCGCACCACGAAGCTGCGATCGGTGATGTCGTGCCAATCGCCGGCGGTCCACTCTCGCAGCTTGCCGTCGATCACCAGCGGGCGAATGCTGAGCCGTGTCTCCTTGGGCAGGGCGCCGGAGGGGTCTCCCTCGACGGAGTAGGGTACGAACTTGGCCGAGCCCAAAACGGCGGTGTGCGGCTTGGAGGCGGACAGCAGCGGTTGCATTCCGGCGAGCAAGCCGAGCAGAACCAGCGATGCACAGAAGCGCAACCCCATGGGCGAAGCTTAGGCAGAAGAAGTGGGGAATGCAAGAACACGAATGGGCCACGGCCCATTCCATCTTCGGGCAAGAGGCGGATTGATAAGACTGTTTTCTATTGGATGATCGCGATGCGGGCGCGTTTGCCGACGCGCACCGCGAGCCGCGCCGGGCGCCGGGTGATCTCGATGTGCTGGCTGGTGGAGGTGACCCCGTCGATGTTGACCCCGGCGGCGACTTGCCTGTCGCCTTCGCTGCGGGAGTTGGTAAGGCCGAGGGCGACCAGCAGCTTGGCCGCATGAATGCGCACGGGAAGGTCCGGATCGGCGGCCGCCTTCTCCAGCGATGCCGCATCGGCGACGGCGACCTGCCGCAAGGCGACTGCGACTTCATCGGCGGCCGAGAGGTCGCGCTGTTGGAACTGGCGGGCCCAGTCCTCATCGGCTCGTTGCGCGTCCTCGGGAGAGTGAAAGCCGGCGACGATGGCGCGCGCCAAGCGCTTCTTGGCCTCCATCGGGTGCAAAGCGCCGCGGGCGGTCTCGGCGCGCATGGCGCCAATCTCGCTCTGGCGCAGATCGGTGAGCAGGGTCCAATAACGCCACATCAGCTCGTCGGAAATCGACATCAGCTTGCCGTACATCTCCTGCGGCGGCTCATGAATGCCGATCGCGTTGCCGAGCGATTTCGACATCTTCTGCACGCCGTCCAGTCCCTCCAGGATGGAAGTCATAAAGACGATCTGCGGCGCCTGTCCATACTGTCTCTGGAGCTCGCGGCCGGTGAGCAGGTTGAATTTCTGGTCGGTTCCTCCCAACTCGACGTCGCATTGCAGCGCGACGGAGTCATAGCCCATGGCCAGTGGATAGAGGATCTCGTGCAGCGCGATCGGCTGCTCCTTGGTAAAGCGTTTGTGAAATTCGTCCCGCTCCAGCATCTGCGAGACGGTAAATTTCTGCGCCAGCCGGATCATGCCTTCAAATCCCAGCTTGGACAGCCATTCAGAGTTGAAGCGAACCTCGGTCTTTTCGCGATCCAGTATCTTGAAGACCTGATCGGTGTAGGTTCTGGCGTTGACGGCAATCTCTTCGGTGGTGAGCGGCTTGCGAGTGGCCGAGCGGCCGGTCGGGTCTCCGATGAGCGAGGTGAAGTCGCCGACCAGGAAGATGACCTGATGTCCCATGTCCTGAAAGTGCTTGAGCTTGCGCATCAGCACTGTGTGGCCCAGGTGCAGATCGGGCGCGGTGGGATCGAAGCCCGCTTTCACGCGGAGCGGTTTTCCCGCCAGCCGCGAGGCCTCCAGGCGGTCGCGCAATTCGCTGGAGCGGATGATCTCCGCCGCGCCTTTTTCCAAAAAATCGAGCTGCTCGGCCGCGGGCAGGAAGTGGGGCGCCTGGGTGGGGGCAAGATTAGCCATAACTTGATAGCAGTATAGTGTGGCGCGGGCGGGAGCCCCCGGCCGCAGGCCTGGCGGGGGTTGAACCGGGAGAGGGAACCGGGCCATGGCTGCCGGGTGGTCTGCGGCCGCCCTGGCGGCTTTGCTCACCGGTACAATAACTCCGGGAGGGGCTGGATGTTGGCAGGCAGGTGCGGAGCATCGCGGCTTTGGTTTCCCGTTCGATTCCTTCTTCTATCCGCCTTCGCGCTTGCCGCGCTGGGCGGCTCCGATGCCCGGGCGCAAAGCGGCGCGGCCGATGCGGCCTCCAATCAGCAGAAGGCCCGCGCGGTGCTTCAGCAGATGATCACCGCTATGGGCGGCCAGCGATGGCTATCCCTGAAGAACACCATGCTGCAGGGCCGGACCTCCGGCTTCTACCACGGCAAGCCTACCGGCGATATCGGAGATTACACGCAGTACTTCCAGTTTCCCGACCAGAGTCGCATCGAGCTGGGCAAGAAGGGGAAGGTGGTGGAAATCATCAGCGGCAATCAGGGATGGGAGATTACGTATCGGGGAAAGCGCCGCATGCCCAGCGATGAGTTGAGCAGCTTTCTCCGCCGCCGCAATCACTCCGTCGAGGCCGCGGTTCTCATCTGGATGAAAGATCCGAAGACCATCCTGCTCTATGACGGGCAGACCATGGTGGAGCGGCACCTGGCCGATGAGGTCACGCTGATCAATGCGGAGAACGACTCCATCGTGATCCAAACGGATGCGCAATCGCATCTTCCGCTGCGCCGGAGCTGGCAGTGGCGCGATCCGGTTTACAAGGACAAGAACACGGATGCCGAGGAGTATGACGATTACCACCTGATCGATGGGATACCGACGCCCTTCGATGTGAGCCGGTATCACAATGGCGACATGACCAACCAGAGGTTTCTCTACCGCGCCGGCTACAACGTCGCGCTGCCTCCGGGAGCCTTCGATCCGGATACCACGGCGGCTAAGGTTCAGAAATGATCCGGAAATGATCCGGAGATAGCCTGTCAGTTTATAATCTGCGCTGCAACCATGGACAACGAAACGAGCCATTCCGACCTCATTCGCTCGCTGCCGCCCAGTCTGCTGGACGGCGGCGTGCTCGACATCCAGCAGATCATGTCGATCCTGCCGCATCGCTATCCCTTCCTGCTGATTGACCGGGTCATCGAGATCACGCGGTTGAAGCGGCTGGTGGCGATCAAGAGCGTTTCCATCAATGAGCCGTTCTTCCAGGGGCACTTTCCCGAGTATCCAATCATGCCCGGCGCGCTGATTGTGGAATCGATCGCACAGGCGGGTGGCTTGCTGCTGCTGCCCGAGGTGCCGGACCGCGACTCGCTGCTGATGGTCTTTACCGGCATCGATCGAGCCAAGTTTCGCCGCCCCGTGACTCCCGGCGATCAGTTGCGCATCGAGGTCGATGTGCTGAACTGGAAGCCGCGCGCCACGCGTTTGCATGGCCATGCCTATGTAGAGGGCGAGCTGGCTTGCGAGGCGATCGTCTCGTGCGTGCTGGTGCCTCGCGGCAAGAAGCTTGCCATTGAAGCCGCGCCCTCGGGGGCGCTTGAGACGGTGAATCAGGAGTGAGCATTCACCCAACGGCTGTTGTGGCAGCCACGGCGCGCATTCCCAGCTCATGCACCATTGGCCCCTATTGCACCATCGGCCCGGAGGTAGTCCTGGGCGAGGACTGCGAACTGATTTCCCATGTGGTGCTGGATGGGAACACCTGCCTGGGGGAGAGAAACCGCATCTATCCGTTCGCCAATCTGGGCATTACGCCGCAGGATCTGAAATATCGCGGCGAGCCGACCGGCCTCGTCATGGGAAGCGACAACACCGTGCGCGAGTGCGTGACAATTTCGCGGGGAACGCAAGCGGGCGGCGGCCTGACCCGCGTGGGCGATGGTTGTCTGATCATGGCCTATGCGCATATCGGCCATGACAGCTCGATCGGCAGCCATTGCATCCTGGCGAACGCCGCTACACTGGCCGGACACGTCATCGTGGAGGACCACGCCAGCGTGGGCGCTCTCTGCCCGGTTCATCAGTACTGCCGCATTGGGCGCTATGCCTACATTGGCGGGGGAACCACGATCACGCAAGACGTGCTGCCCTATTCGCTCACCTCCGCCAAGAGGGAGACCCATACTTTTAGCCTGAACAAGATCGGGTTGGAACGCGCAGGCTTTCGCAAAGAGCAGCAGCGCGAGCTGCAGAATGCATTTCGCGCCTTGCTGGCGGCCAAGCTGAACACTACGCAGGCGGTGGAAAAGCTGAAGAGCCAGAGTTCTCCCGGCGAACACCTCGCATATCTCATCGAGTTCATTGAGCGCTCGGAGCGCGGCGTCATCAAATAGGAGTGACGAGGAGCAGCCGTGCAAGAGGGATCGACGAAGAGGCTGGGCCTGATCGCCGGTAACGGGCGATTTCCTTTTCTGCTGCTGGAGGCGGCGCGCGCGCAGGGAGTGGAGGTTGTGGTCGCGGCGATCCGGGAGGAGACAGACCCGGCGATGAACGGGCGCGCGGAGACTGATCCCGGCGTCGCCGTCCACTGGTTCTCCCTGGGCGAGCTTTCGCGGCTGATTGAGACCTTCCAGCGCGAAGGCGTCCGGCAGGCGGTGATGGCCGGGCAGGTGAAGCACAAACAGATCTTCTCCAGCATCCGTCCTGACTGGCGGCTGGCCAAGCTGCTGCTGAACCTGCGCAGCCGCAATACCGATATGCTTCTGGGCGCTATCGCCAAGGTATTAGGCGATGAGGGCATCGAGCTGATCTCCTCGACCGCTTATTTGGAGCCGATGCTGGCGCCAGCGGGGGTGCTGACTGCCCGCGAACCGAGCGCGGAGGAGCGGGAAAACGCAGCCTATGGCCGCGGCGTGGCGCTGGCCCTGGCGGGATACGACATCGGACAAACGGTGGTCGTCGCCGGGCGCGCTTGTGTGGCGGTCGAAGCCATGGAGGGCACCGACGCCGCCGTCGAGCGAGCTGGCGCCATCTTGAAGACGCTCGCCGGAGAGGATGCCCAGACGCCGGCCGCGATCGGCGCAGTTTTGTCGGCTTCAGCGGACCCTGCCTCAGTGGATCCTGCCTCAGTGGATCCTGCCTCAGTGGATCCTGCCTCAGTGGATCCTGCCTCAGGCGATCCAAGGGCAATCAATCGAACGGCAATTTTGGACCGGCGGCTTACCGTTGTAAAGGTGGCCAAGCCCAACCAGGATGCACGCTTCGATGTACCGGTAATTGGGCCGCAGACGATCCAGACCATGCAACAATCCGGCGCCACCTGTTTGGCGCTGGAAGCGGGGCGCACGTTGATCTTCGATCGCGAGACAGTGGTGCAACTGGCGGACGATGCGGGCATTGCGATTTTCGCCGTCGGCCCGTAGTCGTATCTCATCACGGACCGATTTTGCCCGGTGAAACCGAGAAAGCTTAAGCCTTCTGTGGCAAGGCCTTGAGGCGGCTAACTTCAGCGCAATCTCGACTTGAGTGCATGGCGACCGATGTCGCGCCGGTAGTACATTCCGTCGAAATGAATTCGATTGAGCGCCTCATAGGCCAGCGCCAGCGATTCGTCCAGCGTGGCGGCTGCCGCGGTGGCTCCCAGCACGCGGCCCCCGCTGGTGACATAGCTGTCGTCGACCAGCGCCGTGCCGGAGTGGAAGATCTCGACCCCGGGAATGCTCGCCGCCGCGTCCAGCCCGCCGATGGGTTTACCGGTAGCGTAGGCGCCGGGATAGCCGCCCGAAGCGGCGATGACGCAGGCTGAAGCACCCGGCTTCCAGCGCAGCTCGGTATCGCTCAAGCGGCCCTCGACGCAAGCCTGAAGAGCTTCCATCAAATCGCTGTCCATGCGGGCAACAATGGCCTGGGTTTCGGGATCGCCGAAGCGCGCGTTGTATTCCAGCACCATTGGTCCGCGAGCGGTCATCATCAGCCCGATATAAAGCACGCCGGTAAAAGGCGTCTCCTCGGCCGCCATGCCGTCCACTGTGGGCTGCGCGATGTGGTGCAGGATCCATTCCTTCATCTGCGTGTCCAGCATGCCATCGGTGGAGTAGACGCCCATGCCGCCGGTGTTGGGGCCGGTGTCACCCTCGCCGATCCGCTTATGGTCCTGCGCCGGGGCCAAGGGCGCGACGTGTTTTCCATCTGTCAAGGTGAGGAACGAGATCTCCTCACCCACAAGGAATTCCTCAATCACGATGGCATCCTCAGGTGCTCCCAGCAGTGCTCCGCTGAAGAGGCCGGAGATCGCCTCGGTGGCCTCGCGCTTGGTGGCGCAGAGGATCACGCCCTTGCCAGCCGCCAAGCCATCTGCCTTGATGACCACCGGGAGATGGAAGAGGTCGATGGAGCCAAGCGCCTCCTTCTCACTGCCCGCCACGGCATAGTTCGCCGTGGGAATGTTGTGCCGCTGCATGAAACGCTTGGCGAACGATTTGCTGGTCTCCAGCATCGCGGCCTTGCGCGTTGGGCCAAAGACGGGCACGCCGCGCAGGTGCAGCGCATCGGTCAAGCCGAGCGAGAGCGGCATTTCGGGCCCCACTACTACCAGCTCCGGAGACTCGGAGGCGATGACGCGCAGCAGGTCGTCGGGGTCTCGTTGATTCGCTGAAATGCAGCGGGCCACGCGGGCTATTCCGCCATTGCCCGGCGTGCATACCACATCGGAGACGCGGCTGGACTTGGCGATTGCCCACGCCAAAGCATGCTCACGGCCCCCGGAACCAATCACCAGCACTTTCATTTAGCCAGCACCAAATCTGAAGGCATCTCGATCTCCGAAAA
>JANWJB010000127.1 GCA_025449575.1 Acidobacteriaceae bacterium
CACCTCCCACATGGTGGTTGCACTCCAACGTCCCCGAAAGGATAGGTTGAACTGCCCATTCTCCACCGAGACCTCGTAGTCGGAGAGTCGAAAGCCATTCTCCAGCCATTCGAGAAATGCGGGATCGAAGATTCCGCGGACGCCATAGAAGGTGTTCCCCGCAAGCCAGACCAGCTCCGACTTTCGGAAGGACAACCTTCGGACGTGCTCAAGTTGTTGCAAAAGTTCCTCAATGCCGATGACGTCGGCAAGGCGCATGGATGACGACCGATTGATGACCGAAAAGACCGTCTCCGTCTCTGGGAAGTTTCTCCAGATGAACTGCAACATGAGAAATTTGTAAAAATCGTTGTCGAGCAAGGAACGCGTGATGGGGTCAAGGTTCCAATTATGGTTGTGCGCCCGTTCGGCGAAATTCACGATCATTGCAAGGCCTCAGGAAATAGCTCCGCCGGCGCGAGGAGTCGAGTTAGACACAGAGCGGAGCCAGTCGCGGAGGGCGGGCCTTTGGGCGCCCTCTCCATTCGCATGACGCCGATGGCATGTCCTAAGGTTTTATACCGCTTCAGGGTTTCTTTGTGTTGACCTGTATGCCCGTTGCGGTCCCTTTTGGGACAAAGATTCGATCGCCTGCGAGCAAAGCGTAGCCGGGAAGTCGCGTCTATTATGCCGGATCAGAGGCCGTGCTTTGCTCTCGGGCTTGCTCCAAAGCTCGCACAAAGAGAATGTTGTTCTCCAGGTGAATGTGCCGATGCAAATCTGCCTCCAATTCTTCCATCGCGCGGTAGAGACCCCGCCAGCTGGCACATGCAGCAGTCGGCGGCGTGTAGTTCTTGGTGAGCGCTCGCAGCGTGCGGAGCTCATCACCCGTCTGATCGTGATCTGTCATCATGCGAGTGACCGGCATCGTCAGGCTGCCCTTGGCAGGCGCAGGAAGTTCGGGCAAGCATCCTGTTCCTAATGCGGCGATATACGGGAAGAGATTTGCTTCTTCGCATTCAGTATGATGTCTCAACTCCGCCGCGAAGACAGCCACTACCTTGCCCAGATGGAAGAGCTCTAGATGATCGGCTCCATGACGCTTCTCTACTTTCGCCATCAGGTCATCAATCAGTGCAAGCTGCCTGCGCGTGTAGGCGTGGTGCTTTTGGACGATGTATTCCGTCAGTTCTTTGAGGGGAGCGTGGATCCAGTGCATTTCCGCAGGGGTCCCTTCCTGCTGCTGATACTGCTCCAGCTCCTCTATCGCCGGTGTGAGCGCAATGTTGCGATTGGCACATGCTTCCGCTAGCGTATGTTGACCGCCGCAGCAATAGTCTATTCCTAATCGTTCCAGAGCTGGAATTGTGGATGGAATGGCGACGGCAATGTCGCGAACGGGTGTCTCCGGTGCGATAAGCATGAGAGTATACCTCCTGAAAGTACACGCTACCAGCCCCAAGATGTATAGGCTGTGATCTAAATCACTCGTCAATCAGCAGCTTTGAAGTGCAATGAAAGAGGTTAAGAGTGATTGTTTCGAAGCTCAAGCTCGCTGGCGAGCATCTCATCAAGAGGAGGGAACAAATGCTAGTGCATGTGGTTGTGCTGATTGCACTAGGGATGGAAGGCGAAGAGGGAGCCGGCTAACCGCTTCTGGTAGTAGAGCGCAGTAGCCACAGTACTTCACAAGTAAGGCGAGTTAAGCCTGACTAAAGTGGTCGGCAGGTATTTATAAATGGCATTGATCATGTCCAAGCCCGAGATAGAGCGCGGTGGGATCGTACCGGATGAGGTGGCGCTAGAGTTGTACCGTAAGATGCTCACGGTGATGTATACCGAGCAGCGATTGACGGCTCTCGACCGTCAGGGTAAAGTGAGCTTCCACGCATCATCGCGCGGCCATGAGAAGCTTCAGGTCGGGATGACGCTGCTACTGAAGCCGCGTCATGATTGGTTCTTTCCTTATTATCGGGAGAAGGGTATTGCTATCGGCCTGGGGATGTCGCTAAAGGATATCTTTCTTGGGATGCTTAGCCGAGAGGGCGACCCCAACTCGAATGGTCGTAACATGCCGGAGCACTGGTCTTCTCGCGCGCTTCGGATCGTATCCCAGACAGCGGCTACGGGGACGCAGTTCCTCCCCGCGGTGGGTATGGCGCGTGCCGTGAAGCACGACGGAGGCGATGAAATCGTGTATGTCTCGTCGGGTGAAGGGGCGACCAGTGAGGGGGAGTTTTTCGAAGCATTGAATTGGGCCAGCCGTGAACTCCTGCCCGTCTTGTTCGTCATCCAGAATAATGGTTATGCCATAAGTGTTCCGCAGCTCACGCAGACCCGCTCTGAAGTCCATCGCATTGCTCAGGGCTTCGGAATGCCCACATTCGCGCTCGACGGCACCTGGTTTGAGCCCATGTATGAGATGTTGCCTCCGATCATCGAGAAAATACGCCAGGGTGGCGGCCCGGTGCTTGTGGAAGGCAGGGTTATTCGGATTGACTCGCATTCATCCTCAGACGATCAGAAGAAGTACCGAAGCCAGGAAGAACTGAACGAAATGTTGGAGCGGGATCCGATCCATCAGACAGAGCGCTACCTGGAGCGGCATCGCATCCTCACAGCGGACGAGATGCGGCAGATGCGGGAGGAGGCGAAATCAGAGGTCGACCAGGCCGCGGCCGAGGCGGACAAAGTGCCGCCGCCGCGCACTGATAATCTGCTTGCCCATATCTATTCGGAAGTCTCTGCCTCCACGTCTCCCGCGAGCGACTCCATCGAATACGTCTCGGAGGGAACTGTGAGCATGATCGAGGCGATTAATCATGGGCTGCGCGAGGAACTGGAGCGAAATCCAAAAATTGTGATGTGGGGTGAGGATATCGCTGATCCCAAAGGCGGCGTCTTCGGGGTGACCAGAGGGCTCAGTACAGCTTTTCCTGACCGGGTAACGAATAGTCCGCTGGCCGAGGCGAGCATTGTGGGTGTTGCTGGTGGCATGGCAATTGGCGGGTATAAACCGATTGTTGAAATTCAATTTGCCGACTACATGTGGCCGGCCTTCATGCAAATTCGGGATGAGATCCCCACTGTGAGATGGCGTAGCCAGGGCTTGTGGAAATGCCCGGTTGTCATTCGAATCCCGGTCGGGGGCCACATCAAGGGAGGGCCCTGGCATTCGGCGTGTGTCGAGGCCTTTCTGGCCCACATTCCCGGATGGCGCGTGGTTTTCCCGAGTTGTGCGGAAGACGCCAAGGGGTTCATCAAGAGTGCGGCTCGCTCTGAGGACCCGGTGATTGTTCTTGAGCACAAGGGACTGTATCGGCGCGTGGATTCTAGAACTAGAGAGCCGGACAGCAACTACTTGCTCCCCTTTGGCCAAGGTAGGATTCGCCGCGAGGGAAGGGATGCCACGATCGTTACTTGGGGCGCGAGCACTTATCAGGCATTGGAAATTGCAAAGAGAAAAGAAGCGGAAGGGAGCCTCTTGGAAGTGATTGACATTCGATCCATTGTTCCACTGGATGAAGAGCTGATCTACCAGAGCGTCAAGAAAACAAATCGGGTGCTTGTATTTCACGAGGACACGCTCACGGCCGGTTTTGGCGCCGAAATCTCAGCTCGCGTTGCTTCGAACTGCTTTGATCATCTCGATGCTCCCATCATGCGAGTTGCGGCGAAGGACAGTTTTGTCCCCTCGGCAACCTCGCTTGAGAACGCAGTTCTTCCGTCATTGGAGGATCTAGAGAAGGCCGTTGACACGATTTTGGCCTACTGAGCCGCTGAGGGGCCTCAAAATGCGGCGGCTGGCGTGGCCCTTCGGATAAGGCGTGCAGAATTGTACGGAAATATGGTTATGAGTGGGTGGTGGAATAGGTTCCAGAAATTCAGCGGCGTAAATCTCGAGCGATGTTCGCGTGCGTGAGGACGGGCGGCGCTGAAACTTAAGGCAAAGGAGGATTATGTCTACAGCTGAGGTCACTTGGCCAATTTTCATGGCTCCATTGGTGAGCCGCAAAGAAGTAGCAGAACGGACAATGGCATTTCAGTTTAAGAAGCCTGCAGGCTGGACATTCAAGGCCGGCCAGTTCGTCGATATCACCATACCGAATCCGCCGGAAACTGATGCAGAGGGTAACACTCGCGGATTCTCCCTCGCCAGCGCACCTCAGGAAGAGCTTTTGATGGTAGCGACCCGGCTCCGCGACACGGCATTCAAACGGTCGTTGAAAGCTGTTCCTCTGGGCACCGAAGTTAAGATTGAGGGGCCCTTCGGCAATCTGGTTCTGCACAACAATGCGTCGCGACCTTGCGTGCTGCTGGCGGGTGGAATCGGGATCACCCCTTTCAGGAGCATCCTCGTGCGGGCCGCGAGAGAAAAGCTGGCGCATCGCATATTTTTGTTCTTCACAAATCGTCGGCCGGAAGACGCGCCGTTCCTGGACGAGTTGCTGGCACTTCAGGTAGAGAATCCAAATTTCCGTTTGATTGCCACCATGACGCAGATGGGAAAATCTCATAGGGCATGGCCTGGGGAGACCGGGTTTATCGACCCGAAGATGCTTTCGGGCCACCTGAAAGGTATAGAGAACGCCATCTACTACATCGCGGGTCCAGCGGCGATGGTCGACGGCCTGCACAAGGTACTGAACACGACCGGCATCGACGACGACGACATTCGAATGGAACAATTCACAGGATATTGAGCCGCTGAATGCACACTCAAGAAGCCTTCATCGAGGCCGCGAGGATATTTGAGGCTTGCACAGCCAGTTCGCGCGCCGAATCTCGGAGGTCCTTGCGGTACCAGAAGTCCGGTTGTCCGACGATGTGATTGCACTGGCTGCGCAATTCGATCCAGCGGGGTTCTAAATGATGAGATTGGGCGAAGTCTTCTAGAGACATGCGGCATACCTGAACTGTTTATGGGATGCGGTTAGGACGATCGTCGATATCGTTGAGATGTCTCTGGCGAGAGGTTAGAATCATAGCCATGAAACTCCGTGTCCGTGGAGACTCACTCCGATTCCGGTTGACGCAGGGAGAGGTCTCAAGTCTGCTCGCCAAGAAGAAAGTGAGTGAGTCGATACATTTCTCCTCTTCAGGAGAAGATGTCCTAATATACTCGCTGCAGATCCTTGAGCGAGCATCCGAGGTGAGGGCACGCTTTGTGAACGGAGAGATTGTCGTGGATCTCCCCATGATCTTGGTGGAATCGTGGGCAGCGACGAATCAAGTGGGTATCGAATATGCGCAGCCCACAAGCGAGGGAAGACAGCTTCGCATCGTCGTCGAGAAAGACTTTCGTTGTCTGCTACCGAGGCCGGAAGAAGATGAAAGCGACAACTTCCCAAACCCCGAGAAGTCTTCAGTGCGCTGAGCGGATTCAGGATTGCTATGCCCACCGTGGTTCGAGAAGTGCGGCTTTTCTGAACAGAAAAGCCGCGTATAGTGTATTTGCCTCGAGATACACCTATCGCGAATCCGCGCTAGTCTCGGCTTACGGAATCCCAGCCATCTACCCTAAATGAAAACTCCTCGGGGGAAGCCGTGCCTATTGCTGCCAACCGCCGCCCAGCGCATCGTACACTTGCACCAGTGCGAGCCGCTCATTCAGCTCCGCCTGCGCCAGATCCAGTTGTGCCGCGAAGGAGTCGGTTTCGCTGGTAAGCACCTGCAGATAACTTGCTCCGCCGTTCTGATAGAGCGTATTGGAAAGATGCTCAGCATCCTGAGCGGCGGAAGCCAGTAACTGCTGTTGCTCACGGAAGTCGCGATATTTCTGGTATGCGATCAGTGAGTCGGATACCTGCTGGAAGGCATTGATGATCGTCTGTTTATAAGTCAGGAGCATCTGCTGCTCCTCCGCCTGCGCCAATCGTGTTGCTGCGTGAAGGCCGCCTGCCTCAAAGATGGGTTGGGTAAGCGTCGCCGCAGTATTCCAAATTCCCGAGGAAGCATTGAAGAGCCTGGTCAATGCATAGGTTTCAACGCCGGCTGTTCCGGTCAAGGTGATGTTGGGAAAGTAAGCTGCTTTGGCCACGCCGATTCGGGCATTGGCCGCAATCAGCGTCTCTTCCGCCTCCCGTATGTCCGGGCGCCGTTCCAGGAGATCCGAGGGCAATCCCGCGGGGAGAGTGGGGGGATTCGGCTGGGCGATGAGCGGGTGGCCGCGGGGAATGTCGCCGGGATTCTCGCCCAGCAGAATGCTGAGTGCGTTTTCCTGCTGCTCGATCCGGCGCTCGATGTCGGGAATCGTCTTCGATGCCGTATACACAAGTTCTTCCGATTCTCTTACCTCGAGCATGGAAGCCGATCCGTTGTGAGCCAGAACGTTCGTCAGTTGGAGAGAATGTTGTCGTGCCGCCAGAGTGCTGTGGGCAATCTGCAGCGCGAGATCGAGTTCGCGAAGCTGGAAGTAACCGCTGGCAACGCTGGAAACCACTGTGGTGAGCACCGCGCGGCGTCCCCACTCGGTGGCGAGCACATTGGCGCGCGCCGCTTCGGTTTCCCGCCTGTATTTTCCCCAAAAATCCAGATTCCATATCAATGAGAGATTGATCTCTCCGGCGTTCGCCTGGTAGGAGGGAAATGCCTTGGAGATTTTCGGATTGCGCTCGCTGAAGATATCTCCGCCCAAACCGATCATCGGGAACTGGTTGGCGCGCGTAATTCCCAACTCGGCTTGGGCTTGGAGAATCCGCGTCGCAGCGATCTTTACGTCGTAGTTCTGCTGCAGTGCGGTACGAATCAATTGCTGCAATACCGGATCCTTGAATACCTCCCACCATTTCTCGTCGCCCAATGATTGCGTGGATGCAGCGGGACGCTCAGCCGCGCCCCGGTATGCGGGGGGCACGGGGACCACCGGCTGTTTGTAATTCGGCCCGACCGTGCAGCCAGTCAAGGCGAGACAGGCCAGAGCGAGACAATCGCGAGGCCGCATCACTGTTCGGCCTCCCCCGTGAATTCTGACCTCTCCGTTGGGTGCTGTTGGCTGCCGGAGATTCTTTCAACGACATAAAAGATGACCGGAATAAAGAAAATTGCGATCAGGCTAAGCCCGATCATCCCTCCGATGACAGTCGTGCCCATGATGCGGCGTGAGACTGAGCCGGCACCCGATGCGAGCCACAAAGGAGCAACACCGAAGATGAATGCGAACGACGTCATCAGAATCGGCCGCAGGCGTAACCGAGCCCCATCGAGCGTTGCGTCGATAAGCGGCCTGCCTTTGTCATACTCGTCTTTCGCGAAGGCGACGATGAGGATCGCGTTTTTTGCTGCGAGACCAATTAGCATGACGAGCCCTATCTGCGCGTACACGTCATTCTGGAGCAGAACCAAATAGGGGGGCAGCATGGCCAGATCGATCGTGCGGCGTAGGAGCAAGACGCCAAAGGCTCCAAAGACAGCTACCGGCACACTCAGCAACACACTGAACGGGAGAGACCAGCTTTCATAGAGCGCGGCAAGAATCAGGAAGACAAAAAGGAGCGATATGCCGAAGATCATTGTGGGGGAAACCCCCTGCTGAGCTTTCTTCTCCTGGAAAGACATGGCCATATAGTCGTAACCCATGCCGTGCGGCATGGTCTTGGCAAAGACCTGTTGCAGCGCGGCCATGGCCTGGTGCGAACTGTAACCCGGAGCGGCGCTGCCGTTGATCTGCGCCGCCGGATACTCGTCATAGTGCATGATGAATTCCGGACCCTGGCGTGGCTCGAACTTGGCCAAAGCGGACAATGGGATCATCTGGCCTTGGTTATTGCGGACATAGTACTGGCTGAGGTCCTGAGCTTTATTTCTGAACGGCCCCTCACCTTCGACATAGACCTGCCATTGTCTTCCGAATCGGTTGAAGTAATTGACGAAGATGCCGCCCATGAATGCCTGCACCGATTGATAGACGCTGGGAATGGGTATCCCAAGCTTGAGCGCCTTGTCGCGATCGACCTCCAGGTATCGCTGTGGCACGCTGGGCAGAAAAGAGGTGTTGATTCCGGAGATTTCGGGCCGCTTGCCGGCCGCAGCCATGAATTTGTTTACGTTGGCCGCCAGCCACTCCGTGTCGTGCCCGCCCCGATCTTCAAGAGCCATGGTGAACCCACCGGAGGTTCCCACACCGGGGATGGCGGGAGGGGAGAAGCTGAAGGCACTCCCCTGCGGCAGTTGGTTCAGCTCTTGATTCAGCCGCTGCTTAATGGCTTCAAATTGCTCGTTCCTCTGGTGACGCGTATCCCAAGGCTCCAGGGTGACGAAGAAGAATGCGTTGTAACTGGTTTCAATGTAGCTCAGCAGGCTGAAACCAACCACGGAGGTCGTGTATCGGACTCCCGGCGTTTTGGCGAGGATGGCTTCGATTTGTTTCGCGGCGGCATCTGTCCGCTGCAGGGAAGCGGCATTGGGCAGCTGGAGATTAACCATGAAGTACCCCTGGTCCTCGTCGGGGAGAAACCCAGAAGGCAGCTTCACGCCCAGAAATACCGCCGCCACGGCGAAGAGGGCGAGCAGAATCATGGCAACCGCACTCTTACGAATCAATCCGCCGCAGGCACGAATATATCCATTCGTAGCGCGTTGGAAGAGGCGATTGAACCAGTTGAAGAATCCCCTCAGCAAACCGCCTTTTGACTGCCTGGGGCGGAGGAGCAATGCCGATAAGGCCGGGCTGAGACTGAGCGCGTTGAAGGCGGAGATGATCACCGAGATCGCGATGACAACAGCGAACTGTTGATAGAGGCGTCCGGTAATTCCCGGGATGAAGGCCGTAGGCACAAAGACCGCGGAGAGAACGAGAGCAATGCCGATCACCGGCCCGGAGATTTCCTCCATGGCTTTTTGGGCGGCGGCTTTAGGCGCCAGTCCTTCATCGATATGCCGCTCCACAACTTCAACGACCACGATGGCATCGTCCACCACGAGGCCGATGGCCAGCACCATGGCAAACATGGTCAGTGTATTGATGGAAAAACCGAAGAGAGGAAAGAACGCGAAGGTGCCAACCAGCGAAACGGGGACGGCGAGCAGCGGAATGAGCGTGGCGCGCCAGCCTTGCAGAAACAGATACACCACAAAGATCACCAGCCCGAGGGCGATCAGAAGCGTGATCAGGATCTCCTTAATGCCTTGTGTGACCGCAACCGTCTGGTCGATGGAGACTGCGTAAGTGATGTCTTGCGGGAAGCCGCCGCTCATCTGTTTGATCAGGTTGCGCACGCCGGCGGCTGTATCCACGGCATTCGAGCCGGGCAACTGGTAGACCGCGATAATGGCGCTGGGCTTACCGTTCAAGCGGGCCATCACGGAGTAATTCTGCGTTCCCAATTCCACCCCTGCGACGTCGCGAACCCGCACCACGCCGCCGTCAGGCTTTTCCCGAACTACGATATCGCCGAACTGTTGTGCGGTACTGAGCCGTCCTTGTGCGCGCACAGCATAGGTGAACTCTTGTCCCGCAGGCACCGGTTGGGCGCCGAGCTGGCCGGCGGGGTTGACGGTATTTTGTGCCTGCACCGCGTTGATCACGTCCGATGCAGTGATGCCCAGCCTGGCCATTGCATCGGGCTTCAACCAAACCCGCATCGCGTATTGTCCGGCTCCGAATATCTGCACGTTGGCGACGCCGGGAAGGCGGGTGATCGGATCGACCAAGTTGATGTATGCGTAGTTGGCTAGGAATGCCGCGTCGTGTGTCTTCTGGGGAGAGTAGAGCGCGATCAGGATGAGGGGAGAATGCGTGGACTTCTGAACAGTCACCCCGAAGTTATTTACCTCGGCAGGCAATTGAGAGGCGGCCTGCGTCTCGCGCATCTGGCTGAGGATCAGGTCCGTATTCGGGTCCGTACCTACCGCAAAATCAACGATCATCGTCATCTGACTGTTGGCGGTGGCGTTCAGCGAATACATGTAATTCATGTTGTCGACGCCGCTCATTGTCTGTTCAATCGGCGTCGCGACTGACTGCGCCAAAGTATCTGCATCGGCGCCTGGGAAGACGGCGGTGATCTTTGTTTCCGGTGGAATGATATTCGCAAACTGCGCAATGGGGAGCCTTGCGATGGTAATAGCGCCCACGAGCACTGTGAGAATCGCGATGACCATCGCGACAATCGGCCGGTTAATGAAGAACTTCGACATCATCTAGTTTGTTTCCGCGGAGGGCGCATAGGTTTGCGGAGTTATCACCATGCCATTACGCACTTTTTCCGTTCCCTCAGCCACGACGCGGTCGCCAGGCCCAACTCCGTGAGTGATGATCCAAAGGCTCCCCACCTGAGGCCCTACCTGGACAGCGCGAAGGACGATCTTATTATTCGGTCCGACTTCGGCCACTTCATATCCGCCCTGCAGCTCGGAGACCGCGCGTTGGGGAACGAGAAGCGCCCCCTTTTGGATCTGGGTAAGGGCGCGGATGCGGCCGGTTTGCCCGGGCCGCAGAACTCGGCCGGGATTCGGAAAGGCGCCGACGATTTGGATGGTCCCGGTTTGCGGGTCAACCTGCCGGTCGGCGAAGAGGATCTGCCCGTCGTATCCATAGGTTTGCCCGTTCGGCAGGAGGAGATGCAACGGGATGCGCTTGGCCCGGGAAAGCAAATCTATCGTTCCGCCCGCGCGGTTCGCAATCGTGAGGTACTCCGCTCCACTGATTGGGAAATAGGCCTTGATGGGATTCACTTGTGAAACGCCTGTGAGGACGGTACCGGGAGAGACGAGATTGCCCACCTGAACCTGTGCAATACCCGCGATGCCGCTGACGATCGAACGTACTCGCGTATATCCGAGGTTCAATTGGGCGCCCTCGACGGCTGCCTCGGCCGCCTGGACAGATGCCTGGGCCGCCAGCTTCGCCTGGGTGTCGTTGTCCAACTGGCTCTGCGGGATGGCGTGGGCCTTAGCTTCGGGAATATCGCGCTTCACATTGATCGCAGCTGCGCCGAGCTGTGCCTGAGCCTGTGCCACCTGGGCTTTGGCCTGATCAAGCGCAGCTTGGAAGGGCCGGGGATCAATCTCAAAAAGCAAATCCCCTTTGCGGACAAACGAACCTTCGCGATAGTCCTGCTTGATCAGATAACCGCTGACGTGGGGTTCGATTTGCGCATTGACGTAGCCTTGCAGCGTGCCAATCCAATTGCCGTAAACCGGAACGTCCTTCTGGATGACAGTTGCGACTTCAACGACAGGCGCGCTTGCTTGCGCCGCCGGCGGGTGGCTGCATCCGGCACAGACGAGAAGACCAAGAAGACCGACGGAAAGGATGCACAATCGATTAAAGTGAAGTGGCCTGCTTTTCAAGCGGTCCTCCCCTTCGCATGCGCCGCGGCGTCGGCTGGGTGGTGCTCAGCGGCGATGCGGCCTTCGAATGTTTCAGTTTCGGAACCAAATAGCCGGTCAAGACCGCGCGCAGCTCCCGAATCACGGCAGCCTTCTCTTCCGGTCTGGACTTGGCATAAAGCCCGAGCAAAGCCCGGTTGACATGCTGGGCCACGGCGGCGATCCGCAGAGCCGCGGTTCGCGGCATCTCCGGCCGATGCGCCATCAACACGGCGGCGATTTGCGCTCGGGTCAGCTCGCGCCGTTTTGATGTGCGCGGGGTTGGAGGAACGTCCAGCAGTGCAAGCAAGGCAGGATGGTTCTTGACGGTCTCAAGCTGCAAGTTCACCATGCGGCAGGCGAGCTGCTCCGCCGTCAGATTCGCCGCCTGGCGCCCCAGCGCCATCCAGGATTGGTCAATCTCTTCGCCATACTGCGCGCGCACGGCTTCGGCTAGAGCGCGCTTGTTGGGGAAAAATTGGTAAAGCGAGCCGATACAGGAATTGGCTCGCTCGGCAATAGCGCTCATCGTCGCCCGCTCATACCCAGCTTCGTTGATCACGGCCGCCGCAGCACGCAGAAAGCCGGCAACTCGCCGATGTCCCCGCTTCTGTTGCGGGATTCTCCGCGGCGCAGCCGAGGAATTTGGGGCCGTGGACGAATATGAGGGCACACTCACATCATAGCAAAATGTGAGCGCCGTCTCATGTTATGCACGGCATTCCTTTCGACATGCTCAATTCAAGGCAAGCAACCCGGCGAGTCGCTCCGAGTGCATGTGGTGTATGGCCATGGATTCATTGCCGGAAAGATCTTTGCGGCGCACGTACAGCTGATAAAAGAGGATCCACCATCCTCCAAAAATGCAAACCGCTCAAAGCAAGCTGCCGATTGCGGTATGGATAGCCTGCAACATCCATGAGGGATAAACGCCCAGCCATACGAGTATTACAGTAAGTGCGGCCAGCACCAGACTTGCGGCAGGCATGCGCAGGGGGAGGGGCTGGTTTGCGTCGCCCGGCTGTTGATACAGGATCACCACGATTCGCAAGTAATAGAACAATCCGATGGTGCTGGCGATTACGAGGATGAGGATAAGCGCCCAGGAGCCTGCGGCGGCTCCGGCGGCGAGGATGTAGAACTTGCCCAGAAATCCTGCTGTCATCGGAATGCCGGCAAGGGAAAGCAGCATTGCGGTGAAAACCAGCGCGAGTACCGGCCGGCGCCAAAAGAGTCCTCGATAATCCTCCATCTGGTCCGCGTCCCGATGCTCTGCCGAGAGAACGGTGACCACGGCAAATGCTCCCAAGGTCATGATGAAGTAAGCGACCAGATAGAAGACTACGGCGCTGGCTCCAATCGCTCCTCCAACCTCGAGCGCCACCATCAGGTAGCCCATGTGCGCGATTGAGGAGTATGCCAGGATGCGTTTCACGTTGCTTTGCAGCAGAGCGAGCAGATTGCCGGCGAGCATGGAGGCGATGGCGATGATGGTGAACACCAGAAGCGCCGGGGCAAAACGGTTGATTCCCGATTGCGCGAAGTAGCGCAGCAATAGCGCGAACATACCGCCTTTGGAAACGGTGGCGACAAAGGCCGTCACCGGAGCCGGAGCTCCTTGATACACATCCGGAGTCCACATGTGGAAGGGAACGAGCGCCAGTTTGAAGCCGATGCCAGTGACAACGAGCGCTACGCCGGGCAGCAGCAGGGTAAGGTTGGGGTTTGGATTCGCAGCAAGTATATGCTCGATGCGCGCGAAGTCCATGGTTCCCAGATCGGCATAGACAAGAGCAATTCCGAAAAGCAGGAATGCAGCCGAACTGGCGGCCAGAACCAGATATTTGATGCCCGCCTCCACCGGAAGCGGCCGGTCGCCGAAGTAGGCGATGAGCGCATAGAGCGCGATGCTAAGCACCTCAAGGCCGAGAAAAAATGAAGCGAAATGGCTGCTTGCCGCCAGGATCATCGCACCGAGCGTCGCGACCAGTAGCAGGACGTAGAATTCCTCTTTATCGATATCCCGGTTTCTGAGATAGCCATAGGCCAGCAGTGCAACAGCGAAGCTGGCTGCGCTAATCAAGCCAAAGAAAAAGAGCGCATACCCGTCGATGTCGAGAAGGGCTGTCACCTGGGTCGCCGGAACAAAGAAGACCGAGCAAAAGCTGGCAGCCAGTCCGCTAAGGCTCAGCCCAAAAGCGACCGCATGATTGCGGCCGACCGCGGCCGCGATCAGCACCGCCACTGAACTCCCGGCGATCAGCAGAAGCGGCAGAAGGGCAAGCATGTCGGAGGCAGTCATGGCTCATCTCCAGAGAGCGGGAAGGTGGTTGGCGGCTTGAGCAAAAGTGTGGAAGACGGGTTGAGGGTAGAGTCCAAGCCAGAGCAGTACGACCATCATCGCGCCCAGGGTTAGTCCTTCACGAAGCGCTAGGTCCGGCAACCGCCAAGGACGCAGGTTCGGTCCCTGAAAGGCACGCTGTACAAAGCGGAGTGCATAGAAGGTTGCCGCGAGAACCCCGCAGGCTGCCACTACGGTCATCGCAGTGTGGGCACGATAAGTTCCCAGCAAGATCAAAAACTCGCCGACAAAATCGCCTAGCCCGGGAAGCCCCAGTGAAGCCAGAGCGAAGAACAATCCGGCTCCGCTTAAGCGAGGCACGGTATCCCAGAGACCCCCCATGACACCGATCTCCCGGGTGTGGGTGCGATCCTCTATCGATCCCGCCACGATGAAGAGCGCGCTTGTGCTGATGCCATGAGCGATCAGTGTCATGACCGCACCTTGCAGTGCGATGCCGCTTCCGGAGAATATCCCCAGAAGCACGAAGCCAAGGTGACTGATGCTGGCGTAAGCAAGCAGACGCATTAGATTGGTCTGCGAAAATGCCAGGATAGCGCCATATAGGATAGTAATCACCGCCAACGTCATTGCCACCGGCGCGAAGGCGCGGAATGCACCGGGGAACAGCGGAAAGAGAAAGCGGATCATGCCATACCCGGCTGTGGTCGCCAACAGCCCGGCAAGGATCACGTTGGTTGCGGTGGATGCTTCGGCGCAGGCATCCGGCAGCCAAGTGTGAAACGGAAACATCGGTAGCTTAACCGCAAAGGCGATGAAGAAGCCCAGCATGATCCACATCGCCGTATGCGGACTGAGGGGCGTACCGAGCAGAGCTGTGTACTGGAACGTATAGACGCCCGTCGCATGGTAATGCGCAAAGTACAATGCCAGGATCGCGATCAGCATCAACAGGCCGCTGAGTTGCGTGAACAGGAAGAACTTTACTGCGGCATAGGTGCGGCGCTCACCGCCCCAGATGGCGATCAGGAAATACATGGGAATGAGCATGAGTTCCCACGAGAAGTAGAACAAGAAAAGATCGAGAGACAAAAAGACGCCGAGAATGCCGGCTAGAATCCACAAGAGATTGAGGTGGTAGAAGCCGAGGGCCTTGATGTGGGCAGACCAAGAGATTACTACCGACACAACTCCAAGCACGAGCGTGAGCAGCACCAGCAGAAGGCTCAGGCCATCGAGCGCCAGGTGGAAATGGATGCCGAACTGAGGAATCCAGCTCCAATCCACCTGTTCAAACCAAGTGTTCATCCCGGCATTGCCGGAACTGAGGTGGCGAGACGCCTCAAACAAGGCTAACGCCAGATCAACCAAAACGGCAGCCAGCGAAATCCAGCGGCACAGCAGCGGATGGATGCGTGCCGCGAGCCACGCAAGCAGTCCGCCGCCGACCAGCACGACGATAAGCCAGAGAAGAATCATAAGAACAACACCACCGCGATGTAGATGATCGATCCCGCTGCGATGCCGGCTGCGTACCAGCGCAGTCTGCCCGATTCCGTTAGCCCAAGAACACGCCACGCCAACACGTTCAGCTCGGCTATGCCGCTATAGAAGCCGTCGATCAAATCACCCTTGTCAATCCGGGCCGCCCACGCGTAAGGCCGCACGAGAAGCCGGTCATAGAGCCAATCCATGCCCCAATCGGAAAACCAGAAGCGATGCAGAGCGGCGCCGGCGGCATTGTCGGTGAGGGAGGCGGCGTACGACCTGCTGCGCAAGAAGAGGACGTAGGCGAGAACCAGACCTAACAGGAACACCAAGCCGGCAACCGTCTCGGAACCGATTTCCGAAATGTGAACGGCTCCTGCCGCGGCGGCGTTCCATGGCAGCGCTGTTTCCAGAAAATGCGCGAAGGGAGTCTTGACGTATCCGCCCGCGATCGAGAGGAACGCCAGCACTATGCAGGGAATGAGCATTGCCATGCCGGGCTTCTTCGTCACCTCGCTGTGCATCTCGCCAAAGAAGACCAGGAAGATCATCCGGAAGGTATAGAGAGAGGTGAGCAAGATACCAATCAGAGCGACGATCCAAAATCCCATGCTTCCGTTGGCCGCGCTTGCCGCCCCCCAAAGAATCCAATCCTTGCTGAAGGCCCCGGCGGTAATCAGCGGCAATCCGGCCAGTGAACATCCGGCAATCAAAAAGGTCCAAAATGCAACCGGGAGCTTTTTGCGAAGGCCCCCCATGCGGAAGATGTTGTGCTCCTCGTGCAGAGCCTGAATCACAACGCCGGCCGCGAGGAACAGCAGCGCCTTGAAAAAGGCGTGCGTCATGAAGTGGAGAATCGCGGCTGGCCATGCACCCACCCCCAGGGCTAGAAACATGTACCCGATTTGGCTGATGGTGGAGTAAGCCAGCACGCGCTTCAGGTCCCACTGCGTCAGCGCGCTAAAGCCCGCGATCAGGAGTGTCGCCGCTCCTACGACTGCAACTGCGAACTGCGCCGGAGGCGCGAGAGAATAGAGCACATGCGTGCGCGCGATGAGGTAAACTCCGGCCGTCACCATTGTGGCGGCATGGATCAATGCGCTTACCGGCGTGGGGCCGGCCATGGCGTCTGGTAGCCACGTCTGCAATGGGAGTTGCGCCGACTTGCCCACCGCACCGCCTAGCAGCAGCAGTCCGGCCGCGACGGCAGCCCCTGCTCCTAAGTGCCAGTGCTGGGGAGCACGCTGCATAAGCTCCTGGATGTTCAATGTGCCTAGGTCGTGGAACAGCAGAAACAACCCGATCAGCATTGCGGTGTCGCCGACGCGCGTCACGATGAACGCTTTTCTTCCGGCCAAGCCGTTCTCCGGGTCGCGATACCAGAACCCAATCAGCAGATAGCTACAGAGGCCGACGCCCTCCCATCCCAAATACAGCAGAAGAAGATTGTTGGCCAGCAGCAAGGTCAGCATCGAGGCAACGAACAGATTCATATACGCGAAGAACCGGGAATAGCCGTCGTCGCCTGCCATGAACTCAGTCGAGTACAGATGGATTAGGAAGCTGACGAAGGCGACGACGACCACCATGATGAGCGAGAGGGGGTCGAGATAGAAGGCAATCTCCGGGCGAAAGTCGCCTACGCGCATCCAGGTCCAAAGCACTTCGGTATATGCATTGCCGGCCGGGGGAGCATGCAGAAAAGAGAAGGTAACGAGAAGAGAAATTATGGACGACGCCGCAATGGAACTCACGGCGATCCACGCCACCACTTTCCTCGGAAAGCGGAGCACGGCCAGCGCAAGCGCGCTTGCGAATGGAATGGCCGGGATCAGCCAGAGAAGGCCGAGCATTGTCAACCTCTCATCTCGTTTGCGCGATTGGCGTCTAGTGTGTGGCGTTGGCGATAGAAGCGCAGCAGCAGCGCAAGCCCCACGGATACCTCCGCCGCCGCCGCTGCCAGGATAAAGAGGAACATAATTTGGCCGTCAGGCTGGCCCCATCGGGACCCGGCCGCGACGAAGGCTACGCCGGCGCCGTTCAACATGATTTCAATCGAAATCAAAATGAAGAGCAGATTGCGGCGCATGAGGAGCCCGGCAAGTCCCAGAGCGAAAAGAATCCCTCCAAGGATCAGTCCGTAAGCGAGTGGGACCTCTGTCATGTTCCTGCCCCCGTTCTCCCGGGCGCGGACCGGCCCAGATGAGACGCTCCGACGACCGCGCCCAGCAGCAACATAGACGCCAATTCCACACCGATGAGGTATGGCCCATAGAGGGCGAGGCCAACCTCTCTAGGCCCCACCATTGCACCTATGCCGCCTGCGGGTTGGGCGCGAACGATCAGATAGATCACTTCGGCGAGCAAGATGGCAGAGAGAATGATTGGCCCAACCCAGGATTTGCCCGAGAGCCACTGCCGTTCCGATTGGCGCGCCTCGCCGCCCAAATTCAGCATCATGACGACGAAGAGAAATAAAACTACGATGGCCCCCGCGTAGATAATCACTTCCAGCGCAGCGAGCAGGGGCGCCCCCATTGCGTAAAATACGACGCCGATGGCCAGCAGCGAAACGACCAGATAGAGCAATGCATGTACCGCCACCGTACGAGTGATGGCCATTGCGGTGGAGATGATGGCGATGACAGCGGCGACATAGAAAGCAGATTGGAGAAACATGGTCATGGCGTCAGCCTGCGGAGCTCCACCGGGGGCAATTCGTTTTCCGCCTCGCCCTTTCCTTTGCCCCCGATGCTTACACCAGAGACGCGCCAATAGTTGTAGCCCGGGTATTTACCTGGACCGTCGATGAGCAGATCCTCTTTTTCATAAACCAAATTCTGGCGGTTGTATTCGGACATTTCGAAGTCCGGTGTGAGCTGGATTGCATAGGTGGGACACGCATCCTCACAATATCCGCAGAAGATACAACGCGAAAAATTGATCCGAAAAAATTCCGGGTAGCGGCGCTCGTTCTCGTCTTCGGTGGCCTGGAGAGCGATGCAATCTACCGGACACGCAATTGCGCATAGGTGGCACGCGACGCAGCGCTCGCCTCCATCGGGATCGCGCGACAAAATAATTCGGCCCCGATAACGCGGCGCTAGATATGCCTTTTGCTCCGGATATTGAATCGTGACCCGGCGATGAAACGTATGCAGAAACACGCTCCACATTGTCCGGATGATACTAAGCATCTCAGGCCACCTTCCTCATCAGCCTTACTTGAAAACGGTCACAATGGCGCCGGTCACAACCAAATTGGCTAAAGCCAGCGGAAACATCACCTTCCAGCCCAGAGACATAAGTTGATCGAACCGCAGCCTGGGCAGCGAAGCACGCAACAATATAAAGAAACAGAGAAAGGCAAATACCTTGATGAAAAACCACACGATGGGGGGAAGCCACGGGCCCATCCATCCGCCAAAGAACAGCACGGCAATCATGGCGGAGATCAAGGTAATGCCCAGGTATTCACCTACGAAGAACATGCCAAACTTCATCCCCGAATACTCGGAGTGAAAGCCTGCAACCAACTCAGCCTCGGCTTCAGGAAGGTCGAAGGGGAGCCGGCGCGCCTCGGCTACACCCGCGATCAGGAACAAAATGAAGCCGAGAAACTGGGGAATCACGAACCACAGCTTACTTTGTGCCTCAACAATCGTCGTCAAGTTGAAAGAGCCGGCTAGCAGCACCACTCCCATCAGAGACATGCCCATAAACACTTCGTAGCTCATCATTTGAGCCGCGGCTCGCAGACCGCCCAGGAGTGAATATTTGTTTCCGGATGACCAGCCGGCTAGCACGATGCTGTAGACACCAAGCGAGGACATGCCCAGAAAGAAGAGCAGGCCGATGTTGAGGTCTGCGACGATGATGCCCGGCGCGATGGGCAGCACCGCGAATGAAAGCAATACCGTCACCATGATGATGGCTGGTGCAATCACGAAGACGGCTTTGTCGGCAAAGGGCGGAATCCAATCTTCTTTCGCGAAGATCTTGATCATGTCGGCCAGCACTTGCAGCAGTCCAAAGGGCCCCGCGCGGTTTGGGCCGTAACGATCCTGCCAGAGCGCAAGCAGCCGCCTCTCCACCCAGATGAGCGCCGCCGAAAGGCTCAGGGCCACGATCAGGATTCCGAAGATCGACGCAAATGGGTAAGGACTGGTCATGATGCTCGCTCAATCCTGCACCAAGCAGGAAGCTCCTCTCCACAAAGAGCGGTCAAGCCCGCCGGGATGCCCGCAAGTCCGGACGGCAACTCTGCCAACACCTTGAGGGGCACCCGCTGTTTCAGGCCGCCGAACGCAACCTCAACCACCGTGGGCTTTCCTTCCGCGAGGAAGCCGGCTGCATCGGCAGGATTTAACGCCAAATACGGTTCCGTCACCAGTTCAGCAATGCTAGACGCATGCGCGCTCAACTCTTCCGAGCCAAAAATATGTTCTATAGGAAGCAGGAGCCATTCCTGCGTGCGTCGAGTGAAGGGATTCGGGATGCCATCGAAGTACCCGCCCCCTGTTGAGGTTTCAAACAGGCGGACCCCCGGAACGCCTCCTCGCAGCGCTTCACCGATCTCGCTTTGAAATTTATTGACCGCCTGAATCGAGTTCCACCCGGGAGCCCAGAAAAACGGTTGCAGCGCAGCCGGCGGTTGAATGGAAGCGCCCTCCATCGAATAGGAAAGCGAAGAATCCGGATCGTCGGGCGGCTTGGGCTCGACGACGCTGATGTTCGCGGTTATCGAGGTGCGTCCACTGTAGCGATGGGGCTCCCGGGGAATTTTCGCCCCCGCAATGCGGAAACTCGAGAGCGGAGCAGCCCCGATGACGGAAGCCAGCCGCGGAATCTCTGTGCCGATTTCCGAAAGCACATCATCGAGCGACGACCATGACTGGTCGCCCAGCCATCGCCAACTCTCCTTTATGCCATCCTCCGGTACGAATACCTGAAAGAACCGCTGTGCGCGACCCTCATTGCTCACCAGCGTTCCGTCAGATTCCGCAAACGTACCGGCCGGCAGTAGCAGCTCGGCCTTTGCTGTCGTTCCATTTCCGAGTTGATCGAGCACGATCAGATGCGCCGCCTTCGCGAGATAGCCGTCTACCAGCTTTGCCGGGAGCTGCCGATATAGGTCATTTTCAAGGACGATCAGCGTGGCGTCGCCATGGTCCTGCACCGCCGCGAGCGCTTCGCTCATCGGGCGCGCTCCTAGAAGAGCCAGGCCAAAACTGTTGCACGCTGGAGCGATGAGGCTTAGCGCCGCGGAATGGCCGTTATCGCACAAGGCGCGCGCCACATTTGCCGCGGACTCAATCACGGAAATGCTGCGGCAACTTGGCCCGGCAATCACCAGGGGATGCTTCGCGCCCGTCAGTGCGGTGGCGATCGTGGCCGCCAATTCCCGCATCTCGCCGGATAAGTCGGGAACCTCCGGCGCTTTTGCATCGATTTCGTGAGCCACCGCAAAACCCAGTCGCGCGATATCTTCCGGTGCTGCCTTGTATGTCGCGGTGGCGACATCGTCCAGCCGCGTTGCGCCGGCCGCGGCGATGAAAAGCGGACTCCTCTTTGCCTGAGCAATTTCGCGCACCGCATCATCCATCCAGAGCGGGACGCGTAGCTTCTGTGTCGTTTCGAAAGATTGCTGACGTAGAGATTGGCGGACACTAAGCGCCATCCGCGGCGCAGAATTCGTAACGTCTTCTCCCAGGATCAACACAGCATCGGAAAGCTCAACGTCGCGAAGCGAGGCAGAGCGGGCCGGCCCGGCTTGTAGGATTTCCACCATAGCTCTGGTTCTCTCCCACTCGCCATCGGAAACGCCGCAGAAGAAGCGATCCTTTCCCACTAGCCGCCGCAACGCGTAATTGGATTCGATGGAAGCTCGCGGAGAGCCGATGCCGATAAGCTGCTGGCCGCCCGCGACAAGAGAGCTCAGCCGACGCTTCGCCTCCGTGACGGAGGTAGGTGCTCCATTGATTTGGGCTGCACGGATCCTCTGCTCGCTGTTTACGAACTCATAGCCGTAGCGGCCCCGATCGCAAAGAAAATATCCGTTTACCTCGCTATTGAAGCGGTTCACGACGCGGCGGAGCAGACCGTAGCGTTCTCCCATGGTGGTGTTGCAGCCGAGGCTGCAGTGGCCGCAGATGGAAGGAGCCATGCGCAGATCCCACTTGCGCGTATAGTGGCGCCGCAGCGTGCGATCGGTGAAGACGCCGGTGGGGCAGACCTCTACCAGGTTGCCGGCAAACTCACTTTTCAGCACTCCGTCCTGCTCGCGTCCGAAAAAAACTTCGTTGCTGATGCCGAAGGCATTTAGATCATCTTCTCCGGCGTAGTTGCGATAAAAGCGGACGCAACGATAGCACTGGATGCAGCGGTTCATCTGGTGATAGACAAAGGGGCCGAGGTACTGATCGTGAAAGGTGCGCTTCGGGAAGCGGGAGCGGCGATAGTCGTGGCCGGTCATCACCGTCATATCTTGCAGGTGGCACTCACCGCCTTCATCGCATACCGGGCAATCGTGGGGATGGTTCAGCATCATCCCTTCGATGATTCCCGCGCGGAATGCAACAGCTTCCGGGTCCTGGAGGGAGATGCGAGTATCGGGAGCGGCCGGGGTCATGCAGGCCATTACGAGCCGGCCCCTTGTATCTTGGGCGTCCTTGAACTGCTTGACGGCGCATTGGCGGCACGCACCCACCGACCCCATCGCGGGATGCCAACAGAAGTACGGCAGATTGAGCCCGAGCGAGAGGCAGGCGTGGAGCAGATTCTGCTTAGGATCGGCTTCGCTCGCTTTCCCGTCGATGTAGATGGTGCCCATCAGCTTCTCCAAGAACAACGTTTCTCATGAATGTGACGCTCGAAGTCGTCCCGAAAGAACTTCAGAGCGCTCTGGACCGGCTCGGCCGCGCCGGGAGCCAGAGCGCAAAAGGTATGCCCGGGAGACCAGAATGTCGACAAGTAGGAGAGCTTATCCAGGTCGCCGGGCCTTCCCTGGCCATCTTCTATAGCGTCGAGAATCTTCGTAGCCCACTTCAGTCCGCTCCAGCAGGGCGTACACCAGCCGCAGGATTCCTGGGCAAAAAAATGAGTGAGATTCGCGGTAATCCCTACCGGACAGGTTTGATCGTCGAGGACGATCATCGTGCCGGTCCCCAGCCGGCTGCCCGCCTTTTGCACCGAGGTGTAATCCATTGCCACATCGAGATGCTCTTCCACCAGGAAATCGGTAGAGGCGCCGCCGGGAAGCACTCCACGAAAGCGCACCCCATCACGCATGCCGCCGGCATGCTCTTCCAAAATCTCGCGGATCGTCGTGCCCATTGGAAGTTCCCATAGCCCAGGCCGCTTGACCTTGCCGCTAGCACCGTAAAGTTTGGTCCCTGCGTCCTTGGTGAGGCTTAAGCCCTGAAACCATTTCGCCCCCTTTTCAAGAATGTGGGGCACGTTCGCCAGTGTTTCGACATTATTTACAATTGTCGGCTTGCCCCAGAGTCCTGAAACCTGAGGGAAGGGCGGTTTGGCGCGAGGATTTGCGCGCTTGCCCTCCAAAGCGTTCAACAAGCCGGTCTCTTCGCCGCACATGTACCGCCCCGCGCTTACATGGAGATACATCTCGAGCGCGTAGTCCGAAGAGAGGATGTTCCGGCCAAGATATCCGGCGGAGTATGCCTCCGTAATAGCCCGGGCCAGCCGCTCCTGTGACAATTTGTACTCGCCGCGGATAAAGATGAACGCGACGTCTGCCTCAATTGCAAATCCCGCCAGGATCAGTCCCTCAATCAATTGGTGAGGATTCCCCTCCATCAGGTAGCGGTCCTTGAAAGTTCCCGGCTCCATTTCATCTGCATTGGCGACCACGTATTTGGGGCGCGGAGCGTCTGCTCCCATCGGAGTAAAGCTCCACTTCATTCCGGTGGGAAAGCCGGCTCCGCCGCGGCCGCGCAAACCGGAATTTGTGACTTCTTCTTGCACCTGTTTGGGTGTCATCTGCAACGCTCTACGCAGCCCTTGATATCCGCCCAAACGCTCATAGCCCTGGAGGCTGAGAGCTTCGCCGCCGGCCGGTATGCTCTGTGTAAGCGGCTTCTCCGTGGGCATGGCTATTCGCACCCTTCCAACAGCGTGTCAATCTTGGCCGGGTCGAGATCGCCGTGAAGTTCGTTATCCACCAATAGCGCGGGCGCATGGCTGCAGTCGCCAAGACATACGATAGGCAGAAGCGTGAACCGGTTGTCGGGAGTCGTTTCTCCCATCTGAATTCCCAGCCGTTCAGTCAGATGTGCGCGCATGCGCTCGTAACCCATAATCCAACAGCTCACACTGTCACAGAGCATAATGACGTGCTTGCCGACGGGCCTGCGAAAGATCAGGTTGTAGAAAGTCGCAATCCCGTCCAGGTCCCCGGCCGACATTTCGAGTAACTCGCCGATGTCACGGATGCTTTCATCCGAAACCCAGCCGCGATGGCGCTGCACGATCTTCATCGCATCGATGCAAACCGCCTGCTTGGTGGGGTAATGGCTGAGCTCCACTTCGATCTCCTGCCGTTCTTCCGCCGTCAACATAGCCTTCCTCTCCTCACCGGTCCACGTCGGCCAGCACGAAATCCATCGCCCCCAGAACGGCAAGCAGATCTGGAATCATGTGGCCTCTTACCAATCGAGGCAACATCTGCATGTGCGCAAACGACGGAGTCCGGATGCGGGTCCGGTACGAGGTAGTGCTGCCGTCGCTCACAAGGTAGTAGCCGTTGTTTCCTTTCGTCGCCTCAATTGCTCTCAACGACTCACCGGGTGGAATTACCGGCCCCCATCCCACTCCCAGAAAGTGGGTAATCAAGGTCTCGATGTCGTGCATGGTGCGGTCCTTGAGCGGTGGGCACGCAAGAGGTTGGAGGGATTTATAGGTTCCTTCCGGCATATTGTCCACGCATTGCTGAATGATGCGCAGGCTCTGCCGCATCTCCTCCACCCGCACCGCTCCACGGTCGTAGCAATCGCCGTGACTCCCTACCGGAATGTCAAACTCGAAGTTTTCGTAGCCGGAATAAGGTTGCTTCTTACGAAAATCCCATTCGAAGCCGCATGCTCGCAGACCTGGCCCGGTGACTCCCCATTCGATGGCTTCCTCGGTGGTAAAGGCGCCCACGCCTTGTGTCCGGCTTTTGAAGATGCGGTTCCGCATGACCTGGGTGTCATACTCCGCCAGGCGTGGCGGCAGGTATTTTATGAAGTCGCGGATCGGCACATCCCAGCCTTTGGGCAGGTCCTGAGCCACCCCACCGATGCGGAACCAGTTAGGATGCATGCGAGCGCCGCAGATGCCCTCAATAATGCCAAAGGCGCGCTCCCGATCGTTGAAGGTATAGAAGACCGGCGAGAGCTGACCGAGGTCCTGGGCAAAAGTTCCGTACCACACCAGATGACTGATGATGCGGAATAACTCGCACAACATCACGCGGATCACCTGTGCCCGCGGCGGCACAACGATCCCGGCCAGCTCCTCCACGGCCATCAAATAAGCCATGTTGTTCATCACGCCGCCCAGGTAATCGATGCGGTCCGTGTATGGGATGTAAGTGTGCCAGGATTGCCGTTCTCCCATCTTCTCTGCGCCGCGGTGATGAAAGCCGATGTCGGGCACAGCGTCCATAATCTCTTCGCCGTCCAGTTGCAGAACCACCCGCAGTACGCCGTGGGTTCCCGGATGCTGTGGTCCCACGTTTAGGAAGACGAAGTCCTCGCCATCCCCTCCCCGATGCATGCCCCAGTCTTCCGGCCGGAAGCGCATTGCTTCCTGTTCTGCAGCTTCCTTTTCATCAGGAAGATGGAAGGGCCCCATCTCCGTAGCCCTTGCCGGATGATCCTTTCGGAGGGGATGCCCCACCCAGGTTTTTGGCATCAGCAGCCGTTCCAGATGCGGATGACCGCGGAAGCGGAGACCGAACATATCCCAGACTTCCCGTTCATACCAGTTGGCGGCCGGCCAGAGATCGGTTGCCGTATCGGCCTCCGGTTGGTCGACGGAAAGAGGCACTTTGATGCGGAGATACTGATTGCGTTCAAAGGAGAGCAGGTGATAGACAAGGGTGAAGTCACTTGCCGGCGGACCCTCCGGATGGGTCCTCATCCGCTCGTCGATGGCGGTGAGGTCATAGAGCATGCGATACGGGTGGTCAACATCCTCTTTTAAATAGGCGAGCGCTCGGTGGGCGCTCCCGCGCGGAAGCCAGAAGGTTGGGATGCCGTCAGCCGTGCTTTGGACCTTGATCTCGCCCGCACCCAGCCTCTTCTCCAGCCCGTCCGCAATCTTCGCGGCGGTCGTGGCTTCGGCATTGACTGGAACGTCCGTCATAGTCAGATTTCGTCGATCGGCCGAAGGTCCGTGGCGCGCTGCCGCTGTTCACGATGGAGGTCTCGCTGGGAAGGCTGGGAGGGGCGAGTTGTCTCCTGCGGTCCCACCACCCAGCTCAACGGGCGCCGCTCCTCTCCAATTGCTTTCTGCAACAGCAGCAATCCTTCTTCAAATGCGTCCGGACGGGGAGGACACCCCGGAACGTACACGTCGACAGGAAGAAACTTGTCCACGCCCTGTACAACGCTGTAGATGTCGTACATGCCTCCCGAATTGGCGCACGATCCCATTGAAATTACCCAGCGCGGTTCCATCATCTGCTGATACAACCGCAGAATGACCGGCGCCATTTTGATGAATACCGTGCCGGCAACCACCATCAGATCCGCCTCGCGCGGTGTTCCCCGTATTACCTCGGCGCCAAAGCGGGCGATATCGTATTTACTCGTGAGGCTGGTGGCCATCTCCACATAGCAGCAGGAGAGTCCGAAATTAAATGGCCAGACGGAATTCTTGCGTCCCCAGCCCAGCAGATCCTGTAGCCGGGAAAAGACGACGCTGCGCCGGATGGCATTCTCGGTCGGATCTTCGTCCGGGCGAACAAGTTCCACCAGCGAATTTCGTTGGACGAGAGGGGACGGCATCAAGACCTCACTTTCGCATGTCGTGCGGCCTTATACCAGTCGAGCGCCCCGGTTCGCCATAGATACGCCAGCGTTGCCGCCAAAACTCCGATGAAGATCAGCACCTCTACATAGCCGGCCAATCCCAGCTCGCGACCCACAACTGCCCAGAGAAAAATGAAAACCGCTTCCAGGTCGAATACAACAAAGAAAATCGCCACCAGATAAAACTTGACCGCAAAGCGCACACGCGGGGAGCCTTCGGAAACGATGCCTGACTCAAACGGAGAACCGGTCGCGGGTTCTCTGTGCCGCTGACCCAGAACATAAGAGATCGAGAGCATTGCTACGACGATCAGAAGGACCGCTGCAAAGTAGACAGCCAAGGGCCAAACGGTCATAGAGGCGCTCCGGCCGGACTGTTGTGGTCCCTTACCAAGTCAGCTCCCTGCAAATTGGCCTGAAGCTCTGCTTATAGTCTCAGTATGAGCGGACTCCGCGCAGGCGAAGAGCGTTGTCTCCTCTAAAGCGAAGCGATTGCCAAGAAACTTAGATGGCGGTCGCCGCCATCAGGTTACCTCATGTGCAAAGTAAGTGCGGAAAGCACCGCCTGCTGTGGCACAGGTCACATTTCGAACCGTCTGAGGCCATAATAGCCCGCCCCCAATGACCCGCCTTGGGTAGCATCTTCTCGAAATTAGTGCTACCTTTTCGTTGCCTGGTTTGTGTACCGAATGGGCGCGAGCCGAGGCTATATTCATTGTCGATCTCTTCTCGAACATGCAAGCACAGCGATTCCAATCGGAACGATTCGAGACTCGCGCGGACGAGTTTTCCCGTGAAGCTGCTCTGCGGCATCCGGATCTGACTTGCGCAGGGCGGTCCAAGAATTTCCGCATGTTCGAGAATGGCGCCGGCAACCTTCGCGGCAGGACAATAGGCATATATCTGCTGCTGGCTTTCTTCAACGCTGCGGCATGGCTCTGGGCTTTGCTGGCCTTTCGAGGGCATCCGGTGCTGCTCGGGACGGCCTTTCTGGCCTACAGCTTCGGGCTTCGCCACGCGGTCGACGCTGATCACATCGCCGCGATCGACAATGTGACCCGGAAGCTGATGCAGGAGGGCAAGCGCCCGGTCACTGTGGGCTTCATGTTTTCGCTCGGCCACTCCACTGTCGTTGTGCTGGGGTCGTCGGCGATTGCTGCGGCTACGCTCGCCCTTCAATATCGGATGAATGCCCTCCGCACGATCGGTGGAGTCGCCGGCACACTGGTCTCCACCTTTTTCCTATTCGGCATCGCCATCGTGAACCTTCTGATTCTCCGGTCGATCTATGAGGCTTTCTCCAAGGTGCGGCGCGGAGAGCCGTATGTTGAAGAGGACTACGATCTGCTGCTTGCCAAGCGTGGCTTTCTATCTCGCATCTTCAGGCCCATGTTCCGGATGATCCGGCAAAGTTGGCATATGTATCCATTGGGCGTCCTCTTCGGGTTGGGATTCGACACCGCGACCGAAATAGGCGTGCTCAGCCTCTCGGCTGCCGAGGCGTCCAAAGGTCTTTCGCTATGGTCAGTGCTTGTATTTCCCGCACTCTTTGCCGCCGGCATGTCGCTGGTCGATACGACGGACAATGTGCTCATGCTAGGGGCTTATGGTTGGGCGTTTGCGAAACCTGTTCGCAAGCTTTACTACAACATGACGATCACGCTCATCTCTGTATTGGTTGCTTTCGTGGTCGGCGGAATCGAGGCACTAGGTCTCTTGCAGTGGCGATTCCAGCCGCAAGGAGGATTCTGGGATTGGGTGCGCAGGCTGAACGGCCACTTCGGCGCACTCGGCTATTTCATCATCGGACTGTTTTTGGTGAGCTGGCTTGTTTCGATCGGGATTTACAAGTGGTTCGGCTTTGATCGCCTTGAGGCAAATTAGCCCGCTCACCGGTATCCCTCCGCCCCCCTTGCTACGTTTCATCCCTGCCGGCACCCCTGGCCGCGCCGAAATTTCTGCATTTGCATTCAGCACGCTGAAAAACCTCTTTCTAGCTGTAATGGGCGGTTCTTCCTTCAATCGCGGCCAAGAGGCGTCGCACCTTCGATCCAGGAAAATTCCGGTCGGTCCTGCTCCAGACATCGGCGGCCCTGCGTCGCCGTTACTGCTCCGCCTGCATAGGGGAAACCCTGATAGAACCCTCAGTAGTTCGTATGAAGCAAAATAGCGTTCGTCCCCGCTTGTGACGCAACCTTTGCATTTGTTTCTATTAGGAGGTTCGTGCTGAGTGCTCGCCGCCGCCCTCTTCGCGGACGAGCGCCCAGACAAAACTTCAAGCAGCGGCGCCCGATCCGAGCATCTCTCCCGGAAAGAACGCCGGTATCCGACTAGGTCGGAAAGCGCGCAAGGAAATGGGGTGCTCCCGCCCCGGCAAAGGAGATGGCAATGCCCGCACATGCAGCAGCGCCCTACGGACAAATTACCCAAAAGAAACCTGCGGTGGCAGAAGTCCACATTCTTTGGATCACCGCTGGCTTGGGTTGCGACGGAGATTCCGTATCGATCACGGCAGCCACACAGCCAAGCATCGAGGATGTCGTGCTGGGCGCTATTCCAGGCCTGCCGAAGGTGCATCTGCATAACCCGGTTCTCGCTTATGAGACCGGTGACGAATTCATGAAGTACTGGTATCTCGCTGAGGAAGGGAAGCTCGACCCCTTCGTTTTGGTGGTGGAAGGCTCTATCCCAAACGAAAAGATCAAGGAGGAAGGCTATTGGGCAGCTCTGGGAACGAATCCAGATACCGGTCAGCCTATACCCACGACGGAGTGGATCGACCGCTTGGCTCCAAAGGCCTTGGCGGTGGTCGGTGCGGGCACGTGCGCCACTTACGGCGGCATCCACGCAATGGAGGGCAATCCAACGGGGTGTATGGGTTTGGCGGATTACCTCGGATGGGGCTGGAAATCTAAAGCGGGGCTCCCCATCGTAAATGTCCCGGGGTGTCCGGTGCAGCCGGATAATTTTATGGAGACGTTGCTTTATTTGCTGTATCAGGTGGCTGGCCGTGCGCCGATGATCCCGCTCGACGAACAACTGCGGCCCAAATGGCTCTTTGAACAAACAGTGCATCAAGGCTGCGACCGGGCCGGCTATTACGAAGAGGGTGATTTTGCCTCATCCTATAACTCCCATAAATGCCTTGTGAAGATTGGATGCTGGGGTCCGGTGGTGAATTGTAATGTCCCCAAGCGTGGTTGGATGGCAGGATTGGGAGGCTGTCCGAATGTTGGAGGAATTTGCATTGGCTGCACCATGCCCGGCTTTCCAGATAAATTCATGCCCTTCATGGATGAGCCGCCGGGGGGCAGGCTATCCAGCACCGCCATCGCAACCTACGGAAAGGCAATTCGGACTCTCCGCGCGGTAACGAACCATACCGTAAACAAAGAGCCTAAGTGGCGGCATTCGCGCAGCCAACTTACTACTGGTTATCAGCCACAGTCCTATTAACCACTCTCATCGGAAGGGAGCCGCCAGATGGGCACGACTACGACGATCGAGCGCAACCAAGAGGCCGCCGGCAAAGGGCAGTTAGTGGAGATGAACTGGGATCCGATAACCCGGATCGTGGGCAGCCTCGGCATCTTTACCAAGATCGATTTCGGCAAGCGCAAGGTGGCCGAGTGCCACAGCACTTCCTCGATATTCCGCGGCTACAGCATCTTCATGAAGGGCAAAGATCCGCGCGATTCCCATTTCATCACCAGCCGTATCTGCGGTATTTGTGGCGACAATCATGCCACCTGCGCGACCTATGCGCAGAATATGGCTTTCGGCGTGCGACCCCCGGCGATTGCCGAATGGATCGTCAATCTGGGTGAGGCTGCCGAGTACATGTTCGACCACAATATCTTTCAGGACAATCTGGTCGGGGTGGATTTCTGCGAGCAAATGGTCAAGGAAACGAACCCCGGCGTCTTCGAGAAAGCGGAAAAGACCGAGTCCCCGCACGCCGGTGTGCACGGCTATCGCACCATTGCCGACATCATGCGCGCCCTCAATCCGTTTACCGGCGCCTTCTATCGCGAAGCGCTGCAAATGAGCCGTCTTACCCGGGAAATGTTCTGCCTGATGGAAGGGCGACACGTGCATCCTTCCACTCTTTATCCGGGCGGTGTGGGCACGGTAGCGACGGTTCAGCTGTTTACCGACTACATCGTGCGGCTAATGAAGTACGTGGAGTTCATGAAGAAGGTGGTTCCGCTGCACGACGACCTCTTCGACTTCTTTTACGAAGCCCTTCCCGGATATGAGGAAGTCGGCAGGCGAAGAATTCTTCTCGGTTGCTGGGGCTCGTTCAACGATCCCGATGTGTGCGACTACACCTATCAGAAGATGACCGACTGGGGCCGCGCCATGTATGTGACGCCCGGTGTGATTATCGACGGGAAGCAAGTGACTACCGATCTAGTAGACATCAATTTGAACATCCGCATTCTGCTGGGCAGTTCTTATTATGACGACTGGCAGAATGCCGAGACCTTCGTAAAGCACGACCCGCTGGGCAATCCGGTGGACCAGCGGCATCCCTGGAACCAAAGCACCATTCCGCGACCACAGAAACGGGACTTTGCCGGTAAGTACACGTGGGTCATGTCCCCGCGCTGGTACGACAAACGTACGGGCGACTATCTGGCGCTCGATACGGGGGGTGGTCCCATCGCTCGCTTCTGGTCCACTGCGTTGGCTGGCTTAGTGGACATCGGCTACATCAAAGCAACCGGCCACAGCGTCAAGATTTATCTCCCCAAGACAATGTCGCTTCCTGAAACCGAGTTGGAATGGAAGATACCGAAGTGGAGCAACGCCATTGAGCGTGATCGGGCGCGGACCTACTTTCAGGCTTATGCTGCTGCAGCCGCTCTCCATTTTGCCGAGAAGGCCCTGGCCGAGCTGCACGCGGGCAGAACCAAAACCTGGAATGACTTTAAAGTTCCGGAAGACGCGATCGGGTGCGGTTTCCACGAGGCGGTGCGTGGAGTGCTGTCGCATCATGTGGTGATTCGCGGGAAAAAAATCGCGAATTACCACCCCTATCCACCCACCCCGTGGAACGCGAATCCTCGCGATATTTACGGGACGCCGGGGCCATATGAGGATGCGGTCCAGAACACCCCCATCTTTGAGGAGAATGGGCCGGAAAACTTCAAAGGTATCGACATCATGCGCACGGTCAGGAGTTTCGATCCATGCCTGCCATGCGGGGTTCACATGTATCTGGGAGATGGCAGGGTGCTGGAGACCCATCACTCCCCAATGTTCGGGATGCAATCGTCCCAACCTTGAAAGCCGCAAATCCGAAGGCCGGCAGGAGTCGGGAAGCCCTGCCGGTCGCACTTTCTTTGCAGCTGGATTCAGAGATGACCAGAGGGAGTGGCGTGGCAGACGAAAAAGAGTTTGAGCGCAAGATGCAGCGAGTGGGCGAACTGGTCGAAGCGATCGAGGCTATGCAGGAGCCCGGATCGAAGGCCAAGGCGCGGGAGATTGTCCAGCTTCTAATGGAAGTGCATGGGGCGGGAATAGAGCGAATGATGGAGTTGATCTTTGAGTTCTCCCCGCCGGAAGAGCCGGGCCGAGTGGATGTGTCCGGCTCTGTTTCCGGTGGCATCATCGACAAATTGGGGCGCGATCCCATCGTACGAAGCATGCTGCTTCTCTATTCCCTCCATCCGGATAATCTGGAAAGCCGCGTAACCCAAGCGGTCGAGCTTGCGGGATCGCGCCTCCGCAAGCTGAATGCGAGTGTCGAACTGGCCAGTCTCGAAGGAAATGAGGTACGACTCCGGTTGCATGTGTCAGGCCATGCCTGCGGATCCACGGCACATACTTTGCAGTCGACAGTCGAGGAGTGTCTTTACGAATTGGCTCCCGACGTGGCATCGGTCGCCTTCTTGGAATCGAACGACGGAGGCTCCTCGGGCTTTGTTCCGCTAGATCGCTTACTGAAGCATTCAGCTACCTCGCGCGGGCTGGCTGTACCGCCCCTGGCGGCTCTTTCAGTCGCGCGCGATTCGGAAGTCGAGAGAGCCCATTGAGCCTGCGCTGGGTCTTTACGAAAAGGGAGCGCCCATGATGGCAGAAAGCACATCCGCATTCACGATTTTGCGCCGCTTTGCGCGATCCCAGCAATCGGCGGAGCGCTGCGAGATGTGCAGCACGGTTGTTGCCGCTGGACATCCCCATCTGGTCGCGATCGCTTCCCATCGAATCCACTGCGCCTGCGATGCGTGCGCAACGCTCTTCGACGGCATGACGGGAAGCAAGTATAGGCGGGTTTCCCGGCGCGTTGTGCGTCTATGCGATTTTCAGATAACCGATGCGCAGTGGGAAAGCCTGCTCATCCCCATCAATATGGCATTCTTTTTCCGTTCCAGCCCCGAGGACCGGATCGCCGCGTTCTATCCCAGCCCCGCCGGGGCGGTGGAATCGCTGCTGCCATTGGATGCCTGGAGCGAGATCGTATTGGAGAATCCCGCACTCAATGGACTGCAGCCGGACGTGGAAGCATTGCTGGTCAACCGAGTAGGCCGGGCAAGCGAAAGCCTCCCGTCTGAGTACTATATTGCGCCCGTCGACGAGTGTTATCGCTTGGTCGGTCTGATTCGCAGCCACTGGAGGGGGCTCTCGGGAGGAGCCGAGGCTTGGACGGAGATTGCGAAATTTTTCGATCATTTGCGGTCGCTCGCCGCCATCGAGGGGGGAGAAGTCCATGCCTGACCTGGCCTTTGCCGTGCGAGACGCAGCAGTCGTTCCATTTGCCGCTTCGCCGATGCTGGCATTCAAACTCGGCATCGAGAATCGCTGCGCAGGGGAAAAGATACACACCATTGCGTTGCGGTGCCAGCTCCAGATTGAGACGACGCGCCGGCGTTACAGCGCGGAGGAGCAAGAGCGCATGCTCGACCTCTTTGGCGTGCCAAGCCGCTGGAGCCAGACCTTGCATAGCCTTCTATGGATCAATGCCGGCATGGTGGTTCCCGGCTTCGAAACAGAGACGGTAGCCGACCTGCAAATTTGCTGTACCTTCGACTTCAATGTCGCTACCACCAAGTACTTTGCAGCGCTTCGCGGAGGCGACCTGCCATTGCAGTTTTTGTTCAGCGGCACCGTCTTTTACGAAGACGCCGAAGGGGCGCTTCAGGCGGCGCCGATCTCCTGGGAGCAGGAGGCTCGTTACAAGCTCCCGGTGAGCGTGTGGCGTGGAATGATGGATTCCTATTATCCAAATACCGTCTGCCTGAATCTGCGTCGTGACGTGTTTGAGCGGCTCTGCCAGTACAAAATGCAGCGCGGCATTCCCACTTGGGATCAGGCGCTGGAGAGTGTGCTGCCTGTAGAAGACGCGGTGACCCCATGAACAGGGATGGTGTGGAAGCGATTGCCGATGCTGTGCTCTACGAAGGGTACATGCTGTATCCCTATCGCACATCGTCGGTAAAAAATCGGCAGCGTTGGAACTTTGGCGTTTTGGCCCCCCAGCCGTCCAGCGGCCAAGAGAGTTTCGACCCTTCGAGCATGCAAGCGGAATGCCTGCTGGAGTGCGATTCCACTACACAGGTGACGGTAAAAGTTCGTTTCCTGCAGATTGTTCGGCGCTTCGTCGGCAGACTGCTCTCCCCGCGGCGCGACGTTCATTTCGGCGGCGAAACCCGCTATGACCTCGTAGACGCGCTGGACCTAGAGGGAACGAAACACGTTCCGTGGGAGGAAGCGCGGGAGCGCGAAGTGATCTTGGCGGCTCTTCTACCCTGCGGCGGAGGAAAGCCCGCCTCTCTATCGTTTGAATTCGCTGCCGGATGCGAGTATGAGCCGCTCTGCCGCACCGACGGCTGGACTGTCGGCGTCATTGTTCGCCAGTGGGAAGCTCTGTCCGGCTCGGTCGAAGTGTCCTGGCAAGCATGCGAAGCAACCCTCGTAAAAGCCACCGTAGCGGTTTTAAACCGATCGGAGACTGCGTCTTCGCCGGAGCAGGGACGCACCGGACTACTTCCGTGCTCGCTCCTCTCCACGCACGCCATTCTTAGAGCCACAAATGGCCAGTTTGTCTCCCTGCTTGAACCGCCCGAGCATTGGAAGGCTTGGGCAGAACAATGCGCCAACCGGGGAGTCTGGCCGGTTCTGGCCGGCAGCGAAGGAGACCGGAGCACGGTACTCTGCTCGCCGATCATTCTCTATGACTACCCGCGGATCGCACCGGAAAGCCCGGGCAGCCTCTTCGATGGAACGGAAATCGATGAAATTCTGTCTCTGCGGATTCTCACCATGACGGAGGAGGAGAAGCAGGAAATGCGGCAGTCCGACGATCGCACGCGAGAGATCCTTGAGCGCACCGAGAACATGCCGCCAGAGCAGTTCATCAAGCTCCACGGCGCACTGCGCGGATTGCGCACTCTGTCACCGGAGGCGGAATGAACGGTTGGGAATGGCAATTGCTTGAGGATAAGACGCCACTCGATCACGTTGTCGTATCGGGTGTCGAGTTGCGCGTGGGCAATCGCGTGCGCCTCCTGCCGCGTAAAGGTGGGGACATTCTGGATATCGCACTGCAGGGACAAGAGGCCACGGTGGAGAGCCTGGAGCAGGATTACGAAGGGAAACCGCACGTCTGCGTCGTTCTCGATGCCGATCCAGGGCGCGATCTAGGATTGCTGCGCCAGCCTGGCCACCGCTTCTTCTTCGATGCATCGGAGGTGGAGCCTCTGCCCCCGGACAGACAGCATCCAGCCGCGGTCGTGCAGAAGCCGGGCATTTTGGTGGCGGGTATCGGCAACATCTTTCTGGGAGACGATGGTTTCGGCGTCGAGGTAGTCCAACGTCTCTGCCGGCGCCAATTTCCCTCCGCTGTGCGGGTGGCCGATTTCGGCATACGGGGCCTCGACTTGGCATATGCGCTCCAAGATGGATACAGCACCGCGATTCTGATCGATGCCTTTCCTCATGGAGGGCTGCCGGGCACCGTGTATGTGGTGGAGCTGGATCTAAACGACGCTACGGCTTTTCCCGCTTCCGCAAATGTGACCGAAGCACACGCCATGGACCCGATGAGCGTTCTGCGCATGGCCGCCGCAATGCGTGGTCCGCTGAAGCGCGTTCTGCTGGTGGGCGCCGAGCCGGAGAGTTTTGGCGGTGCGGATGGACGAATAGGCTTGAGCGCTCCGTTGGAAGCTGCGCTTGGCGAGGCGCTGCAGGCAACCGAGAAATGGATTCATAAGATTCTGGCGGAAGACTCTGCGAGAGCCGATTGAATCGAAACAACCGCTGGAGAGAAGGCGCTTATGTGTTTAGCCATACCGGGTAAGATCGTCAGCCTCGTGCCGGACCAGGAGCATATCGGAACTGTAGAAGTTGCAGGCGTGCGGCGAAAGGTAGACCTGGGATTGCTCCAGGAGGAGCCACCCAAGGCAGGCGATTGGGTCCTGATCCACGTCGGGTTTGCCATGAGTAAGATCAGCGAACAGGATGCGTTGGAACAAATGCATCTCCTCCAGATGCTGGGAGAGAGCGACCTGGCGATGCAAGAGGTCCGCGGTTATGGCTTGGAAGAGGATGGCGACTCCGGTCCACCTGCCGCCAAAGCGAACTAGCTCTATCGAGGAAAGACACTCAGCTCAAAGCATGTGCGAGCTTTTTATTTGGGCGGCGAAAAGAAAGGGAGGCTTTCGATGCGGTTTGTAGACGAATTTCGAGATCCGGAGTTGATCGCCAAAGCCTCCGATGAGATCCGCCGGCTATCCGATCCGAATAGGCACTATCGTTTCATGGAAGTTTGCGGTGGGCATACTCACGCTATCTACCGTTTTGGCCTGAAAGATATTCTTCCCTCCAATATCGAGTTGATTCATGGGCCTGGCTGTCCGGTATGCGTGCTGCCGATGGGCAGAATCGATGATGGCCTGGCCGTGGCGAAAGATGCCAACGTGGTCTTCACCGCTTTCGGCGACATGATGCGGGTGCCGGGGACCCATGGAAGCCCGCTCGAGCATAAGGCCCGGGGCGTCGATGTGCGCATCGTCTACTCCCCCGCCGACGCGCTCCAGCTTGCGAGAAGAAATCCCGATAAGCAGATCATGTTCTTCGCGATTGGTTTTGAGACCACGGCGCCCTCTACCGCTCTCACGCTGATGCGGGCGAAGGCGGAGGGCGTGAAAAATTTCTCCGTATTTTGCAATCACGTCACCATCGTTCCTGGGATCAGAGCCATTCTGGATTCGCCCGACATGCGGTTGGATGCATTTATCGGGCCGGGTCATGTCTCAACGGTGATTGGCTGCCGCCCCTATGAATGGATTGCGCGGACGGAAAATAAGCCGGTGGTCACCTCGGGCTTCGAGCCGCTTGATCTGCTGCAATCCATTGTTATGCTGCTGCGGCAGCTCAAGGCGGGCGAGGCTAAGGTAGAGAACCAGTACAAGCGCGTGGTGCCTTGGGAGGGCAATCGTGCGGCATTGAAGGTGCTGGCCGAGGTTTTCCAACTCCGACCCTATTTCGAATGGCGCGGGTTGGGCTTCATTTCGCAATCGGCTTTGAAGCTCCGCGACGAGTATGCGGAGTGGGATGCGGAGCGGCGCTATCCCATTCCCGGCACCCGGGTTACCGACCCCAAGGCAGCCCAGTGCGGAGAGGTATTGAAGGGGGTGCTCAAGCCCGCGCAGTGCAAGCTGTTCGGCAATAAGTGCACTCCGGAACATCCGATAGGCGCACTCATGGTTTCCTCAGAGGGTTCATGCGCAGCATATTACAACTACGAACACCGCAAAGCGGCGGCGATGGCGAGCAGCGCGGGCTCGGCAGCTTGAATGGAAGCGCTGCCGCGGCGGCCGTGGCTTCTTCCATTCGCTTTAGCGATCCGCAGATTGCAATGGCGCACGGCGCCGGCGGCAAGGCTAGCCGCAGACTTGTCGAAGGCCTGTTTGTGCCGCTTTTATCTGGAGGCCTGCGAGAAGCGCTGGGTGACGCCGCGCGGGTGAGCTTTGGTGGATCGACGGTGGCGATTACCACCGACAGCTTTGTCGTCCGGCCGCTTCGCTTTCCAGGCGGTTCCATTGGTGAGCTGGCGGTGAACGGCACCATGAATGATCTGGCGGTCTCCGGTGCCAAGGGAGAAGCCATGGTGGCGACCTTCGTTCTTGAAGAAGGTCTGGCGACCTCGGTGCTTGAGGCGGAGATCCGCGCCATGGCGGCAGCCCTTTGCGCGGCCGACGTTGCCCTCGTGGCAGGAGATACGAAGGTGGTTGAACGCGGCAAGGCCGATGGCATGTACATCACCACCACTGGCATCGGTTCGCCGCTGTCGCAGGTATGCGTGGATCCGCGGTCGGTTCGCCGCGGAGACAAGATCCTGCTCTCCGGCCCGATCGGCGACCATGGCATCACGATTTTGCTTGCGCGCGGCGATCTTGATCTTGAGGCGGAACTGGCCTCCGATACCCGCTGCATTCTGCCCTTGGTGGAGGCGCTGGCGCGCGCGGCGGGACCGGGAATTCGCTGGATGCGCGACCCCACGCGGGGTGGCGTTGCCACCGTGCTCAACGAACTTGCACGTGACTGCGGCCTGGGCGTCGTGCTGGAAGAAAAAGAGCTTCCCGTGCGCGACCAGGTACGAGGAGCTTGTGAATTGCTCGGACTGGACCCTTTGCATATCGCGAATGAAGGCCAATTCGTCGCAGTGGTTGCGCCGGAATATGCCGATGCGGCGCTGAACGCGCTTCGGAGCACCCCCGGAGGCGAAGATGCCTGCGCCATCGGCGAGGTGCGGTCCGAGCCGGCATGCGCAGTGTTGGTGATGACCAATTATGGCGGCAGCCGGATCGTCGATATGCTGATCGGCGACCCGCTCCCCCGCATTTGTTAGGACGTGGCGCCCATGGAAACGGAATGCAAACTGGCGGCTCAGATAGAAGAACGGTTATTGCTACGCAATGAAATCCTGGAACAGTTCTTCTCCCGCGAGTCCACACATCTGGCGGAAGCGTGCCAGGAGATGGCAGAACGCTTCCTCAAGGGCGGCCGATTGCTGGCTTTTGGCCGGGGTTGCTATTCGACCGATGCGCAGCATGTTTCGGTAGAGTTCGTGCATCCGGTCATCGTTGGCAAGCGGGCTCTGCCCGCGCTCGATCTCTCCTTGGAATTCCGCTCCTGGGTCGATGCGATCCTGCGTCCTGAAGACATCGTGATGGGCTTCGGGCCGCCCCAAGGCGACCCGGAGGTGCTCGCTGTGCTGGAGCGGGCGCATGCGCGCAAGGCGATGACTTTCGCCCTTCCCGGACCGCATGGCTCCTACGCGCTGAAGGCGTCAACCGAGGATCCCTTCATCCACCAGGAGCTGGTGGAGATCTTCTACCACACGCTCTGGGAGACGGTGCATGTCTTCTTTGAGCACCGCGAGTTAGGGCAGGACGTCGGCCAAGCGGAGTTCCTCTATCCGTTTCTCGGACAGAAGAAACAAGAAACCGGCGACATCGTCGCCGAGGTAGCGGCCTCCATCGAAATGAAGGTGCAAGACGATGCTCTACTGCGGACACGCTTGGCGAAAGAACAGTCCGAAGCGATTGGCAATGCCGCGGTCGCCATTCACGATCGCCTCGCGCGGGGAGGAAAGCTGATCCTGTTTGGCAACGGAGGATCAGCCACCGACGCCAACGATTGGGCGCTTGACTGCGTGCTTCCTCCGGCGGGGTACCGCGTCGTGCCGGCAATATCGCTATCGCTGGAGCCGGCAAATATCACCGCGCTCGCCAACGACGTCGGGGCCGAGGTCATCTTCTTGCGCCAGCTCATTGCTCAGGCCCGTCCGGAAGATATCGCAGTAGGCATCTCCACCAGCGGAGGCTCGCGCAACATCGTGATGGCGTTGGAGGAGGCGCGGAAGCGCGAACTGTTGACGGTAGGCCTGCTTGGCTACGACGGGGGAGAGATCGTGCGCAGAAAACTGGTGGATTTCCCCGTGATCGTGCGCAGCGACTACATTCCGCGTATCCAGGAGATTCAAGCCTCCGCATATCACGTCATCCGGGAAATGCTGGAGGTGCTTGACCATGCTTGAACTCTATGGCTCGGCAAATTGTCCCTACACCCGCGAAGTGCGCGAATGGCTGGAGTGGACGCGGCGGGAATTTGTGGAATACGACGTGGAGGCCGATGCCGCTGCGCGGGAGCGCATGGCCCGCCTGGAGGGCAGTCCGCGTACGGTGCCCATTCTGGTGGACAATGGCCGCGTGCTGCAGGTCGGATGGCAGGGCCGTGGCTGTGTAGTGGGCGCGAGGGCATGATGGCAGCCGCTCGCTCCATTCGCATACGGGGCGTGGTGCAAGGTGTGGGCTTTCGTCCCTTCGTCTATCGCGTGGCGCGGGCCAAAATGCTCGCCGGGTGGGTGCTCAACGGCGAGCAGGGAGTAGAGATTCATCTGGAGGGCTCCGAAGAGGACTTGGCTGCCGCGGTCGAGGAGATAAAGGTAAGGCATCCGTCCGCCGCTCATATTGCCGAGCTGCAAGTGCGTTCCGCATCCTTCGAGGGGCTGAGCGATTTCACTATTCGGGAGAGTGAAAGGCTTGGCCGCCCGACCGTGCGCATTTCCGCGGATCTCCCTGTCTGTGATGCCTGCCTTTCCGAACTCTTCGATCCTTCGAACCTGCGGTATCGCTATCCCTACATCAACTGCACCGCTTGCGGACCGCGCTACAGCGTCATCCTCTCCCTGCCCTATGACCGGCCCAACACGACGATGCGCCGGTGGCCGATGGACGATTTCTGTAACCGCGAGTATCACGATCCCGCGAATCGCAGATTTGACGC
>JANWJB010000128.1 GCA_025449575.1 Acidobacteriaceae bacterium
CCTTGACGCATCGCACACTGTAAAAGTTCGACGGCGCCTGTTGAGCAATGAGCGTCCCACAAAGCGCGGCTGCGAAAGCGGCGCCCCAGACAAATTGACGACTGGTCATCGTGCGATCTCCTAATTTGTGATTTCGATGGAGTTACCGTGGGAGGGCCGTTTCGGGGGAGCTTCAGTATACTACACATTATTGCCTGCCTATAAAAAACTGGGGCGTGCCGTTAGCACATGATATGTCCGGTTGAGATAGCAAGTGATCTGTCCGCTTGGCGGGCGGCGAGGATGGGGCCATAGGAGAGAGCATGGAGAGTTATCCGAAGGTTGCGGCTGAGCTAGAACTGGGACAAGCTGGTCTTGCAGGGAGCAGGGGTGGTGGGGAAGGACCGTAAGCGGGGCGTAGCCATCGACCATCCGTTCATCGAGCGCACCACATTTGTCGTCGGGAAAGACGGCAAGGTGGTCTCCATCTTCTCGTCCGCGGCTGAGCATATTTCACCCGAGGAACACGTTGCCCGCTCGCTAGCGGTGGTGCAGCACTTAGCGGGCAAATAGCCGGAGTGCGGGTTTCTGCCTTCTCGAGAGCGGCCAGCGTGGCGACGCATGACCGTCGAGCAAGCAGGGAACACCTTAGATCAGGTCCGGGCGTTCCCTGCCGCTGGCTATCGTTGTGCTGACTCTTCTGTAGCTCCCCCATCACGAAGCCGTTTTCCGGTGCTACCCCCAGCCCGCAGCATGCGATCCATGCTGATATCCGTTCCAGAGAAGAGGAGCGGCGTTCGTTCTCGCAGGATCGCAAGGGTGTCTTTGGAAGTGTTTTGGTGGAGCTAAGCGGGATCGAACCGCTGACCTCCTCGTTGCGAACGAGGCGCTCTCCCAGCTGAGCTATAGCCCCACGGGTGGGAAACAACAAAAGCTATTTTATAACGAGTCATGGGGGATCCATCGGCGATCGGGGAGGCAGATTTCCCCATCCTGGCGCCGGGGCGGAAGCCACGCGGCCCGGGCTTCCGGCAGATCAGGCTTCCGGCGGCCAGGTTTCCGGTGGAGCGCCCGCCCAAGCGCGTAGACTTTATGCCCCGCGCAGACTTTATGATCCGCGCAGAGCCGGCTCCAGCAGCGAGAAGAGCGCGTCGAGATCGGCGCGCGGAATGCGGCCCTGCGCCATGCCCGCCGATCCGCCGCCGCGCGCGCCAAAGTGCCCCAGCGCGTCGCGCAGCAGCGCGCCGCAATCCAGCGCAAGATCGCCGTTGGCCGAGAGCACCAGCGGCGCTGGATCTTCCGCCTGCAAGGTTAAGAGCGCGCAGGTCTGCGGAGCCATGGCGAGGCGGCTCGCAAGCAGCTTCAAATATCCCGCGTCGCCATCGGAGAGGCTGCGGCTTACCAGCCGCCGGCCATTCTCGATCGCGGTTTCCAGCAAGAGCCGCCCCGCCTCGGACGCGGCAAGAGCCTCCTGCAGCCGCTGCTTCTCCTTATTCCCAGCCTTGCTTTCCGCCAGCAGGCGGTCGATGGCGTCCGGCGCCTGATCGCGGCCCACCGACAGCAAAGCCGCGGCACGCGTAAGCAGCATGCGATCGGTGCGCGCGGTCCGGACGGCACGGAGGCCGCAAACGAACTCCACGCGGAGCCCCTGTTTCACCCGCTCCGTGCCGCGCAGCAGCAAGCCGCCAATTTGGCCGGTGGCGCGCAGATGCGTGCCTCCGCAGGCGTTGAGATCGACGCCCGCAATCTCGATCAGCCGGATCGTGCCTTCCCGCGGCGGCAATTTGCGCAGCGCCCCGGCGGCCAGCAGCGCCTCCGCCTCTGTGCGGTCAACGGTGCGCATGGAGATTGGCCGGTCCTCGGCGAGAATGCTGTTCACCGCTTCCTCCACCTGCTCCATCTCCCCGGCGGAAATGCTGCCGACAGCCAGATCGATGGTCGACGCGGCTTCGCCCAAGTGGAAGGAAACCGTCGCGGCGCCAATTTCACGCAGAAAGACTGCCGACAGCAGATGCTGGCCGGAGTGCTGCTGCATGTGGTCATGGCGCCGTGCGAGGTCGATCTCGCCGCGCACCGCGGTTCCGGCTAGCAGCGGCTTCGCCGTGGTATGCCATATCTCCCCCGCCTCGTCTTCGACGACATCAACAATCGGAGCTTGCAGCGTTACGCCGCTTGGCGCCTGGGCGGTCAGCGTGCCGGTATCATGCGGCTGGCCGCCGCCGGTGGGATAGAAGGCGGTGCGGTCCAGCGCCACCTGCCACACCATTTGCCCGCGGCTGTGCGAGACTTGGCGGATGTCGGAGACGTGGGCCTCAAACGAGGTGCGGAAAGGCTCGGCATAATACAGGCGTTCAGGCATACCTCAGGTCATTCTATAGAGCGTTCCCCTATAGAGCCGTTCACCTATAGCGGTTCAACTCTAGAGCCGTCCACATGGCCTAGAGCGATTGGCCTGGAGATGGCCGGTGCAGGAGCGTTACGGTACCCAAAGGTGTTAGGGCCGCCGCCATGTGCGGCCGGCGCGAGTCACGCATAATAAAAGGAATAAGGAGGCGGCGGAATGCGGGTTTGGACCATTTGCACGGCTGCGGCGATTGCGATCCTCCTAGTGCCCAACGGCTTTGCCGGCTCGGCGGTAGTTACGAGAGCGCATGCAGCGGCGGACAGCGCGAAGGCGCCCGCACACAGGTTGCAAACCTCGCTCGAAACGCAGACGCCAAAGTCCGCCCCTCCGGCCGGAAAGGCGGGCGCACCCGCAACGGCCACCCCACCCGCCACGGCTACGCCACCCGCAGCTCCACCTTCCGCTCCGCTGACCGATACGGAAAAAGCCAACCAGTTGGGTGACCAGGTGGGCAAGCTGATGATCAAATGCATGAACCTGCTGTCGGCTCAGGACCCGCTTGCGCTGGACTACTGCAAGCAGCAGCGCGACCTGGCCGATCAATACCCCGGCCACTTGCGCATGATAGACCGGGTGCTGGCGCATGACGAATACGGCATCGCGCTGGCCGCTTTCGACCGCAAGCAGGAGGCGCTGACCGAGTTTAACCAGGAGATCCTATTGCTGCCCAAGGCGCTCAAGCCGGGCACGATAGAATGGAGTACCGCCTACTGGCATCGCGCGATGATCTACAACCAGTTGGGCGAAAACGAACGCGCCGACCACGACTACCGCGCCGCCGAAGAGAGCTTCCGTAAGCAGGAGCGGACACAGAAGGGCGACGTCCATGCGGACAGCAAGATGAAGATGGTCTTGCATCAACACGCCGCGCTGCTAAAGAAAGAAGGCAAGACGGCAGCTGCGGAGCGGCTCCTGGCCGAGGCCGCAAAATGAGCGAGCATCCCTATTCCGTGAGCGGAATGGAAGCCTGCTTCGTCTGATAAGAGGGCGTCTCCGCCCGGATCGGCGGCCTATGGGCACATTTGAAGCACAACTCGCCGGCTGGCCTCAACCGGAGGCGATTGCCTGTCCGGAAGAGGAGAGCTATGTCGCGGTGACGGATCTGGTCCACCGCTATTCGACGACTCTGTTCCGCGTGGCCTACTCGGTAACCCGCAACACCGGCGAAGCGGAAGATGTCGTTCAGGAGACGTTTTTGCGCGTGCTGCGCCACCGGGAGAAGCTGGCGGAGCTGCGCGATCCCCGCGTCTGGCTGGTGCGAATCGCCTGGAATCTGGTGCTGGACCGCAAGCGGCGCAGCAAGACGAGGCCGGAGACGGAAGACATTGACGACCTGATACGGGTTCTTCCTGCGCGGGAGCGGCGAGCTGACGAGGAGCTGATTGCCGCTCAAGGCCATTCCCACATTCTCTCCTTGATTGACGAGCTGCCGGCCAAGGAGCGCCAGGTGCTGTTGCTCTCCGCCTTGGAAGAGCTTTCGACGGCGCAAATCGCGGTGGTTTTGCGCACTACCGAGTCCACTATCCGTTCGCGCATCTTTCGGGCGCGGCGCATGATTGCCGCCAAGCTGGAGCAGGAAGCTGAGAAATGGTGAATACCGAATCGCGAATTGACGCGGCGTTGCGCCAGATCGCACGGGCCGAGCCCCCATGCGGACTGGAGCGCCGGGTGCTTGGGCGCCTGGATGAGCCGCCGCGGGGATTTACCGCTGTCTACTCTATCTCCGCCATCGCCATTGCGGCCAGTCTGGCGGTCGCCGTGCTGGCCTTTGGGCCGCTGACGGCGGAGATCGGTTCGCGCCATTCATCCGCAGCGCTTGCTCTTCACGTGACCTCTCCCGCGAAGGGCGCCTTTGGCGCGGCCTCCGCGGTGAATGTGCCCTCCGTGCCGCTGCCGTTGGCCGCCGCCCCGGTAAATCAAGGGCGGGGACATGCGCGCACGGGGCGAGCGATTCTGCCGGCAGGGAGCCGGTCACGGCATGCTGCCGGCGTGGCGGTTCGCAGCGATGGTGCTCGCACAGTGGTGCTGGGCCAGCCCATTCGTATGACCCCGGCGGCGATCTCCGCAGCTTCTCTCGCTACAGCAACGCATCGATGAGCAGGTGAACGATCGCCAGCACAACTGCGCCGATTAAGGCCGCGCCGAAACTGTCAATGTGCAATCCCGGAGTAATCTTGCTGGCAATCAGCAGCATGATCGCGTTGATCACCAGAAACAAAAGCCCCAGAGTAAGGATCGCAAAAGGAAAGGTAATGACCTTCAGCAGCAGACCCAAGGTCATGTTCAAAAAGCCGATCACCAGAACGGCGATCAATGCGGAAGGGACGTTTACCACTCGAAAGCCCGGCACCACATAAGCAACGATGAGCAGCGCCAAAGCGCTCAGGATCCACTGCACCAGCAAACCAACCATCGTGGCGCCAGCCTTTCTACTCCTTAGAGCATTTCTCCTGTTGCTGTGCCCGCCGAGCACCCCGAGGTGTGGCATTTGATGGCAAAAAGCCGCGTTTGCCGAAGCTGTTCATGGAATACACCTAGAGGAGAAATCCTCCAAGCCGTTCTCCAAGCAGCCGCACAAAAGGTATCACAGCTTAGCAGAAAATCCCGTCGCCGCAGAACATATCAACATATCCAGGTGGCCGGCCCGTTCCGGGGTCGCCCGCCAAACGGCCGCAGTTCGAGCTTCCGTCCCCATCCGGTTCGACATTCAGGAGGAAGGCCGCGGCCGGCGCTCCACAAGCAACAGATGCTCGCAGACCAGCACGACTTCTCCGTGCTGATTCACCAATTCCAGAGCTTCCGAGACGATCCCGTGACGGGGGCGCTTGGCGCCCTCGCGCTTGTCCTTGAGAGTCACCCGCGCGTGAACGGTATCGCCGATAAAAACCGGCCGCACAAAGCGCAACCGGTCATACCCGTAGCTGATCGCGCGAGGATTCACAATATCGGCGGCCAGGCCAACGCAGATGCTGAAAGTGAGGGTGCCATGCACGATGCGCTGCCCGTAGGATTGGGTGCGGCACCACTCGGCATCCATGTGATGGGGATGGAAGTTGCCGGTTTGGCCGGCGTGCAAGGCGATATCGGCTTCGCCGATGGTTCGCGCCAGCGTCTGCCGCGCCGCTCCTACCTCGTAATCTTCAAAAAAGCGCTGGTCCACCATTGTTTCTCCGCTACCGAGTGGCGCTTCATTTCCGGGCCTTGGCCGTTCACGCGCACCCGCCGAAGCAGCGAGCGACGAAGCAGCGAGAGACGGAGAGGCGGCGCGAGCCCGGTGAACTTCTCTCGGTATCCGCTCTAGTGCGGCGCAGCGGCAGCCGTCTCAGCAGGCAGTTCCAATTCTTCCAGCAGAGCCCAAATCTCGGTAAGCACATCGCGCGGCTCGGTCACCTTGAGGGGCAGACGGAGCAGACCCTGTGGAGTGAACTGCGCTCCCTTTTTGGCGTTCTGCGCCACCAGCTTCATCAGCCGCGTGGGATCGATGGAGGCACGATCGGTGAACCGGATGAGGACTTGATCCCGCTTGCGATCCACCTGGGAAACGCCCACCCGCTCGCATTGCAGTCGCAAGGTGGCGGCTTCCATCAGATGGCGGACGCTGTCCGGCATTTCTCCATAGCGATCTTCCAGTTCGGCGCGCACATCGCCGAGCGTGGCTTCGTCGGAGGCACTGGCGATCTTCTTGTAGATCCGCAGGCGCTGGTTTTCCTCCGCGATATAGCTCTCGTCGATGCGCAGGCTGATGCCCAAATTGAGCTGAGTGGAGGGGCGCTCGTGACGCTCCTCGCCCTTCAGCTCGCTGACCGCCTGCTCCAGCATGCTGGTATACATTTCAAAGCCGACAGCTTCAATGTGGCCGCTCTGCTCTCCGCCCAGCATGTTGCCGGCTCCGCGCAGCTCGAGATCAAGCGCCGCGATCTTGAATCCCGCGCCCAAGTCGGAGAACTCCTTCAGCGCCGCCAGCCGGCGACGCGCTATGTCGGTCAGCTCCTGCTCCGGCGGGACAAGCAGATAGGCATAGGCGCGGCGGTTGGAGCGGCCCACCCGTCCGCGCAATTGGTAGAGCTCGGCGAGGCCGTGACGGTCGGCGCGGCTGATGATGATGGTATTGGCCAAGGGAATATCGAGCCCGTTTTCGATGATCGTAGTGGCCACCAGCACGTCGTATTCGCCGCGCATGAAGGCCAGCATCACGCGCTCCAGCTCGCTCTCCCCCATCTGGCCGTGGCCGACGGCGACTCGCGCGTGGGGAATCATGGTCTGGATTTTGGAGGCGATCTCGTAAATCGTTTCCACCCGGTTGTGGACGAAATAGGCCTGGCCGCCGCGCTCCAGCTCCAGCTCGATGGCGGTGCGGATGAGCTTGTCGTCAAACTTGGCGACGATGGTCTGAATCGCCATGCGATCCTTGGGCGGCGTCTCGATCACGCTCAAGTCGCGCAGCCCGACCAAAGACATGTGGAGGGTGCGCGGAATCGGCGTGGCGGACATCACCAGCACGTCGATCTCCCGCCGCATCTGCTTGAGCCGCTCCTTGTGGCGCACGCCGAAGCGCTGCTCTTCATCGACGATCAGCAGACCGAGATTGCTGAACTTCAGCTCCTTGGAGAGCACGCGGTGGGTGCCGATCAGGATATCGATTTTGCCTGCTTCGACGCGCTCCAGAATGAGCTTCTGCTCCCGCGGAGAGCGGAAGCGCGAGATCATTTCGACTGTGATCGGGAATTGCTTGAAGCGATTGGTGAAGGTTGTGAGGTGCTGGAAAGCGAGGACGGTGGTAGGCGCCAGCACCGCTACCTGGCGGCCATCCTGCACCGCCTTGAAGGCCGCGCGCATGGCTACTTCAGTTTTTCCGTAGCCTACGTCCCCCACCAGGAGCCGGTCCATGGGCAAGCTGGACTCCATGTCGCGCTTGACGTCTGCGATCGCCGAGAGCTGATCTTCGGTCTCGTTGTAATCGAAGGCATCTTCAAATTCGTGCTGGAACTCATTGTCCGGGGAAAAAGCATGGCCTTCGGCCGCCTTGCGCTGAGCATAGAGTTTGAGCAGCTCATCGGCCATCTCCTGCATGGCCTTGCGCACTCGCGCCTTGGTTTTCGCCCATTGCGCGCCGCCCATGCGATTCAGCACCGGCGCCGGGCCGGCATCCGTGGAGCGATACTTCTGAATCAGGTCCAGCCGGGTGAGCGGAACATAGAGCCGCGCCTGCTCGGCAAACTCCAGCACCATGAACTCGATCTTGAGCCCGTCCTGCTCGATCTCCTTCAATCCCAGGTAGCGGGCGATGCCATGCTCCACATGAACCACATAGTCGCCCACGGCGAGGTCGCGGAAGTCTGAGATGAACGCAGCAGTCTTGGACGCCGCACGTTTGGGTGCGGGACGAGCGGCGATATCAGCCTCGTCGGAAAAATCGTTGGCTCCGAAGACGACCAGGTTGCTCTCCGGCAGATGGACGCCGCCGGCCATCGATCCCCGGACCAGAACGGGAGTACGCACGTCGCCGGCCAGGTAGCTGGTTTCGTCGTAGATGTTCTCGCTGCCCGGGTGCTGTATGCGGCTGCCGAACCGGTAGGATTGTCCGTATTCGCGCAGCAGCCCGGCGAGCCGCTCGACCTCTCCTTGATTCGGCGCCACCAGCAGCATGCGCGAGCCCTGGGCGGCCAGCGATTTGATTTCGCCGAGAAAGGCCGGAATGGAGCCGTGGAACCGCCGGGCGGGCCGGGAAGAAAAGGCAATCTCGCCTAGTGTCCCACTCTCCCCGTCGAGCACATCGACTTCGCCGAGCTGGTCCAGATCGAGACCGGGAAGGGAGGCGATTTTCGCCAGGACTTCCTCCGGTGAGAGATAGATGTCCCGAGGCGCAATGAGGCTGCCGATGCCGCTTCGCTCGTGCCGCTGCTCGACCTTGGCCCACCAGCGGTCCGCCTGATTGCGAATCATGGCCGGCTCCTCGACCATCACCTGCACACGGGAGAAGAGATCGAAGAGGGTGCGATCCGCGCCGGCGACCGTGGAGAAAAACTCCCAGCCGGGAAAGACGCTCACTACCCCCGGAGCGGGAGAGGCGCCAGACTCGGCGTCGTCTCCCTCTTCGCGCTTGGCGCTCAAGCGCGCATGGATGGAGGCCAGCAGCTTCTCGGAAACCGGAGTCTCGGTCAGCGGCAGCAGCAGCGCCTCGTCCAACGATGAGGAAGACCGCTGCGAATCCGGCTCAAACTTCCGTATGGACTCGATCTCGTCGCCAAACAACTCCACGCGGACGGGCCGGTCCATCTCCGGAGAATAAACATCGAGGATGCCGCCGCGGCGCGTGAACTGGCCGGGCATCTCAACCATATCCACGGCGCTGTAACCGACGGCGGTCAGATGAGCGGCGAGCTCGTCGGCGTCGATCTCCGTTCCCCGGCGCAGCACCCGCGCCAGCCCGGCATAGTACTCGGGAGGGAAGAAGCGCAGGGCAGCCGCTTCAATGGGGACAATGACGATCGCAGCAGCGCCGGTCGCAATCTTCCACAAAGCGGAGGCGCGCTCCTCCTGCACCTCCGGGTGGGGCGAAAGGCTCTCGAAGGGAAGCACATCGTGGGCCGGCAGCCGAAGCACCCGTTCCGGGTCCACCGCTCCCGTCAGTTCACAGGCGGAACGGAGAGTGAGTTGCAGCGCGTCCGCGGCCTTGTTGTCCGCCACGATTACGGCCACGGGCGCCTTGGCGGCGCGGGCAAAGAAGGGAAGATAGAGGGTACGCGCCGATGCGTTCAGACCGGAGACACGCCTCCGCCCCGCTGCAAGGGCCAAGTGCCTTCGCACGCGCTCGAACGGATCAGAGTGTTCCAAGTCCGCGAGCAATTCGCGGACAAAGGGTAGAATCATGCCTGATTCTCATTCTACTGTGTTTTGAAGTTGAGGAATGTCGCCGCATCTGTCATCGAAGCAACCAAGCTGAAGTTGCGGACCGGAGCGCGGGGGCGAGCGGAGCACGCCGCCGGCGATTTGAAATGCCTCGCTCGACTTTGCTAGGCTGGCTGCGCAGATGACCATGTGCGGATCAATGCGGACGCGCATAGCCTCGGGGCACTCCTGGAGCCAACACGTCGTCGCCTCTGCGTTGCTTGGCCTTGTCGCATTCTTGGTGTTCAACCCGATCTGGGAGTGCCATGACCATATGGACGATCTGCGACACCTCGGCTCGAATGGATTGCTCGTGATCGTGCTCTTGATGGCTTGCGCAGGTATTTCGCTACTGAGATCTCTGTGCTGGTTTTTTCTCCGGGCATTACGGGTTTTTCCATGGAATCGGCCTGTGTTCATCTCATCCCGCAGTTGCGCCGGCAAGTTCCTCCGCACCCCGGCCGTCGATCTGCTGCAGCCACTCCGAATCTAGGCCGCCTCAGGATTTCTGCGTCCAAATTGCTTCTCTAGGCCCCGGCTAGATGGGGTATCTGAAGGTGGCTAATGAAATCGTAGCTGCAACTAATCCAGGAATCAACGTGTTTAAAACAACTTTGAGGTCAAGCATGATACAGGGCAGTTCTCTCCCGTCTACGAGACAGTACCCAGGTCGCGTGTCCAGTCCGCGGTCCGCGAACCTGCGCGCAGTTCTGGTTTGCGTTGCCGGTTTCTTTCTCTTCCTAAGTGCTTCGGGGCTAGCCGTCGCACAGGCGGGAGCCTCTCCGGCGACCCTGGCTGCCGGCAACACGGCCGCTCCAACGGACGAGCCCATTTGCGGCATCACTCATCTGGTTCGTTGTATTCGGGACCTCGGCGAAGACGATAAGGGCATCTTCACCAGCCCGCTGCACGTGCAGTCCAAGGATGTCTATTGGTTGGCTCCGCTGGGGGCCGCCACCGGGCTGGCTTTCGCTTTTGACGTCGATGCGTCGCAAGCGGCAGGGGCGGATCCGAGCCGAATGAACACCGCCAACAAAGTAGCGGATTTCGGCTCCTTTTATGCGGCTGGTGCGGAAGGGGCAGGTATTTACTTTCTCGGTCTAGCGAAGAAGAATCCTAAGCTCGCGGAAACCGGGCGCCTGGGGGCGGAGGCAGTCCTCGATTCCGGAACCGTGACGCTAGCGACCAAGCTCGTCAGCAACCGTCAGCGCCCGCTGCAAGGCAATGGAGAAGGAGACTTCTGGCCCAATGGAACCAGGCACTGGGAATGGGACTCGTCGTTTCCGTCCGACCATGCGGCTGCCAGCATGGCGCTGGCTCGCGTGATCGCCGGGGAGTATCCGCGCTGGTATGTCATCATTCCCGCCTATGGATTTGCCGAATCCATCGCCGTCTCCCGTATCGTCGCGAACCAGCATTTCTCCTCGGACGTACTGGTGGGGCAGGCTATCGGATTTCTTGCCGGCAGCTATGTGCTCAACCACCGCGCTCTCTATCGCGGCGGCAAGAAGAACCTGGCCGCGCGGCTGATCGGCTCAGTTCGTCCACTTGCCGACCCCCGAACGCACAAGATGGGTGCATCTATCCAGATTCCGCTGGGACAATAGCGGAATGGCCGCAGGACTTACCTGTGCCAGCGAAGCTTTGGGTAGTAGGTAAGCTGGAAGGAACCGGTAAAGTCTTCCTGCCGCCCGTTGGCGAGTGCGGGTACCTTCCAGTACTCAAGCTGAGCGAAGGCGTTGAGCTCTAAATTGGGTTTCAACCGCAGAACGGCACGGGCGTTGAAGTCGTTCTGCGTGGTCCCTCCGGGAATGAAGTTCTTCGAAACCTTGGCGTTGCGATAGCCAATCTGGACAAAGGTCTTCGGGCTGAACCAATCGGTAATCCATGCTTGACCGCCTTTGCCCTCTCTGCCCATCCAACTGCCCAATAGGTTCCCGTGGTTGAGATAGCCATCGCGATAAATGTTCTCGTAATAGAGGAATTGACCGCCTTGGCTGCTGCCCACCGGATCGGTGTTGACGGCTTCCGCCCGGATATCGACGTGCGGCAGCCCCGGCACATGCGAAAGATATAGACCGGGCTCGAACGCCGCCCGGCGCGGCGCCGCGAGTGGCGAGACGTCATCGTGGACGATGGAATCGGAGTAGAGCGTCAGCCACTTCTCAAGCCAGGGGAGCCGCCAGGTGAAGTCGAAGCTTGAATGGCGCGCTCCGGGGTCGTTCCGGCTCTGCTTCTGCGCGACAGAGACGTTGCTGAAGCCGGTAAAGCTGTTCCAAAAAGAGCCGAAGGTCAGAGGAACGTGGCCCTCCCCGGCAAAGATCACCACGCGAGAGAATCCAAATTCCAGATTCCGCGTCGGCTTAAAACTGAATTTCTCCGCGTGGATCCATGGCGCGTTGGGATAGCGATGTCCTTTCAGGTCGCCGAGAATTCCTTCATAGCGAAAGGGACCGAGAATGTCGGAGAGCAGCGGAATGCGCAGCGGCTCGACCCGATTGATGCGCAGCGCGTAGAAGGGTTCGGCATTGTTGCTCAACGCCATGCCTCCACTCTTGGCGGGGCCCCATTGATCCTCCATTTTTCCAACAGATATCTCGTGCCCGGCCAACTGAAATGCAAGATTGGCATCGAGCAGCCGAAAAACATCGGCCTGCGGCACGGCTTCAGGGGTCTGCAGCGGAGTGACGTCGACCTGCGCAATCAGCGCTTCAACGGATTGTGGATAGGCAGCGCGCCCCGGCGCGTGCTGATACTCGCCACGCACCTGAAGGGTAAGGCGGTGACTTTGCGCGCTGGCATTGAATCCGAGAACGGCATTGAACCCATGTTGGTAAGGGCGGCCATCATCGTTGATGAGGGTTTGGCCGAAGTGGTAGGAATCATTGAGCGGAGGACCCTGAATATACATCGGCCGCACATAGAGATTGGCGACCTCGGCGCGCGTGGTTGGGGCAACGGCGTCGTAGCCCAACTCCTCCGCCAGGGACCGGAAAATAGCCCACGCCTCAGCGTCTCCCGGCGCCCTTTGGAGTTTGGGATAGGTTTCCTCCAGCATGTGCAAGCAGCTGAGGCGGGTCCACGGGCGCATTCCAAGATAGGCGGAGTCGACATATCCAAGCGAATACAGGCGCTCGATTGCGGGATAGATCCAGCTATCGAAGGGTATGAAGACGGACCCTTGATGGTTGCTCAGGGACGGTTCAGTCAGCAGGTTGTCGAGAGCGCGCGGGAGGGTTGGATTGGACAGAGCCTGCTGGGCAAAGAGCGGGATGGCCCTGCCACAGATTGGAAGTAAAGCGAGAAGCGCAGTGCAGCGCGCAACGAGTTTGGCCTTGCGCATCCACCCGTCCCATCGAGTTGAAAATTCGAGTGCTCTTCCAGAGATCAACCGGCATCCTTGAGAATAGCTCAGAGCCAGAGAATGGGGAAGCCACGCATGGCCAGCAGAGCCGAGAACTAGAGAAAATGCTCTCTGTGGCACAATCATGCGTAAAGAAATGTTCCCGCAAGAAGCTCCGCACCGCGATCCATGGACTCCCCTGCTGCGGTGGGGGCCATGGGTGCTGGGCGCTTCCCTTACCGCCTCCCTGGCGGCTTTTGCGATTGGAACCTGGCAGTGGCCGTTGGTTGGGGACGCTTCGCTCTTCCACTACGTCGCCTTTTTGATCGACCATGGATTTGCTCCCTACCGGCAGATCGTGGAAATCAATATGCCCGGCTGTTATCTGGTCCATTGGCTCGTGATCCATTTTTTAGGCGGCGGGGCTCTAAGCTGGCGCATTTTTGATTTCCTGGTGATGGCGGTTACGGGCGCCGCGATGATGATGATCACGGCGCCCTATGGCGCGAAGTTCTCCGGCTGGTTTGCAGGCTTTGCCGGCGCCGGGTTGTTGACGCTGATCCACGGCCAGGACGGCATCTCGTTTCTGGGAGAGCGGGACCAGGTGGCGGCCGCGTTGCTCGCCGTCTTCTTTGCATTTCTCTTGCTTGCCGTTCGCCGGAACTCCGCGTGGATGGTCTGGCCGGCGGCCCTCGCCGCAGGCGTTGCCGGTACCATCAAGCCGTGGGCGGGCCCGGCGGGATTTCTTCTGCTGATTTTGTTTGTGATGCACTGGAAGAGTTTGCGGCGTCCCTACCTGCGCCCTCTGCTCTGCGGATTGGCTGGCCTCTTGCTGCCCCTGCTGCTTGTCTGCATCTATCTGCTGCGGATTCACGCGCTGGGGGCCTTCTTCTCGGAGATGACCGGGATCGGGCTCTACTACAACGGAATGTACCGCAAATCATTAGGCTATCTGCTGGTGCACAGCGTCGCACCCATCGGCCCGTTGGTCGCGCTATGGATCGTGCCGGCCATATTCGGGCGCCGGTGGAACTGGGAGAAGCGGATGCTGGCGGCAGGCGCGCTTCTGAGCCTGCTTGGTTACTGCTCGCAAGGCCGCGGCTTTCCTTATTATCGCTATCCGTTGCTGGTATTTCTGCTGGTGCTGATGAGCATTGACTTTGCCGCCGCGCTTCGGCATCCCGTGCTGCGTTACTTCGCGGCGCTGGGCAGCATTTATGCACTGCTGATCCTCGCGCCCCGATTCGCCTACAAGGCAATCCATTATGGATGGCGCAATCAGGAATTCATCTCCATGCTAAGCGGCGATCTCAATGCTCTTGGGGGTCAGAGGTTATCCGGCAAGGTTCAGTGTCTCGATACCACCGCTGGGTGCATCAATACCCTTTACCGTGACCGGCTCGTGCAGGCTACCGGTTATATCTACGACTGCTATGATTATGCGCCGCGGGGAAGCGAAAGGATGGAGGTCGTCGATCGGTATCGCCAGGGGTTTCTTGCCGCGCTCAAACGCAACCCGCCCGAGGTCTTTATCGTTACCGATCAATACTGCCAGTGGAGCGAAATGAGTTATGACAAGCTGGAGCGCTGGCCGGCAATCCATTCGCTGCTAGCCGGCCAATATAGCTTGTATGCCGAGCGTCAACCGCGGGACGATGTCTATTGGTGGAGCAGGGCCATGAAGCCGGCCGGATATCGAGTCTATGTGAGACGGTAATTGGCTGCTTTCGCCCGGCTTCAAGAATTCGGGCAAACCGGAATCGCTTCTAGTTCTTGCTTTCGATTTCCGTGGTTGCAAGAATACGAAACCTCAATCGGAATTTTCTAAAGATTCTTTGCTGTAACCGTAATACGACGCGCCGGACTATAGGAGGCGCATACGGGGAATGGGCGACAACGTATTCAAGAACGCGAAAGGCGCCATCCGGTGCAATCGCAGTCGTCTCATTCGACCTCTCGAACAGCGGGCAAAGGTGCGCCGTGGATTCAGCCGAAGGCCGGCCTACCAGGAGCCGCGGTGCTCCGGCACGTGAGAAACCAGCAACAGAGAGGCCGCCAGCACCAGGGCCGAGACCAGGAAGATCGAGGCCTGCACCGCGCCGGGCTTCTGGGAACCGGCGAGGATCGCGGGGCAATGGTGACCATGACGATGGTTCCGATCTGCATGGACATGGACCGCAGCGCGGCCAGAGTGGAGGAATGCTCAGGCTCCAATTGCAGCCCGGCATTGCGGGTGGCTGGGTTGATGGTCCCGTTGCCGGCGCCGACAAG
>JANWJB010000129.1 GCA_025449575.1 Acidobacteriaceae bacterium
GACCAAGGATGCTCCGCAACTCACGGCCGTCGGCCGGGTCCTACAAAAATACAACTTGGACGAGCTGCCGCAGTTGCTGAATGTGTTGCGAGGCGACATGAGGGTCTTGTAGGGCCTCGTCCGCTCCGAGTGCCGGCCAGGTCCGGCGCAATGATCTGGAGAATTTCCGTCGGCTGGAAGTTCTCCCAAGCCTCGCCGATCTCTGGCAGATTCGCGCGCGCGAGGACGTCTCTTCCAAGTGGCAGATAAGCCTCGATCTGGCGTATGTGGAAAGCCGGAGCTTCTGGCCGGACCCGAAGATCCTCGTAAGGACCGCCGAAGCGGTGCCGCGCGTCGCCGGCTCTGAGTGAGCCATTTGCATGCAACCGCGGAGAGCGACTCGCGGAGTGTCGCGGCCCTAAGTAACTCACGATAGTTTGCCGCAATTCTGTGGATTTCCCCCCCAAAGCTTCCCAGTGGTACTAAAATCTTCTTGATTCCTGGAGCCAGGAGGAATCGGCGCCGCAACTGAACGGATTCCCCTTCCCGAACTCTGCGACACACGGAAACAACTGTATGGATCAGCGACTGTTACGTTTGATATTTCTTCCGATGCCCGGGCGGCGTTCGCCGTTGCACGATTCGTCCGCTTAGGCAGCTCTGTGAGCCTGGCTACCTGCCTGAATAGAAGGCGGGAACATGGCGCCGCAGAGATCAAGGGAGAAGCCGCTCTGCATGATTTGACTGAATGCCATTTGGCAACTGGCTGATGATTGATTGAATACCCGTTCCAAGGAGCCCATGCCATGACCTGCCTAAAGGAAGAGACACCGCGTCGCCTGACCACTGCAAATCTGACAATCGAGGAATTGCCGGACGAGCTGATGATCTTCGACTCCAACCGCAATAAGGCATTTTGCCTCAATCAGACTGCCGCATTCGTATGGAAACATGCGGATGGAAGCAGGACGGTAGACGAAATCGCCGATCTGATGACGAAGCAGATGGGTAAGCCGGTCACCCGCGAAATGATCGAGTTTTCCTTGAACATTTTGGCGAAGGACGGCTTGCTGGAGGCGCCTGCGGCGAGCACGCCGATTGCCCCCGGCCTCACGCGCCGGGCAATCCTGCAGAAGTTCGGCTTGGGAGCCATGGCATTGCCTGCAGTGACCGTGCTGCTTGTCTCACCTGCGAGGGCTCATGCCTCCGCCAAACTCAACTCTCCAGAGACGAATGCCACATCGACGCCCCATCATCATCACCACGGCTTCTGGGATTGGCTGGAAAATCTGTTCTGAGCCTATGCTAGGGGGGTGACTGAAAAGAGCCTCTTCGCCCGCATGTGAGTCTGTATCCTGCTGCGAACGCCTTGCCGGCCACACGCTTTTGGATATGGGAATCGGGCGAATGAGATTCAATCGCCACCTCTGCAGTCTACTTCTGCTTGCGTGCGGCACACTGGCCGCCTCGGCGCCCCCCACGCTCCGGGCGCAGGCGCAAGAGAGAGGTGTCCCGGCAAACACGGCGCCGCCCGCGCGCTCGGCGCCGCACGCCTCCCCTGCCCTGCCCGCCGGCGCCGGTTCCATCGACGCTTACATTCACGCCACATGGGGAACGCTCACGCGGTCGATGTCGAGCTGCGCTTCCCTCTCCGACCCCAAGCTGAACGCCCCGCCGCTGCTTTATTTGCCACACGATCTGCCTGAGCCGCCCGAGGTGGCCTCCCTGGTCCGCAGGTGCGGCGCCCAGGTGGAGCGGTTGCCGTTTCGCATCACGCACGCCGGAACCGATGCGGTAATTGCCCCGCCCGGCCTTTTGTACCTGCCCCATCCGTATGTTGTTCCTGGTGGGCGCTTCAACGAGATGTATGGCTGGGACAGCTACTTCATCGTGCTTGGATTGCTGCGCGATGGGCGTCTCGATCTGGCCCATGGAATGGTGGAGAACTTCTTTTTTGAGATCGAGCATTACGGCGAAATTCTGAATGCCAATCGCACCTACTACTTCACCAGATCGCAACCGCCGTTTCTGTCCTCGATGATCCGCGCAGTTTATGATGCCGAAATCGCCCGGGGCCGGCGGCAACAGGCGCTGGCTTGGCTGGCCCGCGCCTATGGGTTTGCCCAGCAGGACCATGCATTATGGATGAGTCCCGTCCATCGCGCCGGGGATACCGGCCTGGTTCGCTACTACGACACCGGAAACGGGCCGGTTCCTGAGATGGCGGACGATAGCAGCTATTATCGGGACGTCATTCGATGGCTTCTGGTGCACCCCGAGGTTCACACGACATATCTGGTACATGGATGGGCCGCCCCTGATGCCGCCGAGCGCGCGGAGCTGGCGCACATCAGTTGCGATCCTGACCGCTCGTCGGTTTGCGCGCAGGCTCACGTGGGAGCCTATTGGCTGTCGCATGATTTCTACAAAGGCGACCAAGCGATGCGCGAATCTGGTTTCGACACCAGCTTCCGCTTTGGTCCCTACAGCGGCTCCACGCAGGATTATGCGCCGGTCTGCCTGAATTCGCTGCTCTACAAATATGAGCGGGATCTGGCCTGGATGGCGGCGACGCTCCACCGGTCGGCAGAAGCGCGGCAGTGGAATGCCGCTGCACTCCGCCGCCGCAGCGCAATCAATAAGTACTTATGGAATCCCCAAAAGGGAATGTACTTCGATTACGAATTCGCCGCCCCCGATGGCCGGGGAAAAGGTGGAGGGCGACAGTCCGATTATGACTACCTCACGACCTTCTACCCGCTATGGGCAGGAGCCGCCGATGCGGAGCAGGCCCGCAAAGTGGAGTCGCATTTGAATCTCTTTGAGAAGCCGGGAGGCGCGGCGATGAGCACGCTGCGCTCCGGCGTGCAATGGGACCTGCCCTATGGATGGGCTCCCGTGACATGGCTCGCGGTGGATGGCATGGCGCAGTATGGGGACCGCGAGGACGCCGCGCGTATTGCCGCAAAATTCATGGCTGTCGTCCGCGATAATTTCGCATGCGACGGCACAATCCGGGAGAAATACGACGTAGTCACCGGATCGTCGCAGACGAACGTCACCGCGGGATACCGCCAAAACGTGGTGGGATTCGGCTGGACCAATGCGGCCTATGGCAAGATGGAAGACCTGCTGAAAAAAATCGGTGCGCCGAAGACGCAGATCTCGCCTCCCCACCCGCCCTGCCGGATTTCTCCATCGGCGGCACCACTCCCCGCCGCCGCAAGCGCGCCCTAGCGGGCGACCGAGAGGCCGCCGACGGCGCTCGCCCCCGGGACCCGATGCCCCACGCGGGGAAAATCGTCCCCCCGGCAAGCCCTGCCGAATCACAATTGTTCACTTGCAAGCTATTTTCCATGAACCGCATACAACCTTTTTCCGCGGTGGCAATATTGACCAGTTTCCGGACTGCGCCGCCCCAATAATCAACCAAGCTGCCCCCGCATTCACTTCAGACCAGAGGAGATCGCTATGGGCGAGGAACATCGAATATTGGTTGTGGACGACGAGCCATGCATTCGCCAGGTAGTCGCAGCGCTGCTGAGCGCGCAGGGTTACAACGTCAGCACCGCAGAGCATGGCTTTGATGCTCTTCTGCAGATCAGGAGTGTGAATCCGGAACTCATCGTCTCCGATCTCAACATGCCCCAGATGTCGGGCTTCGAGCTTCTCTCCGTCCTGCGCCGCCGTTTCCCCGAGATCCTGGATAGCCATGAGCGGAGCATACGAATCCGGGGATTGTGTCCCCGACGGCGTGATTGCCGATGCCTTCTACGCCAAGGGGCTTCACCATCCTCAGGAGCTCGTTCGCATTTGAGCCCACCTTCTCTCGATCTCAATTGTCGGGAAACCATTTCATCCGGCAAATTTGAGAAGGTGGCCGTTGGACCCCGGGCGCTTGGCCGGAATTTCCATTTCCGCTTCCCGGCTAAGAAGGATTAGCGATCAAAATTGACCGGCATTTGGGTACGGCAGATCCGATACTTGTCGTGTCAAGGCTTGGGTGCATGCGGCCATGAGGAAAGGTTTGCCATGAAACCGCAGGAGACCGATCATCGCGCACCAATACGGGCCAGGCCGATGGTGCACCTCCTTGTTGGGGTGGGCGTTCTGTCGCTTGTGGCCCCGGCGATATTGTGGCAATCCGCAGGCGTTCAGCAAGCGGCTGCCGCAAGCCTTCCTGATCCTGCTCCGCTTACCGCAGAGCAAGTGATACACAACCTTGCACAGATGAATCTCCGTCGAGATCAGGCGCTTCATGCTTACCATGCGACCAGAGCGTATCAGGTGGAATACCACGGATTTTTTGGAGCGAGGAGCGCGAAGATGGTGGTGGGCGTGACCTATCTGTCTCCAGGCAGGAAAGAGTTCGTCATCCAGTCCGAGACTGGTTCCAAACTGATTATCGACAAGGTATTAAAGAAGCTCCTGGCAGCGGAAAAGGAAGAATCCCGGCCGAAGGTTGAGCGGCAATTCGCGCTGACCGGCGCCAATTACCGTTTCACGCTGATAGGGCAAGAAAATTGTTCTTCCGGCGAGGCCTATGTCCTTGAAGTAGAGCCCAGGAGGGAGGACAGATTTCTCTATCGAGGCCGAATCTGGGTCGATGCGGGCGACTTTGCCGTCGTGCGGCTGAAGGCGGAGCCTGCGAAGAATCCGTCTTTCTGGACGCGGAAAGCAGACATCGATGAAGTGTACGCAAAGGTCAGCGATTTCTGGCTTCCCGCCCGGAACCACAGCGTCACCGCGATTCGCCTTGGAGGCCATGCCGACCTGACCATTGAGTACACAAACTACGAGATCACGGATGCCGGGCAGGTGAACAGCCTGGCGACTCCCCCCACGACTCTCACCGCTGAAACCACTCGTGCACAGAAGGAGTAAAGGTTCCTGCAATTGTTTACGGCGGCCTGCGCACGAAAATCCAAGCCCAGCCTGACGCCGGCCCGCACGGTCTGCGTCCCCCTGACGAGGCGGCGACCATACCTGCCCGTTTACGTTGCAGTACGCCGCCGGGCACGATACCATCGAACTGGTACGTTTCGCCCGCCTCAGGCGAATCCTCTCCATATTGTGGAGCGTACTTTCACACCGTGCTCCGGCGCCGATTCATTGGGCGATAGGCGCACTTCCGACGCGGAAGTGGTGAAATTGGCAGACACACCATCTTGAGGGGGTGGCGCCCAAAAGGCATGGGGGTTCAAGTCCCCCCTTCCGCACCAAGTTCTGTCTCAACCAGTTTTCCGCGGGCGTGGTCCCGCGGCTGAGGTATCAGGCTTCATGATTTGGATCATCGGCACCATCCACGTGCTCGTCTGCATCTTTCTGATCGCGGTTATTCTGCTGCAACAGGGCAAGAGCGCGGATTTGGCCGGCGCCTTCGGCGGCCAAGGCTCGCAGACCGCCTTCGGACCACGCGGCGCGACCAACATGCTCACCAAGCTGACGGCATGGGGAGCGGTGATCTTTATGCTGACCTCGATCGGTCTCACCGTGCTAATCCAGCGCGGCGGCAGCCAGCACTCGGTGCTCGATAACCTGAAGAGTGGCCACACGCAATCCGCTCCGGTCAAGCCGGCAGCGCCCCCCGCGCCAGTCGCTCCAGCCAAGTAGAGCTTTCGCTTCCGAAGAAGGCCGGCCCCGTAGTGGCGACCTGGCCGGTCATCTTCTTCAGCTCATCTTCTTCCATCCATTGAGCGCGTCGGTTATGGTGCCGAAGCTAGCTTCGCCATTGGCGCAGCAGTTCCTCCGGCTCCAGCACCGGCGGTTGGCAGCTCATGCCGGAGCAAACGACTGCAAAGCTCCCCTTGTCCGCAAGTCGAGGCAGCCGCGGCAGCGTCTCGGCAAGTGCCGGCGGCAGATCGCCGGCAATCTGGGCGCGAGAGAGGCGAATCACGCTTTTGTTAACCGCAAACCGGCAAATGGCAGCGCGGTCCAGCGCATCGGCGGATTCGCCGCCGTCCACTATGACGACCTGCAACGGCGGAAGCAGAAAGCGCTCCAGCGCCAGGCCGTAGGTACTGGCGTAAAAGCTGAACTTCTCAATGACTCCGGCGAATGCCTCCAATGTTTCCTTGGCCCGATCGCGGAATTCCGCGCGCCCGCTCAATGCCTCCAGACGCAGAAGCACAGCAGCCGCGGCAGCATTGCCCGACGGTGTGGGCGCATCCTGCACCGGC